>JAFYPR010000056.1 GCA_017547445.1 Clostridia bacterium
GGCAATATAGCAGCTGTCGTCCTTTGTGCTCTTTGCATACCATACAACTGCGCCTGTTTCGTCACGATAAAGCTCATGGTTATCCTTGGAGTATTTATTAAGCTCAATTAAATCTTCATTCATCATAAGGCTGTCTGTCCATTTATCATTCATGGTCATGTCACCGCCGAAGAAAAGAGGAGACTTGAATATTGACCAGAGCGCCATATGAGTCATCTGCTCGTCGCGGGTGAAATGTGACCATTCGCCGCCATTGCCGTTACAAACACGCAATTTGCCTAAAGGAAGCATGTCGCAGTCGGGCCATGCACCGTCAATGCGTAAATTCTGCCAGTTGCGGCAACGGTCAAACATATCCTTTAAAAGCTCCCACTTGTCCCAGAAGTCATCTGTCATGCGCCACATATTTGCATGGTCGTTAAGATGCTCTGCACTGTGAAGAGATGCGGCACCGGGAGAGAGGGAAAGAATGATATCTCTGCCGCACTTATCAATAGCCTTTCTTATCATTTCGACCTCTTTGTCATGATAGGGTCGGGCGATATCGTCAACCTTTATAAAGTCAATCTCCCATGAGGCATAGAGCTCAAAGAGAGAATCGTAATATGCCTGTGCGCCTTCCTTTGTATAGTCAACACCATACATATCGGTGTTCCAGGGGCAGGTGGAGTCAACCCTTGCAATATCAAGTGCTTTTTTGTCAGTGCCCTTTATGGGTGTGTTTTTCTTTACACATTCACGTGCGATGCCGCGGAGAATGTGTATACCGAACTTTAAGCCGAGGGAATGAACATAGTCGGCAAGAGGCTTGAAGCCTGAGCCGTCTTTGGCTGAGGGGAAGCGGTTTACGGCAGGGATAAGACGGGAATATTCGTCAAATTCCAGCGCTGTAAAGTTGTTATATGTATGGCTTACGGCGTTGGGTTCATACCACTGAATGTCAACAATGATATATTCCCATCCGTACTGCTTTAAATTTTTAGCCATGTAGTCTGCGTTTTTGCGGACGGTGTCCTCTGTAACTGCGGCACCGTAGCAGTCCCAGCTGTTCCAGCCCATGGGAGGGGTGGGGCAGAGAGAATGATGATTTCTTTTTTTCATTTTAAAAACCTCCTAACCTTTATAACTGATTTATACCATATTTATACCATATTAAAAAGATGGTGTCAACGGATAAAATGAATAGTTTGTTAAAAATATATTTGTTCTTTACTTAAGGGGAAAACCGTGATAAAATATCAAGTTGAAGAGGTGATTTTTATGGCTGTCAAATTAAAAAAGTACAGCTTAGGTGAAGAAATATTCAGCTCGGTAAGTCATGGAGTAGGTGCGCTTATGGCAATTGCGGCAACTGTTCTGGTTATTGTTATGGCGGCAATACATAAGAATATCCCCGGCGTTGTGGGTGGAAGCATTTACGGTGGTACAATGATTGTACTTTATACCATGAGTACTCTTTATCATTCACTTACGAACCACACCGCAAAAAAGGTGTTCAGGGTTTTTGACCACTGCTCAATATTTCTTTTGATTGCAGGTACATATACACCCTATTGCTTATGCACCCTTTGGGGCAACGGCGGTTTGGGTATACTTATTGCAATATGGACCTGTGCAATTTTAGGCATTGTTTTAAATGCCATTGCCCTTGATAAATTCAAGACACTGAGCCTTATATTTTATGTGATTATGGGTGTTGCGATTATCTTTAAGCTTCCTCAGCTTGTAACTCTTCTGCCCACCGGCGGACTTGTGTTTATGTGCATTGCAGGGCTTGTATATCTTTTAGGGATTATCTTCTACCTTATAAGGGTAAAGTATATGCACGCTATATGGCATTTGTTTGTGCTGGCAGGAAGTATATGCTTCTTTTTCTCGATACTTTTTTATGTTGTTTAATAAAAACTTGAAATAAAGAAATACATATGATAAAATAAAATGCAATTTAAAAACGAAAGGATGAAATTTTGTGACTGATCCGTTACCTGTCGTCACGCTACAGATTGTGCTTATTCTGCTGGCGGCTCTTTGTAAGGGAGCAAAAGCAGCAATTGAAGGCGTTAACGATTACAAGATGAAAGAGCTTGCCAAGGAAGGCAACAAGAAAGCAAAGAGAGTTTTAGGCTTTATGGAAAAGGAAATACGTGTGCTTGCAGCATTGAGAACTGCGTATACTGCATTTGTTCTTACTGCGGTGCTCGTTGGAGGACTTGTCAATTTAGTCATGCTGATGGATGTGATTGACTATAATGAGTCGATTATAGTGCTTGCACTTATACACATTTCCGCAGTTGTGATTTTTACCGATATGGTGCCGAAAAAAATCTGCAACTCAAAGCCTGATGAGAGCGCAATGTCACTGAGTAGCTTTGTGGTTATTGTGTGGAATATCTTCAGACCCTTTGCTTTTGTATATAATCTTCTGGCAAAGCTTTTTGTGGCACTCTCCGGCAATGACCCTGATGGTGAAACTGCCCGTGTTACCGAAGATGATGTTATGATGATGGTTGATTTAGGTAGCGAAAAGGGTACGATTGCTCCCGAGGAAAAGGAGCTTATCACAAATATTTTTGAATTTGGCGATAACAGTGCAGGAAATGTTATGACCCACCGTAAGGACGTTACGGTGCTGATGATGGACGAAACTCCTACCGAATGGGAAGAAAAGATAAGAGAAAGCGGTTTTTCGCGCTTCCCTGTGTGCGGTGAGGATATTGACGATATTGTGGGCGTTGTTTATGCCCGTGAATTGTATGAATTTTTCTATGATAAGGGTGAGGATATAAAAGAAATTATCCATCAGCCTTATACTGTGCCTGAGACAATTTCTGCCGATGTTCTTTTTGCAAACATGCAGAAAGAAAAGACACATTTTGCCATTGTTGCGGATGAATACGGCGGATTTGCAGGTATTATAACAATGGACGACCTTTTAGGCGAAATTGTGGGCGAAATCGAAGACGAGGAATATGATGAGGACGAAGAGGTTGAAATCGAGGACATTATTTCCGTAAGCGAAAACGAGTGGGACATTGACGGTCTTACACCTTTGGAGGAGCTTGAGGAAATAACAGGCGCAGATTTGCCTACAGACCAGTTTGAAACCCTTTCAGGTTTAGTTCTTCATTCAACTGAGTCTATTCCCGAGGACGGTGCTACATTTGTTGTGGAAAGCTGTGGGCTGGAGATAAATGTAACAGAATTCAAGGACAGACGTGTAGTGAGAGCGACTGTAAAGCTCACAAAAGAAGAAACAGAGGAATAAGCTGAAAAGGTGGAGAGCAAAATTCTCCACCTTTTATAGCCTTGGGAGGTATTTACATGAGGAGTAGAGAAATAAATATACTGCATATAACCCTGACAATCTTTATATTTGTAATCCCTGTTATCCTTTCGGCATTTGAAAAAGGTGTCGGGGTGTACCTCTCTTTGTTTTTGTTTGCCCTTTGTATGGGTTTGGGGATTATCAGAAACAGGTATGCGGTTTTATCAAAAACAGCTGTTTGTATGCTTGCCATGTCAGCTTATTCATTCCTTTCTCTTTTATGGGTAAGCGACAAGGGCTGTCAGGTTATGGCAGGCAGTATGTTTTTAACTGCCGCATTTGCCTGTCTTCTTATAGGTGATTATAAATATAAATGCGGTAATGCTGCATTGGGTGATATTGCATTCCGGCTCATATATTCCGCCTCTCTGTTTTACTCGGTTATTGCCGTGCTGCATCAGATTTTTATTGAGAGCAGTTTTATTGGCTGCAGTATGGATTTGGGGAAAGGCTCCCCTGATACCGGTGCATTTATCGCAGTGTTTGGTATAGTTTCGGCTCTGAGGCTTTTCGGAAATAAGAAACGACAGCCTGAATTTTATGTAGCGGTACCCATTTTTGCATATGTGCTTTTAATGACAAAAAGCTTTATGGGATACCTTTTTGCATTTGCCGTGGCTTTTGCATGGTGCATTACAAGAAGACACAAGAAGGTTGAAGCGCTTTTGTGTCTTTCAGGCTGCGCCGTAATGGGTATAGTTAATGCAATAAATGCCGTAGCGGAGCTTATAGTTACAAAAAATGCTTACCTGAACGGTGCAATAAAGGGGCTTGTAAGTGTTTTGGGTATAGGCTGCGGAGGGTATAATGCCACCTGCGCTGTAACAGAGGGTGGTTATGAGGGCTTTCCTTCTGTTTTAAGCTTTCTTACGGAGGCTTACGGCATTATAGGTGTAGGCTTTGTGATTGTTGCCCTGTGCGGTGCTGTTATGTGCTGCATGAAAAGACCGGGCTTTATAAACCTTGTTATGCTTATGTTGACAATTGGTGTATTGCTATCTTCCTCAGAAGCGGCGGCATTTACAATTCCTCTTATAGCGATGTATTATACCTGCCGTGAAGATGGGGTTATAGTTTATATACACAGGTCAATATCTGTTATCTTTGCCCTGGTGGGCATATTTGCCCTGTTGTTTGCATCGTCGCATATTCCGTATGCAATAGCTGATCATAACTATGATATGGGTCGTTTTGACAAGGCAGGCAGGTATTACGAGGCAGGAGCACGGATGGAAATGATAAGCTCTTACGGATGGGAAAGGGCATACAAGGCGTACATGAAGGAGTACGGCGCGGATGAAAATGCATTATACTCCGAGCACAGAAGACTTATCAGAAATGCCATTAAGTTCAATAAAAAGAATTACGGCTATTATCGTGACATGGCAAAGGTTTACACCGCTGAGGGGGACTATATTGCCGCAATGGAAACATGGGAAAATATTATCTTAAGACATGACAAGGAAGTTCTTTACCCTTCATATGCGGAGAAAATATATGACGTGATGGCAAACTGTCCTGTGGGACTCGATATGATGGGTGAATTATACACAAAAATTGATACATATGCAAAAAAAGCTACAGACAGGGATATTATTTTTGAAATGAACAATATTCTTGCAAGAAGCCAGACGTACTATATAAATGTACGTGAAGGAGTTTTTGAAGAAGCAGATATGTATGAAGCTGTTGAGAATATGACGGAGGCAGAGTATGAGAGCGGTAATACAGAGAGTTAAAAACGCATCGGTAACCGTTGACGGTACGGTTACAGGCGAAATAGGAAAGGGTTTATTGATACTTTTCGGTGCAGAAGAGGGCGACGGACGGGATGATATGGATTATGTGGTTAAAAAGTGCGTTGACCTGCGGATTTTCTGCGATGAAGAGGATAAGATGAATTTGTCCGTTAAGGATATTGACGGGGAGATTTTAGCGGTAAGTCAGTTTACCCTTCTGGCTGAGATAAAAAAGGGCAACCGCCCCGGCTTTACAAGGGCAATGGCGCCTTTGGAAGCCGAGAAAATGTATGAGGAATTTTGCAAAAGATGCCAGGAAGCAACAGGTAAAGTGACACAAAAGGGTATTTTCGGTGCTGATATGAAGGTTAATCTTTTAAATGACGGCCCCGTTACGATAATTGTTGACTCCAGAAACAAAATATAGCTTGAAAAGTTAAGAAATGTGGTGTATAATAATTTATCGCAGTATATACTGAAAGGATGAACAAAATGGCACAGAATAATAACAATAATAATCCCAATCAGCAGAAGACACGTGAGGAAAAGCTTCTGGAGCTTCGTGCGGACGGCAGAGACCCTTATGAGATTACAAAATATGATGTAACTCATTCTATGACATATATTAAAGAGCATTTTGAAGAGCTTGAAGGCAAAACAGTTCGTGCTGCAGGCAGACTTATGGCAAAAAGACGTGCAGGCGGTCTGATGTTTGCTGACGTATTGGACCGTGACGAAAAGATTCAGTTCTATTTAAAGAGAGACGATATCGGCGAGGAAGAATTTAACCGCTTTAAGCTTGAGATTGACGTATGGGACGTTATCGGCGCAGAGGGTGTTGTTTTCAGAACAGCTGCAGGCGAAATTTCCATCAATGTTACAAGCTTTGTACTTCTTGCAAAGAACCTTTTCATCCCTGTTAAGGGCAATGAGTACGTAAAGAACGAGGTCAGTGACCACGATATCAGATACCGTCAGAGATATATGGACTTAATCGCTAATCCCCAGGTTCGTGAAACCTTCAAAAAGAGAAGCGTTATTATCCGTGAAATCAGAAATTATCTCGATTCACGTGATTTCTTAGAGGTTGATACACCTGTGCTTAACTCTATTTCAGGCGGTGCTACGGCTCGTCCCTTCATCACTCACCATAATGCGTTGGATATTGATATGTATCTTCGTATTGCCACAGAATTAAATCTTAAGAGGCTTATCGTTGGCGGTCTTGAGAGAGTTTACGAAATGGGCAGACAGTTCAGAAACGAGGGTATGGACTTAACTCATAACCCCGAGTTTACAAGTATTGAAATTTATCAGGCTTATACAGACTATGAAGGCATGATGGAATTGACAGAAGGTCTTATCACACATGTTTGCGAAAAGGTAAACGGTGAAAAGAAGTTTACCTTCAACGGCACTGAAATCAGCCTTGAGGGTCCCTGGGCAAGAATGACAATGAAGGAAGCTGTTAAGAAGTATTCCGGAATTGACTTTGATGCAATCACAACCGTTGAGGAAGCAAAGGCGGCACTTGCCTCTGTTGGTATTGAGGTTGAAGGGGATAAGAGCATCGGTGAAATGATTGCTCTTGCTTTTGAAGAAAAGGCAGAGGAACACCTTACAGGGCCTGTATTTATTACAGAATACCCTGTTGAAATTTCTCCCCTTGCAAAGAGATGCCCTAACAACAAGGCATTTACAGAACGCTTTGAAGTGTTCGTAATGGGTAAGGAATTAGGTAATGCATTTTCTGAGCTTAACGACCCCTACGACCAGAAGGAAAGATTTGAAGAACAGGTTAAGGCTTTGGAAGCAGGCGATGACGAAGCAGGCATGATGGACGAAGACTACATCAATGCACTCCGTTACGGTATGCCTCCCACAGGCGGTGTTGGTATCGGTATTGACCGTCTTGTTATGTTCCTGACTGACAATACTTCTATCCGTGACGTAATTCTGTTCCCGACTATGCGTCCTGTTGACAATAAGTAATTATGAAAGCTTGGCAAAAGTGGGCACTTATAATTGCGGTGGTTATAGGGATTTTAGTTGCGGTAAAAAGCTGTGTTGATAAACGGGAGCCTGATATAACATTAGCTTATATCGGCGATAATTTTATTGATCGCAGTATGTATGATGAGAACGTGGATTGTTTACATTCTGTATGCCGTGATGTTAATTCCGACGGTGAAATTCATGTGGATATTATGGAGATATCATATAATGAGTCTCTTGGTCAATCCGACAGACAGAATGCTGACGGAAAGCTTATGAATGCTATCGGCTACGGTGCCGCAAGGGTATACTTTATAGAGGAAAAGTATGCAATGAAAAATGCTTCAGGCGGATTCTTTGCAGACATTTCGCATCTTGGTGAAGGCTTTAAAAATGCCGACGGGCAGACGGTTGCCATAAGCATTAAAGACAATGAAAAGGCGGAGAGCTTAGGTATTGATACATCAGGCGAGATATATCTTGCGGTGAGGGTTATAAGCGAGGTTGACAACATAACAGATAAAAATATCAATGCAAAGCATTCTTTGGCAATGGATATTGCAGAATATATATTAAATTAAGTAAAATAAAGAAAAGAGGTATGTAAGATGGATCAGGCTACAAATGCAGCAGCAGGCGGAACAATGGGCGGTCTTGGCGGTACAGTTATTTATATTGTACTCATGATTGTATTTTTCTACTTTGTTCTTATCCGTCCCCAGAAGAAGAGAGAAAAGCAGACAAGAATGATGCTTAACGACATGCGCCCCGGTGATGAGGTTATCACAATCGGCGGTGTTATGGGTAACATCGTTTCCATCAAGGAAGACAGAGTTATTATCGAAACAGGCGCAAACAGAACAAAGCTTACTTTCGAAAAGGGCGCAATCAAGACAGTTCTCACGGTTCATGAGGACGAAGACGAGTACGAGCTTGAAGACGAAGAATAAGTGGAAATAAGCGGAAGTTTTCTTCCGCTTATTTTTATATGGAGGAAATTGTAATGGAAACTTTTGGTGAAAGACTTACAAGAATGATGAAGGAGGCGGGGCTGAAGGACGAAAATATGGCGTTTTTACTTGATGTAAATATACAGAGGCTTGAAAACCTTACCTCGGGCTACTGCAGTGCAGATATTGACCTGATAAAAAGAGTTGCTGAGATTTTCGGCGTGTCACAGGCATATGCGGCGGCTGTCAGCGACGATAAAGAGGTCAGGGAAGGCGATGTTAAAGAAATTCTTGTTGCAGAAAAGCTTCATCCCGGAGAAGTTATAATGCGGAGTGAGGATGTACGATACAGTATTTACATAGACAAGAATATAACTCACGGCAAGGATTACATAGGCTATATAATGCCTGACGACAGTATGGTTAAAGCAAGACTTGTGAAGGGTGATACACTTGTGGTGCGCCGTCAGATGTTTGCAGAAAATTCAAATGTGGTTGTGGTAATACTTGAAAACGGCACAACTGTTGTAAGAAGATATAACCGCATCGGCAATATTGTAACATTGACATGTGAGGGTGATGCCATGAAATACCCGCCCATAAAGATTGATACAACCCTTACTAAAATCGCCATTGTGGGCAGAGTTTGCGAATGCAGAATAAATTTATGATAAATTTATAAAAAACACTTGCAATGTGTAAAAAAGTGTGGTAATATGTTATGGCAAAAATAAAGAAGCGGTCCTCTGCAGAACCTTCGTACGAACGCTTGAAAAAAGAAAGGAAGTGTAAAGATGGATATTTTAAAGTCTATCACACAGGATCAGCTCAGATCCGACCTTCCCGAACTTAACATTGGTGATACAGTAAAGCTTTATGTTAAGGTAAAAGAAGGTGCTAAGGAGAGAATCCAGATGTTCGAAGGAACAATCATCTCCAAGAAGCATGGCGGTATTTCCGAAACATTTACAGTAAGAAGAGTTGCTTACGGTGTAGGTGTTGAAAGAACTTTCCCCGTTAACTCTCCCATGATCGACAGAATCGAAAAGGTTAGAAGCGGTAAGGTTCGTCGTGCTAAGCTCTACTACCTCAGAGACAGAGTTGGTAAGGCTGCTAAGGTTAAGGAAAAGATCTGATTTAAGCCTTTCACAGAGAAGCTTCGGCTTCTCTGTGATGACTTTAACCTTAAAACTTGATATTCTTCGGGGCGGGGTGTGACTCCCCACCGGCAGTTACAGTCTGCGACCCACCTTAGTGGCTGATGAGGTGAAATTCCTCAACCGACGGTGAAGCAATTTTGCAAAGTCCGGATGTGAGAAGAAACAAAAAGAAAACTTATAGGTTTTCGTTATTTTGATTACAAAAGCTCCGTATAATTATATACGGAGCTTTTATATTATGAGGTGCATCTATGAGACGAGGTAAAACATTTTTCATTGTATCGGTAGGCATGTTTTCGGCACTGGCATTTCTTCTTCAGTACATAGGAAGTCTTATGGGACTGAAGGTGGCAGGCTTTCTTGAAATAGAGATATCGGATTTGCCTGCTATTATAGCATCGCTTGCAATAGGACCTGTAGCCGGGGTTTGCGTTGAAGGCATAAAGAATCTTTTGCACTGCACCATAAGCTCCACAGGCTTTGTAGGCGAGCTGGCAAATTTTGTTGTCAACGGCACTTTTGTGCTTGTGTGTGGTATGGTTTATAAAATGAATAAGACAAAAAAAGGCGCAGTAATTTCACTTATCAGCGCAACAGTTATCATGAGTGTTGCCAGCATATTTACAAATTTGTTTATTATGTTGCCTCTTTATATGGGAAGCGCGCCCTTTGAAGCAAAGCTTAATCTTACACTTTACACCATTGCACCGTTTAATTTTGTAAGGGGATTGAGCTTGTCGGTTATAACAATGGTAGTATATAAGAAAATATCCAATTTTATAAAAAGGTAGCTTCGGCTGCCTTTTTTGTATAAACGGGTGTTTTTGGGGAAATACTTCTTGTAAAAGGAAGTGTTATTCAATATGAGAAAAATTGCAGTATGTATACTTACGGCTATTCTAATAACAACAAGCGTTGTATGCTATTCGGAAAATTTATCTGAGGAGTTAAGCGGGGGTATTGTGAGGCTTCATGTGATTGCCGAAAGCAACTCTGAGGCTGACCAGAGGATTAAGCTGAAGGTTCGTGATGCGCTTCTTGAGAAAATGGAAGAGCTTGATAATATAAACGATATAGAAGAAAACCTTTTCACTTTTGAGTCTGTTGCAAACGAAATTCTTGAGAAGGAGGGTTTTTTGTACACCGCCCGGGCAGAGTACGGAAGATTTGATTTCCCCACAAAGCATTATGAGAATTTTTCCCTTCCTAAGGGTGAGTATAATGCAGTAAGGATAAAGCTTGGAAAAGCTGAGGGGGAAAACTGGTGGTGCGTACTTTTCCCGCCTCTTTGCATGGTGGATGCGGCAACTGAAGAGGCTGACGCTCTTTTAAAGGAAACCTTTGGTGAAAACTACCCTCTGGTTACAGAACATGAGAAAATCCCCGTGAAAATCAAATTTAAGATAGCAGAGCTGTTTTAAAACTTGACTATAGCTTATAAAAAGCATATAATACTATGTAAAATTATGTGCTTTTCAGGAGGCAGATATGAGACAGAGAAACCGTAAACATCTTGATGAAAGACTTAACAGCTGCGCCCGAATATATTCTGACAAGGGTGATATATTGGATGAAGAATTTTTGTCACATCACCCGTTACATATGGAAATCGGATGCGGTAAGGGAAGATTTATAACAACTCTTGCGTCGTTAAATCCCGACGTTAACTATATTGCAAGTGAAATGATTGCAAATATTATTGTTCTTGCGGCGGAAAAGGCAAAAGAGCTGGAGCTTGATAATATAAGATTTGTATCGGGCAACGTGCAGTATATGGCAGATAGTATCCCCCATGGCAGTGTTGACAGGATTTATCTTAATTTTTCTGACCCGTGGCCCAAGGACAGGCACGCAAAGAGAAGACTTACACACAAGAATTTTCTTGATTTATATGAAAAAATCCTCACCGAGGATGGTGAGGTTCATTTTAAGACTGATAATCGTCCGCTTTTTGATTTTTCCCTTGAAAGCTTTCAGGAGAACGGCTGGGAATTAAGCGAGGTTACCTTTGATTTGCATAACAGCGATTTTGAAGGTAACATTATGACCGAATACGAAGAAAAGTTTTCGGGGCTGGGATTTACCATAAACAGGTTAGTTGCAAGGAAAAAGAAATAAATGAAATGTTTCGCATTGCTCAACATGAAATAATCCTTCGGATTATGCAATTTTCTGCTTTGCAGAAAGTGAAATAAAATCCGTTTTCATGTGCGAAGCACATTTCATGCTCTGTAAAGAGCCTTTCATACACGAAGTGTATTTCACCCGTTTTGAAAAAACGGATTTCATTGAAAAAAGCACTTCGTACGAAGTGCTTTTTTCTGGTGCCCGAGACCGGAATCGAACCGGTACGGCTTTAAGGGCCGCAGGATTTTAAGTCCTGTGCGTCTGCCAGTTCCGCCACTCGGGCAAGCAGTAGTATTATAGCAAATAAAATTTTAATTGTCAATAACTAAAAATGGATTGGAGTTATAAAAATGGAAAAATTCACAGATTATTATTCGGCAACCACTCTTGGATGCGGGAATAATAACGGAATAAACCTTAAGAGCGGATGCGAATACGTTTTTAAAAGCTATTATCGACTCCGTTGCGAGGGTGAGAATGTTTATCGTCTTTTCTTTGTGAACAAAGTGGATTCCACAGGGAACTGCCGCGCGGAAAAGAAGGGCGACGGCTTTAAGATATGCGAGGCTTATGCAGCTTTTTCGCCGGATAAGGAAACAGAAGAAGGAAGATGCGACATTACCTTTGACAACCTGAAGGAAAAGGAAGTCGGGTTAGGTGAGGAATACTTTTCTGACGAATTTACCTTTACATATAAAAAGGGCGGATATATGGTTCTGACATTTAAGGTTTGTGCTGAATGCCGTAAATTTATACCTGCTACTAACGAAAGTGTTTCCACCGGCAGAATTTTTGAAAACGGAAAAGAAATATGGTCCGATAATTTTGCTTTAAGACCTGCGTTTATAGGAATAAAGAAGGATAAGAAAAAGACTGTAGGCTTTTGGGGAGACTCTATTACTCAGGGGTCAAGAACGGGAATTGATAAATATGAGGCATGGACCCACCGCATAGGAGAAAGCTTAGAGGATGACATAAGCTTCTGGAATCTTGGCATGGGCTGGGCAAGGTGCTATGACGCAGCATCAGGCGGTGTATTTACAAAGAAGGCTGCCATGTGCGACGAGGTTTTTATGTGCTTCGGTGTTAACGACCTGAAATCCGGAGGAAGAAATGCAGAGGAGATTACAGAGGATATTGAAAAGGCGTGTGCGCTGTTAAAGGCTGAAAACAAAGACATAACTATACATCTTCTTACAGTGCCGCCCTTTAACCTTAGTGAATATGAAGAAGCGGAGAGAAAAAAGGTTAACGAATACATAAGAGGAACAAAGGGGTATTTTGATATTGCGGCATGTCTTGAATATGACGATAATGGCACCGTTAAGGCAGAATATATGACAAACAGTGAGGACGCTCATCCCAACGGAGAGGGCGGAAGGGTTGTATATGAAGCCTTTAAGCATTGGAGGGGGCAGACGGGATGGTAAAGAGGATAGTACTGTGGGTATTGGTTATAAGCTGTATGAGTACTATTTTTATATTTTCCCATCAGAGTGCAGAGGTATCCCACGATTTAAGCAATACGTTGCTTTATAAAATACTTGATACTGTGGGAGTATTTAATGATATGCAAAAAAGTGCAAGGATAGAAGCTGCGGAATTTTTGCATTTTCTGTTAAGAAAGCTGGCTCATTTTTCGATATATGCTTTTTTAGGTATGCTTGTATATCTTCTGATGCGCTCGGGTTATGAAATAAAAAATGCTCTTTCGCTTACATTTGCGCCTGTGGTATGTGTAGTGTATGCAATAAGTGATGAGGTGCATCAGTTATACATACCCGGAAGAAGCGGTGAAGTAAGGGATGTATTGATAGATACAGCAGGTGCAGCTGTCGGAATACTGATAACGGCAACAGTTTATATCCTTTTACAAAGGAGAAGAAAAAATGGTTGATTTACATTCGCATGTGCTTTTTGAGATTGACGACGGAGCTGAGAGCATTGAGCAGTCAATCGAAATATTGCGCATTGCATACGATGCAGGAATAAGAAAGATGATTGCCACACCTCATTTTACCTTGGGTGAGGATGTGGAAAAGATGACAGACAGGCGTGACAGACGGCTTCGTGCATTGAAGGATGCTATGGAGCATGAAGGTATAGAGATTGAGCTTAAGGCAGGCTTTGAGGTTTATATAACCGATGAGCTTTTTAATGAAGAGGAGCTTCACAGACTTTGCCTTGGGGATAGTGATGTTCTGCTCGCAGAGTTTAAATATCACGGGCTTAAGAGAGAGGTTTTCATAGGATATATTGATGAATTTATAAAAAAGGGCGTCAAGGTGCTGGTGGCGCACCCTGAAAGATATTCCTACCTTATCAATGACCCTATGCTTCTTGATGCGCTTTTGTCAAGAGGCGTGATGCTTCAGGTAAACGGAATAAGCCTTTTTGAGGACAGCGAGGAAGGGGATTTTGCAAGATTCCTCGTTGAAAGAAATCTTGCTGATGTAATTGGAAGCGATATACATCACCCTGCATCAAGACGGCTTAAGGCTATGAAGAAGCTTGGGGAGCACCCCGGCAGGAATGTGATAAGGGCATTGAATGATACGCCCGATAAGATTTTTGAAGGCAGAGGAGTCTGAAATATGAATATTACAATAGTTGGTCTGGGTATTATAGGCGGTAGCCTTGCAAAGGCACTTAAGGGATACTCTGATGCCACAATTTACGGTATTAACCACAGAAAAAGTGTTATTGATATGGCGGTTGCAGACAGGGTGATTGCAAATAGCGGCGAGAGTGATGAAGAAATCCTTCGAAAGAGCGATATCGTGGTGCTTTGTCTGTACCCTTCGTTATGTGTGGATTTTGTAAAAGAGCATATAGAATCCTTTAAAAAGGGTGCACTTTTAACTGATGTGTGCGGCATAAAGGAGCAGTTTGTGAAGGATATAAATGCTGCTATCCGCCCCGATATGGAATATGTGGGTGCTCACCCCATGGCAGGACGGGAGGTTTACGGTTATGTAAACAGCTTGCCTGATTTATTTAAAAACTGTAACTTCCTTATTACACCCACACCTGAA
>JAFYPR010000057.1 GCA_017547445.1 Clostridia bacterium
AAATGCAATACCTTTCGGCATTGCATTTTTGTTTTTGGCGGAGAAGGTGGGATTCCTCGCAAGCGAGCCTGTTGTAACAACGACTCATTCTTCGTTCACTCCTTTCTCTCGAATTCGTCTTGTTACTGCCACTCCTCGCCCTCCTTCCTCCGTCCGCAGGACGCAGTCGGGCTCGTCCCCCACGTCCCTCCTGAGGGACGTAGGTTCGTTTCACTTTCGTATCAAAAACAAAAATGCAATACCTTTCGGCATTGCATTTTTGTTTTTGGCGGAGAAGGTGGGATTCGAACCCACGTCCCTCAGGGGGCATCATGATTTCGAGTCATGTCCGTTATGTCCACTTCGATACTTCTCCATATATATTAATTCGTTTTAGAATTAACTTACTTTGTCTTATTCTTTTCTCTTATTGACTTAAAGAAATCATTTAAAAAGTCTGTGCATTCCTTTTCCATAATACCGCCGTAAACCTCGGTTTTACTTCCGAAATAGCAAGGAGCAAAAAGGTCAATTCTTCCGCCTGCACCGCCGTACTCAGCGTCATATGCACCAAAGAAAACGCTTCTCATCCGTGCATTTATAATAGCACCTGCGCACATTGTACAAGGCTCCAATGTTACATAAAGGTCGCATTCATCCAGCCTCCAGTCACCCAAAAGCCTGCACGCTTCCTGTATGGCAACAATCTCTGCATGCAACGTAGCGTCACGGAGCGTCTGTCTGAGGTTATGCCCACGGGCAATAACTTCACCGTCTTTAACTATTACCGCACCGATAGGTATCTCCCCTATTTCAAGTGCAATCCGAGCTTCTTTCATGGCTTCTTCCATAAAACGATTAGTCATACCCAAAACCCCTTACAGGAAGTTAGCATACCACAAATTAAATGTTTAGTCAATAATTATATTTTCAAATTTCACCTTAACTGTTGAATATGATGTCAAAAAATGTTATAATGGATTTATCATATTTTAAGGAGCAACACTCATGGAGCAAAAAAAGATTAATCCTCTGCATATTGAAAAGCTGAAGGAGGTTGTCAACCAAAGTCCCTATTCGGAGCTTTTAGGCATGAAATTAGTTGATTTAGGTCCCGGTTTTTCTATAATAGAGCTTGATGTAGAGCCCAAGCACCATAACCCCTTCGGCTCTGTTCACGGCGGTTGCTATGCCTCAATTATCGACTCTGCCGCATATTGGGCGGCATATTGCAATAAGGACGAGGACTCAGGCTTTACAAGCCTTGACTTGGAGGTAACAAACCTTGCAATGGCATACACAGGCAAATTAATTGCCACCGCAACTGCCATTAAAGAAGGCAGAAGTATCGTTCTCTGCGAGGTTACCTTAACAGATAAATCAGGCAAAATTATTGCCTACGGCACAAGTAAATTAATGAGTCTGCAGGGCAGACAGTCCGTATCCGATATTTTAAGAAGCATGGATTGCGACCCCCTGCCCGTTAAGTTTTTAGATTAATAAAGGAGATGCGAAAATGGAATTTTTAAAGTTAGCTCAGGACAGATACTCTGTAAGAAAATTCAAACCCGAAAAGGTTGAACGTGATGTTATAGGCAAAATCTTAAAAGCCGGTCACGTTGCACCCACCGCCTGCAATTATCAGCCTCAGAGGATTTTTGTTATAGAATCCCCCGAAGGTATTGAAAAGTTAAAAAACTGCACCCGTTGTCATTTTGATGCTCCTCTTGCAATGCTTGTCTGCTATAATAAGGACGAAGTCTGGACAAGAAAATACGATGGTGAAAATTCAGGCTTTGTTGATGCATCAATTGTTACAACACATATGATGATGGAAGCTACCGAATCGGGCGTAGGCTCCACCTGGGTTATGCATTTTAACCCCATAAAGATGGTTGAAGAATTTTTAATTCCCGAAAACATCGTCCCCGTGGCGTTACTTGTTATGGGTTATCCCGCAGATGATGCCGCACCTATTGAAATGCACTCAACCTACAGAAATATTGAAGAGGTTGTCACATACCTCTAATGAAAAAAGCTTGCTTTTCGGCCAATGTCATTAAGTTAGCATTTTTGTATTTTTAGCCATTTCGGGACTGTCCCAACAAAACCTCACAAGGTTTCTTTGGTTTGTCGTCTCCCGACGAACCAAAGGGGGACTGTCCCAAATGGCTTTTCTTAACTTAATGACATTGGCTTTTCGGCAAGCTTTTTTCATTTCATAGATGTGCTCGTATTCAACACCGCCGTACTGTATAAAAAGAGTACATCGCAATTTTCAAAATCAACATACTCCCCCACCAGATCCGACTGCATATATCTTATGTCAACGAGGGTTGTTTTTTTATACCCCTGTGCCAATAGCGGTGCTATGCTTGAAGCAAAAGAATCACGGAATATCACCAATTCTCCTTCGTTTTGCGCATTCGGGTTTTCAATGGTTATAAGAGGCTCCGACCCTGATAGGAACATTTCATACATATCATTCCCTTCAAGCTTTTTCTTGTTGTAAACCTCACCTTCTTCTCCCTTTCCCGAGCCGTAATAGGTCACAATAAAGCTATTAATCGTATCATTTGTCAGATACACCATATCATCCGCCTCAAAGGGCAACGCAATCTGCCCGTAATACACTCCGTAAAAAGGCTTATTCACCGTGTTTTCCCAGTATTCTCCTTCAATTTCAGCGCCCATTCTTTCGGCAAGATATTGAGCGACATCAACAATCTTCTCCTGTCTCCAGTGGGTATCTGTCCTGTAATAATCGTTAAGCGACAAAAATCCTGTTATATCAATATATTCCACGAATTCTGTCTTTTCACGGATTTTTTCAAAAAAAGCCTCGTAATCCATGGACGGATATCCGTTTTTATCAGCAAGGATAATATTTTTATCGGGCACTACCGAAAAATACACCTTCCCCGATTTGTCCTTCATATATTTTTCCGTTATCCTTTTAAAAAGCGTTGCGACATAATCTATCATATAATCGCTCATATCATCATCTATTTTGGATATATGCCCCTCTGCCGTAAAAAGCTTGTTGTTATCCTTCTTCCCGAGTATATTCATACCAAAGGTTGCTTTTATTTTTCTTAACGTATCTCTTAAAGGGAACTGGTCTGTTGCATATTTTTCAAAGCCTGATGCAGCCTTACCGCCAAGTACACTTTCTATGCTGATATCGGGCATTTGCGCCAAAGGTCTTCTCTCACTCACCGAAATATCCGCAGGCGGTTTTATCAGACATACCAGAAATACAAATGTAAGCACAAATGCAAAAATAATTGTACCGATTTTATTTTTCATGCCACAACCCCCTTAAAACCTGAAATACAAAAACGGATTGAAGGACCCGTCCGCAAGATATGCCGTAACAATCAGTAAAAGTGCAAGAAGCACAGGTACTTCAAAGATATCTGTAACTTTTTTGAGCCTGCCCTTTTGTAAATATCCGTATATATTTTTCAACACAGGAGTGGATGCCAAAACGGCAAAAATCATCACCAAAGCATAGCTCTTCATATAGTAAACGGTATCAGCGCTTAATAAGCTTACATTATTAAAGCCAAACATTCCGCCCACTAAGCTCATGGCTTCCGAAAACGACCCTGCGCTGAAAATCACAAAGCTTACCGCCACTAAAAATACGACATAAATATGATTAAAACCCTTTGCCTTAGTCAAAAGGTTACCATAGATAAATTTTTCCAGAACAAGCAGAACGCCGAAATACAAACCCCATATAACAAAATTCCATTCCGCACCATGCCATAAGCCCGTCAGCATCCATATGGTAAAAATATTGATAAAAAGTCTTGTCTTACCTACCCTGTTACCGCCCATGGGTATATAAACATAATCACGGAACCAGCTTCCCAATGATATATGCCATCTTCTCCAGAACTCTGTAATGCTCTTTGAAATAAAGGGATAATTAAAGTTTTCCATAAAATTAAACCCTAAAATTTTACCCAAGCCTATTGCCATATCGCTGTAGCCTGAGAAGTCAAAATAAATCTGCAAGCTGTAGCAAAGGGCAAAAACCCAATAGAAAACAACCGATTTTTCATCCGATGCGTGAAAGCTTTCACATAATTCACCCAAGGTATTTGCAATTATAACCTTTTTGGATAAGCCTGTTATAAATCTCCTTATTCCCGCATATGCCATATCAAAGCCGTGATGCCTTTCACGAAGCTCCTTTTCCACATCGGAATATCTTACAATAGGTCCTGCAATAAGCTGAGGAAAAAGCGTCACATATGCGCCCAACGCAACAATGCTCCTCTGCGCCCGTACATCGTTACGGTATACATCAATGGTATAGCTCAATATCTGGAAGGTGTAAAAGCTTATACCGATAGGCAACGCAATATTAAGCACCTTAACGGGTAAACCCGTAACCAAGCTGAAATTTTCAATAAAGAAATCCGCATATTTAAAGCAGCCGAGAGCACCTAAAGAAAACACAAGCGACAAAATCACAAAAAGCTTGTCCTTCCCCGTGCCTTGGCATTTTTCAATCAGAAGTCCCAGGATATAGTTTACCACGATTGTGGCAATCATCAAAAATACATACTTCGGCTCACCCCATGCATAGAAAAAGAGCGAGAATGCAAGAATTACAGCATTTTTAAATTTTTTCGGAACTGCAAAATAGCATATCAGAAACAACGGTAAAAAATAGTATAAAAACGGAATACTTGAAAACAGCATATTATCCCTCTCAACTTCAAAAGGCAGGCATATAAGCCTGCCCTTATTTAATTATTCAGCCTGTTCAAAGCTTTTAGGACTCATTACAAAGAATACCTTATCGCCCTTTTTGCCGGAAACCATTTCTTCTGCTTCTGTACATATGTTCCAGCGAAGGTCAGCGTTTTCTTCAAGAGAAGCAATAAACTCGTCAGCATCAACGCCCTCTTCAAGGTCAAATACGTAACCTACAAAAGGTATTGTACCAATCATGGGAGAAAACATAACGCCCTCAGAGAAGCCCTTAACCTCATATTCGCCGAAGCCGGTAAGGAAACCGGGTTCAACACTCATACTTCCGCCCATAAACTGAATAACCTCGTTTGCCAAAAGTCCGTCAGCGATTGTCTGCACGTCTTCACTTTCGGCTCTTTCTTCAAAGTCCTTCAAAAGTGTCTCAGCTACAGTCAAGTCCTTCGCTTCATCCTTGTTTCCGCCGCAAGCGGCTAAGGATAATGCCATTATCAAAACCAACAAAAGTGTAACTAATCTCTTCATTCCTCATCGTCCTTTTCGTATATTTCAGGGCTTTGCCCTACAACTGAAGTATAATAAAAATATACGTCCGTGTCAATATTTATATATTCCCAAAACTGCTATTTTAATTCAGGTAAAGCTTCAATTGCTCCCATAAACTCCACTAATTTACCGGCCTTTCGTATGGTCTTGAAAATCTTCTTTTCCTCGGGGTAATTCTGTATCATATACATCCATACCTCTTTAAGCTTATTTAAGGTAAATGTCTCACTGCGGAGAGTTTCCTGATAGTTATCAGCCAACCTCTTTGAAAAAGCTATAATTTCCTCTGTCCGTATCCTCTGACCGCCTCTTATCTCACGTGCGAGAGCAGGGTTTCTTATTAACCCTCTTCCCAGCATCATGCAATCAAGAGAGGGAAACATATTCTTTATTCTTTTATAATCCTCCGCGGTGTCAACATTTCCGTTATAGCACACAGGATTTTTTGAATTATAAAAGGCTTTTTTAAAAACCTCCAAATCAGGCATTCCGTTGTAAAAATCGCTTCTTGTTCTCGGGTGGATTATGAGTAATTCAATAGGGTATTTGTTGTATATCTCCGTTAAATTTTCCATTTCACCACCATCAAGAAACCCTGTTCTTGTCTTAACGGAAATCTTCATAGGCCTGATTTCAAACACATCCTCCAAAAATGAATCAACCCTGTCAGGCTCCTTTAAAAACCCAGAGCCTTTCCCCTTTTTAACAACTGTCTGACTTGGGCATCCAAAGTTTAAATTAACCTCGTCATACCCAACATTTTGTATCTTTTCCGTAAATTTCAAAAATGCTTCAGCGCTGTTTGTTAAAACCTGAGGCTTTATTGTAATGTTCGGGTTATTTTCAGGGATAATGTCATTAAGACCTTTTCTGTTCACCTTGTCATCCTCACTGGGGGTTATAAAGGGCGAATAATACTCATCACAATGCCCGAACATTTCATTATGCGTATTTCTGTATACAAAATTTGTGATGCCCTCTAAGGGCGCAAATAAAATTTTCATTTTTCACTTCTCCCAACCTTAATACCATATAAAACGCCGATAATTATATAAGGCACCAAAAGGCACAAGCAAACAATTGATGCAACGGGAGGCAGAAATATGCTTCCAATAAACAAAACTCCCATTATAGCCGTTTCAAAGCCCAGAAATCTGTTTATTTTCCTTGCCTGCTCTGTAGTCAAATTATAATTTTTAACATAATCAAGCTTTGGCAGATAATTACCCGTTACCAGAAGCATCACTCCAACAATACCCACCGCAACACGCCTTATATCCAACTCCCAACCTAAAGAATAACCAAGCGTTACAAAATACAATATAACGCACATAACAGGTATTATCCACCTTGTTACCTCGTCAAGCTTAATCCGTCTTCCGTGCTTTTTTATGTTGATATCAGCTGTAATACAGCAAATCCACTGCAAAATCACCATCATACAAGGCAATCCGAACACTGCAAAGCCCTTACCTGCAAAATTGTCGGGGTTATTGTTGATATCAAAATGTATCGCAATTGCATCGGGAAGCTTATCCCACATTGCCATGCCGAAAAGTATCGGCAAAAGACAAACTATGCTTGTTATAATCAAAGCTTTCCATCTGATTGATTTCATTCCCTGTTACCTCCCAATTTATATATCCAGACCAGCACCTCTTCAAAAACAGATGCGTTCAAATCGTAATAAATATAATTCTTGTACTTTTCCTCGCTGATTAAATCAGCATTTTTCAACTGCTTTAAATGATAGGAAACCGTCGCATTTGTAAGGTTAAACTTTTCGGCAATCTCCCCCGCACTTTTCCTTCCCTCACGGAGCATCGACAATATATCACGCCTCACAGGGTCGCTGATTGCCTTCAATGTTTCATTCATCCCCATGTCTCACACTCCTTCTCAAGCTATTTAGAAACTTTTCTAAATAGAGAATACAATAAAAACTATCAATTGTCAACACCTATTTAGATTTTTTTCTAAATACCTTCAACGCAAATGGGGACGGGTACATTTTGCGTTGAAATCAACACATTTCGCACCCGTCCCCATTTGCGTAAATAATCTCGTGCTCTAAGTTGCAGATAACAACCGCACATTTGTCCTCGTCAATCATACTTTTAAAAAACTGATATAATTTCATCACTTAACAACCTCATATGTCCAGTATATAATACCGCCGAACTCTTTTACGTTTGTATAGCCCAGCTTAACCAATTCTTCCGATGCAATTTTGCTTCGTCTTCCGCTTCGACAATAGACAAGAATTGTTTCATCCTTATCCGGAAGCTTTCCTTCCGCCAAAAAGGCAATCTTTTCGTGAGGTATAAGTATCGCCCCCTCAATATGCCCTTCGTCAAATTCGTATTGCTCGCGCACATCGAGTATAACACAATCTTCCTTGTCCATAATTGATTTTGCCTCGTCCTGTGTTATCTGCATAAAACCCGCCTCCTTATCATCGGCACCCTTTCCGCAACCTGAAAAAAACATACAAAAGCACAAAATCAACAATAAAAGTTTTTTCATATTATATCATTCCATTCCTTTTCTTTAAAGCCTGTAAGCACAAATCCATCACCTGCTAAAATCGGGCGTTTTACAAGCATACCATCTGTAGACAACAGTTCAAGCTTTTCTTCAAGAGTCATTCCGGGAAGCTTGTCCTTCAGACCCATGGATTTATACAAAAGTCCCGAAGTGTTGAAAAACCTCTTTATATCCGCTCCCGAAACCTCATACCATTCTTTCAGCTCGTCATAGGTGGGTTTATCCTCTTTAATGTTTCTCAATTCATATTCAATTCCCTTTTCATCGAGCCACGAGAGTGCCTTCTGACAGGTTGTGCATTTAGGGTAGCAAATAAATTTAAGCATACTATTTCCTCTTTCTGTAAATGATAAATATATTATTTCCCAAGGAGTATCAAAATGGATTTTCTAAAACTTATTTTCTCTTCCCTGCTTTCTGCCCTTGCTCTTTTCCTGATTGCCAAAATCATGGGACATAAGCAAATGGCACAGCTGAACTTCTTTGACTATAGTACCGGAATAACCATCGGTTCAATAGCCGCAGAATTAGCCACCGAGCTTGAAGCTCCATGGAAGCCTCTTTCGGCAATGGTAATTTACGGTGTAATCTCCGTATCGTTAAGCCTCATCACATCAAAGTCTCACAAAATGCGCAAATACATCAACGGCACGCCCACTATAATCATGAATAACGGCAAGCTGTACCGCAAAAACATGAAAAAATCCAAGCTTGATTTAAGTGAATTTATGGTTATGTGCCATCAACAAGGCTTTTTTAATCTTAACGACATACAAACAGCGGTTTTCGAATACAACGGGCATATTACAATCCTGCCAAAAAGCGACAAACGCCCAATCACACCCTTCGACATGAATATTTCTCCCGAAAAAGAAACTATCTTCACGGAAATTATCATGGACGGTAAAATTATCCACGATAATATCAAGCGAAAAGGTCTTGACCTGATATGGCTCGAAAAAGAACTTAACAATCAAGGCTACAAAAACGCAAAGGAAATCTTTTTAGCTGTCTGCGATGACAAAAATACAGTATCGTTTTATCCCTTCAATTAAAGCAAGCACTTTTTATAAATATCCAATTCATCCTCCCTTGTCACCTCAAAGGGGCAAACAGGCACGTTTTTAGCTTTTATGGCGGTTTCGCTCCACTTTGTCAGCTCCTCCTCTGAAAATTTGATATCACAGGGCAGGCATTCTTTTAAAAATGCCTTAAACTCATCCAAATCCATACCAAAGGCATCCAATGCCACCTTTACCTTATCGGGCAAAACACGGCTTGTTCTCTCCAGATATTCGCCAAGCAAAAGTCCGTTTGCCATACCGTGAGGTATGTCCTTATAATAAGTCAGGGCATAACCCATTGAATGTACAATGGTTGTTCCCGTCTGGCTTATTACAACACCGCCCAGACTCGCCGCCCATAAAAGGTCAGTGCAAATGTCAATGTTAAAATTGCCATTTTTCAGATTATCAACATATCTGCCGATTATTCTCAAGCCCTCTAATGCAATATAATCACTTGCAGGAGATGCTTTTTTATCCGTAAAGCCTTCCAAAAGGTGGCTTAATGCATCAATTGCCGTGTTCCTTGCAATCTGCAAGGGCAGATTAACGGTATATCTTCCGTCTAAAAATGCCACACGATAAAACACATCAGGGTGCGCAAAGCTCTGTTTATTATTTATCTTATGAAGCGTCAGGATTGAATAAGGAGTAGTTTCGCTTCCTGTCCCTGCAGTTGTGGGTATCGCCGCTATGGGAAGGGGTTTATTATCAAATTTCCCTTCAAAAATATCATATGGGTCAATGTCATTTACAGCATAAACTGCAATAGCTTTTGTTGCATCTAAAGGCGACCCTCCGCCAATGCCGATTAAAAAGTCGCATCCAAAATCTTTGGCAATTTTACCCCCCTCAGCACATTCTTCAATGGTGGGGTTGTTGCCGATTTTATCGTAAACAAGGTATTCAATATTATTTTCTTTCAAAACATCTGCAACATCGCCAAGGGCACCCGATTTTGCACCGCTTGTCGTCCCCGTTACAATCATGCATTTAGCTCCAAGGATTAATTCGCTTGCATTTTCTTTAACCGAATTTTCTCCGCAGATAACCTTCGTGGGCATTAAATATTTAAACATATAAGCATCTCCTCTTTTTATTTTCAGAATCAGTGAATAATTCTGATTTTACTGTTTTGTCCATATGCAGACTTCGTCTGCTTGATATAATATAAACCTCTGATTTCAAGCTCTGTCTGAAATCATTTTAAAATCCTTGCCTTATATCTTTCCGTGTTTATTCCGTATATCTGCACAACACCTAATTCTTCGCTCATTGCAATGTCCTCAGGGGTTACAAACACTCCCCCGTCCGAATCAAGATCCACACCTACGGCTTTATATGCCTGCCATACAATATGCGAGCAATGGGACCAATCAACACTCTCATCATCTGATTTATCTTTATTGACAATTCCCGTTAAGATATTGTAATCAACACCCTTCAGATGCGCAATAGCATAATCAGCCGCCTTTGAAGCCACCTTTTCATCATTATACCTGAGCACCGCAAAGGCAGGATATCTGCCCCATTTTTCCGCCTTTGATAAACAGGACGCATTCCCTGCAGACATATGCTCTAAAATAATACCCTTACCGGCATCTGTCACTATGGCACAATGACCATGACGCCAGTTTAATGTATGCGTACTGAAGCTCACAAAAATATCGCCCTTTTTAAGCTTAACAAGCGGAGTTCTCTGTCTTGTGTTTTTCTCCTCCGCCGTAATGGGGAAACAAATATAATTTTTCTTAAATTCAGGCTTATTAAAATACATTTCCTGTAAAGAAATCAGCATCCCGTTATTACCCAAATCTTTTATTGCTTGCGGTGACACCCCTGTCTGAGTAAAGAGAGTCATCAAATCCTCATCCGATAAATTTTCTTTCTTTATAATTGCCGAAATATCAACTTTATCAATATCAGGCTCATAAAAGCTTAGTGTCATATTGTAAAAATATCCCGCCAACAAAAAAATCACAAGACATATAGCTGTTGCAACAGCCCTTTGTTTTCCATTTTTTAAAATTCTCATAAATTCACCTCGTATGTTCAGGCGATTTTATTTTAACACAGAAAAAGGCTCATTTCAACACAAACAAAAAGGACATCTGCCTTTTGAGGTGCAAATGTCCCCTTGTTCTTATATATCAAGCTTCATCTGCTTGTCGTCATCCTTCTTGGTTGCTTTCTTGGCTGCAGCCTTCTTTACGGGAGCCTTCTTTTCTTCCTTCACTTCAACCTTTACTTCAGCCTTTTCAGCAGCTTTCTTCGCAGGAGCCTTCTTTTCAGCTTCCTTTTTTGCTTTTTCTTCAGTTTTTTTTGCCTCAGCTTCAGCCTTAGCCTTCTTTTCAGCTTCCTTCTTAGCCTTTTCTTCTGCTTTCTTCGCTTCCTTTTCAGCCTTTTCGGCAGCTTTCTTTTCAGCCTTTAAAGCCTCTGCAATCTTCTTAAGCTCCAACACAGCTTCAACATCGCCGTCAATTGCAAACTTGCCCGAAAGGAAGGTTGCAACAGGGTCAGCCTTACCTGTAAGAATTTTCAAAAGAACATCCGAAGAGATTGTCATCATTGCGTCACGATCATTATAATCATAGGGTTCAACGTTTAAAACGCCGTCTCTGTGTTCAACATAAAATGCACCGTGACAGTCTTCGTCAGTCAGATTAATCTGAATAGCAAAATCCCTCTTGAACGTTACATCAACATCTGCAACCTTTTTGATTTCTTCAAACTTTTCTAAAAATGTCATATCCTTCACCTTTCTTTTTTCCAAATCTAAGTTATTATACCACATTTAACTTAAAAATTCAAGTTTTTTACATCAAAAAGAGCCTGCCGCTTTCGCCACAGGCTCTTTTAATGCATTGTAAGCTATTATGCCTTGTTTACACTGCCAAAAAGCTCCATCTTTTCCTTAACAATAGTCTTGATGCCTTCAAAACCGGGAGCAAGAAGCTTTCTGGGGTCAAAGCCCTTACCCTGAAGGTCCTTACCCTCTTCGATATACTTTCTTGTAGCTTCCTGGAAGTAAAGCTGACATTCTGTGTTAACATTTATCTTAGCAACACCGAGAGAAATTGCCTTCTTAATCATATCCTCGGGGATACCTGTACCGCCGTGAAGAACAAGGGGAAGGTCACCAACAAGCTCCTTAATCTTAGCAAGAGCATCAAAGTCAAGACCCTTCCAGTTTTCGGGGTACTTACCGTGAATGTTACCGATACCTGCTGCGAGGAAGTCAACGCCTAAATCAGCAATCTTCTTGCATTCTTCGGGATCAGCGATTTCACCTGCGCCTACAACACCGTCTTCTTCACCGCCGATAGAGCCAACTTCAGCTTCGATGGAAAGACCAAGGTTGTGAGCAACGTGAACGAGTTCTGTTGTCTTTTCAATGTTTTCTTCAATGGGGAAATGGCTGCCGTCAAACATGATGGAAGAGAAACCTGCCTTAACGCACTTGTAGCAGCCTGCGTAGGAGCCGTGGTCAAGGTGAAGTGCTACGGGAACTGTGATGTTAAGCTCTTCAATCATTGCATTAACCATAGCAGAAACTGTCTTATAACCTGTCATGTACTTACCTGCGCCTTCACTTACACCGAGGATAACAGGAGAATTGTTTTCCTGTGCTGTAAGAAGAATAGCCTTTGTCCATTCAAGGTTGTTGATGTTGAACTGACCTACCGCATAGTGGCCTTCAACTGCTTTTTTGAGCATTTCTGTTGCAGAAACTAACATTTTTATTACCTCCGTTACATTCATTTGTACCTATTATTTTTATCATATTTTTACCTTTTAGTCAATATCTTATTTCAAGAAAGGGTGTTCAGGATGAAAAAAAAGAAGAATTTTGTCACTTTCCGTATAGTTGACATAAGAAATCTGGTTATAATTTCAACATTTCTGATAATAGTTACCGCCTCAGTATCCTCGTTAGGCTTTTTTATAGGACAAAACATCTCTTCTCAGCTTGTAAAAACAGTTGTATATGCAGGCTTTAATCAAATCACCCTCCCTGAGGAAATAAATATTGCCCAAGCAGTTCTTACTGCAACCTCCCCCGCAATTACCTTCCGTACAAAAAAGCCTTCCGTACAGGCAGAAATTCTGATTAATGATGAGCACCCCACAGAGCATCCCACAGTGCCCATTATTCCGAATCAGGCGCAGAGCATTACATATCAGAGTGCAGAGGAAAAAGGCTATAAAAGCATCGACGGAATTTATATAAATAACGAAACAAAAAAAAACTTTGATATACAAGCTCTCCTGAACAAGAAGCTTGACTTATCCATCTCTGACTCCCCTTCAGTTCTTATTGTCCACACGCATACCACCGAAAGCTACACCCCAAGCGAAAAATACAACTACATACCTACCGAAACCGACCGTACCACCGACTTAAATTTTAACATGGCATCCGTAGGTGATGTAATATATCAGACACTTACCGAAAACGGCATAAACACCATTCACGACAAGGCAATAAACGACCACCCCTCCTATTCAGGGAGCTACGCAAAAAGCCTTAAGCTTGTTAAATCCTATATGGAAAAATATCCTTCCATAAAAATAGTAATTGACGTACACCGTGATGCTATCGTCACCGCCTCGGGCACAAAAATGAGACCCCTTGCCTCACTTGACCCTCCCTGTGCTCAGGTTATGATGGTAGTGGGCACCAACGACAGCGGTCTGGAGCATCCCCATTGGCAAGATAACCTGTCCTTTGCATTGAAGCTTCAGCATAAAATGAATTCACTATATCCCTCTCTTGCACGTCCTGTAAACCTCAGGCGTGAAAGATTTAACCACCATCTTGCCCCCTATGCCTTTATACTTGAAGTGGGCACCAACGGAAACACCCTCGATGAAGCCCAAGAAGGCGCACGCCTCTTTGCCGAAAGTCTTCTTTCGTTATTAAAAAATTAGCTTGCAATAGCCTCTTTGATATGCTATACTATTATGCAATATTAGTTTTTCACAAAACTTCAGAATGCTTGTAAAGAAAGGAGCGTTACTATGAAAAACTGCGAAAAATATCAAAGAAGCTATTTCATGCCTCCTGTACCCTCGTTTGATTGGGTAACAAAGGAGTATATCTCAAAGCCCCCTATCTGGTGCAGTGTTGACCTACGTGACGGCAACCAGGCGCTTATCGAGCCTATGAGTTTAGATGAAAAGCTTGAGTTTTTCACACTCCTTGTCAAATTAGGCTTTAAGGAAATTGAGGTTGGTTTCCCTGCCGCAAGTGAAACTGAGTACGAATTTTTACGTGCCCTTATTGACCGCAACCTTATCCCCGATGATGTTACGGTACAGGTTTTAACACAGGCACGTGAACACATAATCAAGAAAACCTTTGACGCATTAAAGGGTGCGCCCAGCGCAATTGTTCACCTTTATAATTCTACATCTGTCGCACAGCGTGAGCAGGTGTTCAAGAAGGAAAAGGACGAAATCTTAAAAATTGCAACAGATGGTGCACGTCTTCTTGACAAGCTCGCAAAGGAAACAGAGGGCAACTTCCGTTTTGAATACAGTCCCGAAAGCTTTACCGGAACAGAGCCTGAGTATGCTCTCGAGGTTTGTAATGCCGTTATTGATATATGGCAGCCCACTCCCGACAGAAAGGTTATCATTAACCTTCCCGCAACGGTTGAAACAAGTCTTCCCCATGTGTATGCTTCTCAGGTTGAATACATGAGTAAAAACTTACATAACCGTGAAAATGTAATTATTTCACTTCATCCTCATAACGACCGCGGTACAGGCGTAGCAGATGCCGAACTGGGCATTCTTGCAGGCGGTGACCGTATTGAGGGTACACTCTTCGGCAACGGCGAAAGAACAGGCAACTGCGATATTATCACTTTGGCGATGAATATGTTCTCCCATGGTGTTGACCCTTGTCTTGACTTTTCCGATATGCCCAACATTTGTCAGGCGTATGAAAGATTTACCAATATGAAGGTAAGTGACCGCGCCCCCTATTGCGGCAACCTTGTTTTCGCCGCTTTCTCAGGCTCGCATCAGGATGCTATTGCAAAGGGTATGGCGTGGAGAGAAGAAAAAAATCTTTCCGTATGGTCTGTTCCCTATCTCCCCATTGACCCCATGGATGTAGGCAGAACATATGATGCAGACGTTATCCGTATCAACTCTCAGTCAGGTAAAGGTGGCGTAAGCTACATCCTTTCCCAGAACTTCGGTCTTAAATTACCTAAGAAAATGCAGGAGGACATGGGTTATACTGCAAAGCATGTCTCCGATGAAGCACACAAGGAGCTTTCACCCGAATGGGTTCATGATATCTTCCTTGACAAGTACGTTAAGAACCGTAAGATATTCAATGTTGCAGATACCCTCTTCACTCAGCAGGGTAGTGTATATACCGCAACTGTCACAATCATTAAGGATAACGAGGAAGAAATCATCCGCAGTCGCGGCAACGGTGGTCTTGACTCTGTTACAAACGCACTGTGCAAGTTCTTAGGCAAAGATTTTGAGGTTATGGAATATGAACAGCACGCTCTTACAGAAGGTAGTCATGCAAAGGCTATCAGTTATGTAAGCGTGAAGGCTTCCGATGGCAAAATCTCCTGGGGTGCAGGTATCCACGAGGATATTATGACATCCTCTATCGAAGCACTTGTATCAGCAATAAATAACTCTTATTAATAAATGGGATGTCAAAATAGCCGGACCGCAAAAAGGCGTGACTAAAGGCTGAAGAAGCTTCGCAGTAATTAAAAACATCCCGATTTCCCCGTAATGCAGAAAACCATCGCAAATGCGATGGTTTTCTCTTATTAATGCCTTTTTGCTATCGACAAACCTCACCTCTCGACGTACCTCTGTACGCCTTCGGGTTCCCTTCGGTTCGGTTTGTCAATTCTGAACAATTTTCCCTATCCCCTAAAAAAGGATGTGTAAAAAAATTAGTTTTTTACACATCCTTTGAGCGTGTCGATCAAGTGTTATCGACACGCGACCTCAAAGGCGGGCTAACGCCCTTCGGCACTTTGAGGTCT
>JAFYPR010000058.1 GCA_017547445.1 Clostridia bacterium
AAGAAGGAAAGCTTGAATATGAGGCGGCAGGTGTTGAAGGAGCAACGATGGTAAAGGCAATGATATTTGATTTCGACACAATAAAGCCCTTAGGGCAATGTAAAACAATGATTGAGGAGGAAGAATAATGAAAATTAAAAGGTTAATTTCGCTTATTCTGAGCGGTATACTTATGTCAGGTGCTCTGCCTGTATGGGCAAAGGGGGAGGCAGAATTGTTTGATATCGACGGTTTATACGAGAAGGGTAATTTTGTTACGAGCTATAACGCGATACCGAGCAGACATACAAATTCGGGCAGCCGTGCATGGAGAGACGGCTTAATTTCAGGTGACGGTGAACAGGGGTATGTTACAAGCGGTGAGCCTTATAACGATGCGTTTGTTTTCCAGTATAATTTTTTCAATTACCCTTCGTCTCAACCAAGAGTAATCCCCAACGAGCTGACAGGACAGCTTGAAGAGGCAAGAGAAAATGTTTTTAACCTTAACGACGGATGGAAGATTAAGGATGCTAACGGCAATACAAGAAAGAGGACATTCCTTTATTCTTACCACCCCGGACATCAGTTGAGATTAAAGACTGATTACACAGATACGGCATCAGATTATGTTCGCTGGACAAATTACGAAACTGCTGAAACAGGCGTTAAGTTCACAGATAAATACGGCGAATGGAAGAGAGTGAGCTTTACATCACAAGCTGACGGTGTAAGCATTACAAAGGTTGAAAAATCGTCAAAGGGTCAGCTTATCAACATGACAATTTCCATTGATGATATTGACGATATGTGTAAAGCCTGGGACGGCTTAAGCAAGGTAAGCGAACAGCGCTATAAGAAGTATGTGGGCGATAACTGTGATTATATCGGAACGGTGGCTCATTATCCTTCCTATACCGGCAGTGAGCTTTTTGACGGCGGTTACGGCGGTGTTACATATGTAATTGTTGAAGGTGAAAATGCCACAAAGAAAAAAGTCACTCTTACAAAGGATGACCCCATGCTTGTAAGTGACAACGTGGCAATCGAAATTAAGAATGCAGAAAACATATATCTTATTACTGTATCCGACAGAACATATGAAATGACGGGAAAGACCTCAAATGTTATGTCAGCATTCACAAGCATGAGTGAATATGCTCTTGTTGACGAAATGGTCGCAAAGACAAAGGCGGTTAAGGATAAGTATACAATTGACGGCAAATTCAGCTATGATGCGGTACTTCAACCCTCCGCAGAAATACAGAAGGCAGAATTCAACCGTTTATCCTTTAATCTTTATGGTGATGAACAGTATGCATCATACGATAACAATGCACTTATAAGCTTACAGAGAAATACAAATGACAGAATTAACCACGAATTTATGCGCCGTGCATACGACCAGGCGAGATATGCCCAGATTTGCTGTGGCGGCGCATTGGCACCCCGACTTTACGGTATGTGGTGTGCAGAATGGAACCCCGGCTGGAGAAGCATTTACACATTGGATGCCAATGTGAATTTGCAGGTCAGCGCCATGAATACAGGCAACTTAAGCGGTGATTTCCAGTATGGCTATATTACATATTTCCTCCGTCATTCACCTGACTTTATGGAAAATGCGCGTATGGCATACGGTGCACATGATGCAATTCAGCTCAGTGTAAATACAGACAGTGACCGTGCGATGCATGTTGAGTACGATAACAGCTATCCCTTCCAGTACTGGAATGCGGGCGCAAGCTGGTGCTTGCTTCCCATTTTTGAATACTGGCAGTGCTTCGGCAATCAGCAGATTCCGATTAATGAAAACATGCGTTTTGAAAACCTTCAGCACGTTTTGGGTGTTAACGACGGCGGTCTTACAGATGAAGAGTATAATGAGCTTAAGGAAAGAGGATACCTTGATCTTGAAAAGGATATTCTTCTGCCTCTTCTCACGAAACAGGCGAATTTCTGGGAGCAGATTGTAACACCTCGTTATTATATTGACGCTAACGGTAAGGCTTGCCACGACGAAAGTAAAACAGAGCTTAAAGAGGGCGAAAAGTATATGATTATCCCTACATATTCGCCCGAAAACCATCCTATCGGTTATTCAAGCACATTAACTGCAAATGCTACTATGGATATTTCTGCCGCACGTGATGGTCTTGATATGGTATGCACAATTGAAAAGGCAGTAGGAAGAGACGGTTGGGAAGAAGCGGTTGAAAAATGGCAGACTCTCAAGAGTAAGATTGCAGATTATAAATACGATAATGACGGTGCTCTCCGCGAATGGGCAATGGAAGAATATCAGGAAAATAATAACCACCGTCACCTGAGCCACTTGTATGTGGCATGGCCCGCATACGATACTCAGACAGACGCGGATTTATATGAAGCCGCTTCCAAGGCTCTTAATAATCGTCTTAAGTATAACACAGGCGATGCAACTGCCGGTCATGGATGGATGCACCAGGCATTGGTTGAATCAAGATTAAAGCGCGGAGACGGTATGGTTCGCTCGCTCCTCAAGATGATGAACGGCACGGCATACTATTCCTCCATGATGACAGACCACGACTCCAACAGACGTAATGACACATACTGTACAGATACCGCTTTCGGTACATTGGGTGCGGTTAACGAGGCTCTGGCGTTCTCAAATACAGGTCAGATTGAAATTATCCCGGCTCTTCCTACAAAATGGAAGAAGGGTGAAATCAATGGTATGATGGCAAGAAGCCGTATTGAAATGGAAAACATCAGCTGGGATATCGACGAAAGAAGAGCAAGCGTAACACTTAATTCATCCGAGGATGACAACGCAATCCGTCTTTCCTGCGGCGAAGCATGGACTAAGGCTGTTATGAACGGAGAAGAGCTTGAAAAGAAGCATGATGAAATGGGGTCGTTTGTTGAAGTAACTCTTATGGAAAATGAGAGTGTAGCAGTTGAATTTACGCTTTCTGAAGCTCTTGACGGCACATACCTTATCGAAAATAACGGTTTGTACTTGCAGGTTAACGGCATTGAAAACGGCTCAGAGCTTATCTGGGGCGCTCTCAACGATAATGCATACTGGGATGTAAAGAATACTTTTGACAACAAAATTACAATCCAAAGCTGTGCGACAGGTAAATATATAACAGAAGAAAACGACACTCTTATACAGCTTAATTTTGCAGATAACGAAGAACAGAAGTGGGATGTAAATCACTTTAATATGGTAATGCTTGAAGAAAGCCGTGATGTTATTATTGCACCTGACAGTATTGAAGTAGTAGTTGACGGTGTTGTTACAGACAGTATCATCATGGAAGAAGGCGACAGTGTTCAGTTCTCTGCAAATATCATGCCTGAGGATGCAGTTGCAAATCTTATTTATTCCTCAGACAGTATCGGCAGCGGCGTTATCTTAAGTAACGGTATGCTTACGGCATATGCTCCCGGCACCTTCAACGTATCGGTTTCAACCGATACAGGATTTTCTTCAACTGTTCAGGTTAAGGTAATCGGTAATGCAAAAGACCTTGTAAAGGCAGATGTGAAATCCTTTACATGCGCAGATAACGGATACAACTCAGGCTGGACACCCGACAAAGCTTTTGACGGTATAGCAGGCAGTGCTTATTCCTCAAAGGATGATACTGCAAAGAAGTATATTGAAGTTGAGCTTGAAAAGGAAAAAGCTATCGAGGTCGTTTACATAACAGGCAGATACACATCAGCTGACGGTCAGGGTGCTTTTGCAAAGAGAATTAACGGAGCAAAGATTTATGCATCGGATACTCCCTTAAAGGGAAATGTTGCAAATGCTGAATTAGTCGGTGAG
>JAFYPR010000059.1 GCA_017547445.1 Clostridia bacterium
GCAAATCAGTCTTTCCAGGTGACAAACGAAGAACCGATTAACGGTCATTATCAGGTTTACTATGCCGGAGGTCTTTACTATGTAAATGCAACATGGGTTAACCTTAAGAAAAAGGGTGTCGATAAACCCTTGATAAACTATACCGGCATACTTGAAACCTCAGAAAGCTCAATATCCTTTTATGATCAGCCGAATGAAACAGGCAACCTTATCGGTAAAGGTAAAAGCGGTATGGCACTTGAAATACTTGATACAAATGCTTCCTCTGAATATGCAAAGATATGGTTCTCAAGTAAAGAATGTTATATAAAGAAATCATACATCAAAAACGCAATACCAACAGCAGGCAACATGCAAGCTATGGGTTATGTAAAACCTATCGGTAAGATAGTAACGGATACTCCATGGGCAGATTACGGAACAGGATTCTATATGACTGCAGCCAGCGGTGAGCTTGAAATAGTTAGCGTGCTTGGAAGTAATACTGAAGTATATGTATATGGTGTAGATCATTACGAAGAATACGATGATGGCGACAGGTTAAATGCAAAGTTCAAGGTTGTATATAAGGGTTATCCGGGCTATATTTTGGCTGATGGAAGAAAAGACAGATTGTGTTTTACATACTATGAGGGATTTTTGAATACTTTCCAGACAACAGCGAAAACGCAGACAATCGTTGTAGACGGTCAGAAATATGATATTCTTGCATGTAATATAAATGACAATAACTACTTTAAGATTCGTGATATCGCGAAGCTTTTCTCAGGCACCGCAAAGACCTTTGATGTAGAATGGGACGCAGGTGCAGGATGTATCAATATGAAAAGTGCCTTTGATTATACTCCTGTAGGCGGAGAGCTTGCAAAAGGAGACGGTTCACAAAAGACAGCCGTTGCATCAGATGCAATGCTCACCTACGACGGTATAATAATAGATGCTACCTGTTATAACATCGACAATAACAACTACTTCAAGCTCCGTGATATTACCGATGCGCTCGATTGCCGTGTAGAGTGGAATCAGTGGACAAATCAGATAGAAATAAGCACAATGACTCCGGCTAAAGAGGACCCTAATGAAGTTAAGGGTTAATAGTAATAATTAATAATAAGAAAAGAGGAAAATTAAAATGAAAAGATTTTTAAGTATACTTATATGCTTATGTATGCTTGTATCTGTTCTGCCCTGTATGCCCGTAGCGGCAGGTGCAGATGAAGATGAGAGCTTAACCACAGACAAGCAGACGCTGAAAGGGTTCGGCTTCGACATTGACGAGAGCGCTTATAACACACACGCGCTTAAACCGGGTACTCACGCAGTCGAAACCCAGAATGAGCTGGTTGTGACCACACCTCATCTGAATGGTACACTGCCGTTTACACTGAACTCATTTTACGAATTTGAAAAAAGCTATGTGGAAACTGTAGCGACTCCTGCGAACGGCGCAGTTAAAAAAAGCAAGAGAGTTTGAAATGAAACAAGCGGCAGATATATGGGCAATAAGAGTAGACAATTATACTTCGCCGTACTTTGTGACCTCATCCTTTGACCCTGATTGCCGTGGCATGAAGGACCACACTGCAAAATTGTCAATTTCCGGCGGTGTCTTAGAGCTTGAAGTTTATCCTTCTAATTCTATCGATTCAGGAGACGGAGACTCTAAGATGGTTTCAGCCATCTTCACTACAAGTACAATAAAAATGTGGCTTGTGGAAGGCCTTCTTTCTATTGCAACGGGTGACTTTGACGGCGACAGTGAAGAAGAAATTGCCGTTTATGCTCCCGATAATACCGATGAATATAACGGACAGGGAAACAGCAAGATTGAAATCAAAATATACTCCTACGACCCTGAAAAAGAAGAAATAACAGAAGAACAGGTAATAGATCTGACCGATATGGGTGATACGGGAAAGACCTGTACATGGAATCAAAGTAAGGTTTCATTCCAAAATTGCGAGTATTATCGTCTTCCTTATGTGGCATTAACAGCTGATGATGTAAATGGAGACGGTGTTGATGACCTTATGGCGGTAATGAACTTCTCCACAGAATTCAATGGTGTTTCTTCTTCAACTCAATACACAACTGCCCAGGTTCTCGACCCTACAACCTGCTGGGCGTCTCTTTTGGAGGTTTATGAAGGCAGACGGGACGGCAACCTTGTGAACACAGTTTTACATAAGCCTCTTGTTGCAAACGGTTCAGACGATAATTCAGATTACCGTTATGTTATAAGACACGCCAATGCAATTGTTGCCGACGTAACTGCTGAAGGCAGTAAGGAAATTGTTATCGGCGGACGTTACACAAAGATATTATACAAGGATGCAACAGGCAGCACAAAGGTCAACGGAACCCGTGAATCTTATCGTGACAGCGACTATTATGTTTTTGCAAACATCCTTGGCTATGCAAGTTATGATACCGTAAAGGCATATAATCCTTATCAGGAAGGCGCATCTTACAAATGGGTGATGAAGAATGCAACAACAGACACGTTGCGCCACTATGAGTTTTCTGCAAATAATCCCGTTCAGCAGCCTGTAGCTCTTTGCGGATACAAGTTTAACGGGTTCGGTCACCCTGACAGAATCTTTATCGAAGGTCAGAACTTTGAATATGATGCAGAGGCCGGTACCCTTGTATTTAAAAACGAGATTTCTCCGTCTAATACAAAGAAGGGCTCAAGTACAAACAGATGGTACGGCAGAGCAGTTGCCGCAAACAGCTGTGACGATAAATTCGGTACGGAAATTCTTGCGGTACCATACTTTAACAAAATTGACTCTAAAGAGCAGTATTACGCATATATTGTTACAGTTCAGCCGAGACGTGAATTCACCGGTAATAAATTATTAGGTATAACTGCTATCAATATGCTTACAGGTAAAAAAATACAGACTGTTTCAAAAACGCTCACAACAGAGGTGCCGGAAGTAGGCGGAACAGAAAGATTCCACGTTTCCCTGGATTGGGGCGACCTTGACGACGACAGTACATTCATCAGTTATGAAGACGGTGATACGGATGTGTATTACAGCAAGGTCGAGGCTCTTGCAATTATGCAGGCACCGCCTCTTTATGAAGAGCTGGGAGTTCTTGACGAAGAAGACCACCACGGCAACTCGTCAACAAGCTTTGCAAAATCAAAGGGCACAGGAACAGGCTCGTCCCTTGGCGGCTCGCTCACAGCAGGTGTTGTGGCAGGCTTTGAACAGGAAACAAGCTTCCTTGGTCTTTTCAAGGTTGCAGGCGGTGAGTTTGAGGTGAAGGTTACTGCAACAGCATCCTACGATAAAGCAACAAGCACCTCCTTTGACTATTCGACAGGCTTTGCAACATCGGGAACAACAGATGCGGTGGCAATATTCACTGTTCCTTATGTAAGATATAACTGTACAATGCTCATGCCCGAGTATCAGGTTCCCTCAGAAGAGGAATACAACATAAAGAAGGCGTTCCGTGACGAGCTGAAGGCAAATGTTGAAGCTTATGCTGAAACCAACGTAGATCAGGTTTCGGGAACTTATGCATGGGGCATCAAGGAATACGATTATATGTATCATTCCAGAGTTTTCGGCGATAACTACGGCGAACAGCTTGGCGTTTTGGAAACAGTTACAGCAGAGGTTAATGCCATAGAAAAAGCAGTTGCCGCTTGCGGCAAGGGCGGAGACAAAGACTGGGGCGAAACTGTTGAAAATGCAATTTTACCTTATCACTACTGTATTCCCCAGGCTCCGTTGGTAACTACGGTAGATGTGGAAACCTACGATGCAATGGCAGACTATCTCGGACTTGACAAGATATCCGAAAAGGTATTTAACGAAGGCTATACAGCAGGCGACCCCAACACCTATGCGCATGAGGTTGGTCAGCTCAAAAAGGGAAGCGGTAATGTTCTGGAAGGCAAAAATACCGCAAGCTCGTCAAATGACGGCTTCCTTTCAAACAGCAACCTTTCTGCTCCCGGCACTTCACAGAGCCAGACAATAACTGTCGAAACAGAGGACGAGCAGACTCTCGGCTGGGCTGTTGGCGTAGAAACTACCATAATCGCCAATGCAGGCGGCGCATTCGGTGGTGTTACGGCATCGGCTGAGGTTAACGGAAGCTATGTATGGACAACAACCCAGGGCAACGAATATTCAGGCGAAGTGGTTGCACTTCCCGAAGGCACAAGCGGCGATTATTCATACAACTGGAAATTAGTTGCATACACTGCAAAATTGAATGGCAGAGATGTTCCTGTTGTCGGTTATCTTACAAAGGTGAACACTACACCGCCTCCGTCTGTTGCGCAGAATATCTCTGTAGAAAATGTTACATCTTCATCTGCAACAATCACATGGGAGGACGGCAACCGTCCTGCAGCTTACTACAAGCTTTCAAGAGTTTATAAAGTAAACGGACAGGAACAGAAAAGCGTAATAGCAAACAGCATTACTGCTGTTGACGGCAAATATTCCTATACAATAAACTTCAATTCTAAAGAGACATCTACTTATGTGCTCGAGTCCTTCTCGTCAAATAACAAAGGCAGTGTTCCCACAGAAAAGATTATGATCACACCCTTCCCCGAGGGCTTCTCGGCGACTATCGATATCGAAGGTATTGATGAAAACGTAATCTACCGCAGCGGTAAAACAGTTAATGCATCATCCTTCGTTACAGGCAACACTGGCTATGATATGCTTTATCAGTGGCAGAAAAACGACGGTGACGGTTGGGAAGATATTGAAGACTATACCGCTGACTCTATCGGATTTGAAGTAACCGTTATGGATAACGAAAGTCGTATCCGTTGCAAGGCTATTTTCATGGAAGGCGACACCGCCTATATTGTATACTCCAACCCCCTTACAATCAACTGCGCAAGAAGCTTCAACGGTTGCACTGTCAACTGGGACGATGAGGGAAAAACCGTAGAGGTTACCTTTGATGAAGATGTAGCAGCCAAGGATGTATATCTCAAGGCGGAAGACGCAAATGGTTTTTCATATGTAATATTCAAATCGGCAGAATCTGAAGACAGAACCTTTGACTTGTCTCAGATACCCCAGGGCAGCACTATTAATATTTATATATGGGAGGATACCCTGACTCCCGTCACATTCCCCTTTGAAGGCTAAAACCAATAAACAAAAGGACAGATTTTCTTGCGAAAATCTGTCCTTTTTCCTTAACTCCTGACTCCTAACTCCTTACAATCTCCTCAAACACCTGTGCATATGCCTCTGAAGAAAATTTCTGTCCGTAATTTCGTCTGTGCTTGTGCCTTGCTTCCATTTCCTCTGTGTAATCCTTCAAAAGATACATGCTGTAGTATCCCGATTCCATATGGGTCACAACAGGCTCAATCACACTATCCTCACACCTTACGCCTTTCTCATCCTTCACGATTTTAAAATCTGCCATAGCGCAAAGGGCTGTCTGATAATCGTTCTGGTTTGATATACTGTTACCTAACGAATAATATACAGGCACTACTCTTCCGTCAACACTTGTCACGCCCAAAAGAGGCTGTACAACATGGGGATGATGCCCCACAATCACCGTAGCACCGCAGTCGGCGAAAAGCTGTGCCCATTTTTTCTGACTTTCCGAAGGATAGTTCTGATACTCGTTCCCCCAATGGGCAAACACCACAATGGCGTCGCTCATGCTTTTTGCTCTTTCCATATCGCTCTTTATCTTCGCCTCGTCAAGCAAATCCACCATATACCCCTTCCCACGGGGCAATTGGTAGCCGTTTAAGGAATAGGTATAATTCAAAAGCGCAATTTTTATGCCGTTTTTCTTTATAATGCTGATTTTGTCTGCATCCTCTTCGTCCTCATGTATACCCAAAACCTCAATTTCGGGGTAATTTTTCCAGAAATCTGTTGTATACAAAACACCTTTTTCACCTCTGTCAAAGGCATGGTTTGTGGCATGGGTTATAACGTCAAAGCCCATCTTCGCCTCGGCTATCCCCATCTCCTTCGGTGTGCCGAAGGACGGATACCCCGTAAAGCCCGACTCCACAAAAATGGTTTCCTGATTAATGCAGGCAATATCTGCCTTGTCTATATAAGGCTTGACGTTTTCAAAGCACTCGTCAAAATTATATCCGCCGCCCTCCCTTGCTCCGTTTAAAACAGGGCTGTGACCTATCGAATCACCAAAAGCAATAAAGGTTACTTCAAGTCGGCTTTTGTCAAACTTTACCCTTTTTTCCTTGTTGCAAATGCGCTCGGTTACAACAGCCATCTCGCTTCGGGTCATATAGTCCTTGGGACGGAAGGTTGCCTCTTCCTTGTCCCCCGAAAAGATACCCATCTTGTAAAGGGCATATATTTCACTCTTTGCATAGCTATCCCACACGTCAACAATTGCTCCGTCCACAACAGGGTTTATGTATTCGTGCTCAACCGCCCTTGAAAGCATATATGCCATATGCTCCCTTGAACAAGGGGCGTCCCATTCGCCGAAATCCATGGGTGCAATACCATTTTTCAAAACGTACCTTATACCCTCATCCTTGCCGTGAATTTTCGCAATAATGTCGGCACATTCGGAATAAGTTATGCTTTCATGTACACCAAACTCTTCCCCCTCGGACACCATATAGCCGTTATCCACACAAAAAGCCACGGCAGACGTGTAAAAATCCCAATCCCGCACATCATTATACATCCCCTGGGTATATTCAATTTTTCCGCAGCCTGTCATTAAAGCTACTGTCAGAAGGGCACAAATCACATTTTTCATATTCTCACCTATAAATTAAGGGGTATTGCCAAAGCAATACCCCCACTTTTTTACAAAGCAGCCTTTATTCTTCTTAATGTTTCATCTTCGCCTAAAACCTGCTGAACTTCCCATATATCGGGCGCATTCATTCTGCCTGTCAGGGCAACACGGATAACAGCACCTATATCGCCCACATGACCCTTGTACATTTCGGGGTTCTTCTTATAAAGCTGAGGCTTGGGTGCATAACCCATTTCCTCTCCCATAGCACGAAGAGCGGGGAACCAGTCATCCTTAACCTGACTGTGGTCGTAATTTTCAATATACCTTGTAAGGATAGCACATCTGTCCTCTTCGGAAACACTCTCGGGGAAGCTATCCTCCATCTTGAATGTTTCAGGGAACATGAAGGAATAAAATTCCTTACTCTGGCGCCAGGAGGCAATATCCTTTCTGGGCTTTTCACCGCCGCGACCGATATTAATCATGTTAAGAGTAAATTCGGGGTTCTTTGTAAGAAGATGATAATACTCTTCGTCACATTCCTTCGCCCATTCTGTCAGGTGCTTATAAACAACCTCACCGTCAAGGTGTGCAATGTAGTTCTTTGACACATCACTAAGCTTGTCCGTGTCAAAAAGTGCACCGGAAACACTCATCTTCTGTGTTGTAAACTTAAAGTCGTGAACATCCGCTTCGGGATTATCTCTCCTCCACTCTTCAAAGTTGGAGTTAAGAACAGTTAACAGATACTCCCAGACCGCCTCAGGGAGATAACCCTCACTCTTGTAGAAATCAAGAGAAAATTCAGGGTCCTTTCTCTTTGAAAGCTTTCTCTTAACCTGCGTTTCAGCATCTATCTTCATAAGTACCGCCGTGTGGCAGTATACGGGGATTTTAAAGCCGAAGGCTTCAAAAAGCTGATGATGATAAGGCAGTGTCGCAAGCCATTCCTCGCCACGTACAACGTGTGTTGTACCCATCAGGTAATCGTCCACAAGATGCGCAAAATGGTATGTGGGGATACCGTCACTCTTTAAAACTACGAAGTTCATTTCGTTCTCGGGCATCTTAAGTGTGCCTCTGATTTCGTCCTCAACCTCGATAATTCTCTCGGAATTTTCGGGTGCACGGAAGCGCATTACATAGCTTTCGCCATTGTTAACCCTTCTTTCAACCTCTTCAAAGGAAAGGTTACGGCAGGTTGCCCATTCCCCGTAATAACCGGGGTTAGCCTTGATAGCCTCCTGAGCATTTCTTCTCTTTTCGTTTTCCTCTTCAGAGCAGAAGCAGGGGTAGCAAAGACCCTTTTTTGTAAGATGCTTTGCAAAGCATCGGTAAATTTCTCTTCTCTGGCGCTGTCTGTAGGGTCCGTAAATACCCTTTTCTCCGTCAACTGTAGCACCCTCATCAAAGTGCACGTTAAAGTACTTTAAGGAGTTGATAATAATATCAACCGCACCTTCAACCTCTCTCTTGTTGTCTGTGTCCTCAATACGGAGGAAGAACACACCGCCCGACTGATGAGCCAAGCGCTCGTCAACCAATGCACCGTAAAGGTTACCCAGATGGATAAATCCCGTAGGAGAAGGTCCAAGACGGGTTACTCTCGCACCCTCGGGAAGCTCTCTCTTGGGATATTTATTCTCATAAAAATCAATATCGCAATCAATATCGGGGAACAATAATTCCGCCAACCTGGTATAATCCATAGTTAAATCTCCTTCCAAACTCACTAAAGCCCACAACCAAGGCTCCCTCGGGGAGGGAGCTGTCGGCAAAGCCGACTGAGGGAGTGTTGCAATTATCTTATTTCGCTTTAAACCCTGTCTTCAGTGCCACAGTTCTGTTGAATACGCCCTCACACTTTGAGTCAAGTGTAAAGTAACCCATTCTCACAAACTGGAACTTTTCACCCGCCTTAGCATCCTTAAGGCTTTCTTCAATCTTGGCATTTGGCATAATCTCTAAGCTGTCAGGATTCAAGAACTCTTCAAAGTTTTCATCCTCCAAAAGGGTTGCAACATTTTCCTTGTTGAAAATATTGTTGTAAATTCTTACCTCTCTGTCAAGTGCGTGTTCCTTGCTGAGCCAATGGATAGTGCCCTTAACCTTGGGGCCTTCCTCTCTTTTGCCGTTGCCTGTAACCAGATCAGCTGTACAAAGAAGCTTTATAACATTGCCGTTTTCGTCCTTTACAACCTCATCGCACTTTACGATATATGCGCCCATAAGCCTAACTTCGCCCTCGGGCTTTAATCTCTGGAAACCGGGCACGGGCTCTTCCATAAAGTCGCTCTTTTCAATGTAAACATTCTTCGTAAAGGGAAGCTTTCTTGTACCCAACTCAGGCTTCTTGGGATGGTTTGAAAGCTCAAAATATTCAACCTTTTCTTCAGGGTAGTTTGTAATTTCAACCTCAAGAGGGTCAAGCACACAAACTCTTCTTTCTGCGCTTTCGTTAAGCTCTTCGCAGATGCAGTATTCCAGAAGGTTCAAGTCTGCCATAGCCTCACTTCTGGCAACACCGCTACGTTCAATAAAGTCAAAAATTGCAGAAGGTGTATAGCCACGTCTTCTTAAGCCTGACAAAGTAGGCATTCTGGGGTCATCCCAGCCGTCAACGGTCTTTGTTTCAACAAGCTTTCTTAAATAACGCTTACTCATAACCGTATATGTCATGTTAAGACGGGCAAACTCATACTGATGGGGGTCGTGGTCAAAACCAACGTTTTCGATAACCCAGTCATAAAGTGGTCTGTGATTTGCAAACTCAATGGAGCAGAGAGAATGTGTAATACCCTCGAGTGCGTCCTGAATGGGATGCGCAAAGTCATACATGGGGTAAATGCACCACTTGTTGCCCTGTCTGTGATGCTCCGCATGCTTGATGCGGTAAATAACAGGGTCACGCATGTTCATATTGGGCGAGGACATGTCAATTTTTGCACGGAGCGTTCTCTCCCCGTCGGGGAATTCGCCATTCTTCATTCTTTCAAACAAATCAAGGTTTTCTTCCACACTTCTGTTCTTGTAGGGGCTTTCCTTACCGGGGGCAGTGGGTACACCACGGTATTCACTCATTTCTTCGGGAGTAAGGTCACAAACAAATGCCTTACCCTCTTTAATGAGCTTTACCGCAAATTCATAGCACTTGTCAAAGTAGTCCGAGCCGTAGAAAATACCGCCTGTGGGAACAGCACCCAGCCACATCAAATCTTCCTCGATAGCTCTTACGTACTCGTCGTCCTCTCTTACAGGGTTGGTATCGTCATAACGGAGGTTAAACTTACCGCCGTACTTTTTTGCAGCGGTATGGTTAATGTAAATAGCCTTTGCGCTGCCTATATGAAGATAACCGTTAGGCTCAGGAGGAAAACGTGTATGAACCTCGTTTTCCCTGCCTTCTGCCAGGTCGGCATCAATAATATCGTGAATAAAATTGGATGATTTTTTCTCTTCCATCGCTCATTCATTTCCTTTCTTTTGGATAACATACATATTATATTCTATTATTACCAAAAATGCAACAAAAACATTATTTGTACAAATATCAAAATTTTTCTTGCAAATAATGTATTTTTATAGTATGATTATTAGGCAATAATTTGTTAATTTATTTTACGGAGGTTTTATAATATGAGTGAAATCAAAAGAGTTGCCATTCTCACAGGCGGTGGCGACTGCCCCGGCCTCAACGCGGTTATCCGTGCCGTTGTAAAGACAGCTATCGTTAAGTATGGTCTTGAAGTTGTTGGTATCAGACGCGGTTACCACGGTCTCTACCATAAGGACTTCATCAATCTTACACTTGACAATGTACAGGAAATTCTTTCCGAGGGCGGCACAATCCTTAAGTCCTCTAACAAGGACAACCTTTTCATCTACCCCATCCGTGACGAAAACGATAACATCGTTCGTGACAAGGATGGTAAGATTATGTATCATGACGTATCCGATGTTGCAGTTGAAAACCTTAAGGAAGCAGGCATTGATGCTCTCTTCATCTTAGGCGGTGACGGCACACTCACATCAGGTCGTGACTTTGCAAGAAAGGGCGTTAACGTAATCGGTATTCCCAAGACTATCGACAACGACCTTGCTGAAACAGATTATACCTTCGGCTTTGATACAGCTATCAGCGTTGTAACAGATTCCTTTGACAGAATTCGTACAACAGCTAAGTCTCACGGCAGAATCATGTGCGTTGAAGTTATGGGTCGTGGCGCAGGCTGGCTCACACTTCACGGCGGTATCGCAGGTGCAGCAGATGCTATCCTTATTCCCGAAATCCCCTATGACATCAACAAGGTTGCTGAAAAGATTAAATCCGATATGGCTAACGGTAAGGACTTTGCAATCGTTGCAGTTGCAGAAGGTGCTAAGCCCCTTGGCGGTGACATTGTTATTTCCAAGATTCGTGAAGATTCTCCCGATGCTATCCGTCTCGGCGGTGTAAGTGCAATTGTTGCAGATCAGCTTGAAGCTCTTTGCGGCGCAGAAGCAAGAAGCACAATCCTCGGTCACACACAGCGTGGCGGTAACACATCCGGTCACGACAGAGTTCTTTCCTCCCGTTACGGCTATGCAGCTGTTGAATTGGCTATGGAAGGTAAGTTCGGCAATATCGTTGCTCTTCATGGTGACGAAATGACATATGCTTCCTTGGAAGACGTTATCGGTCAGAAGACAAAGAATGTTGACCCCAACGGCGAATTGGTACAGATGGCTAAGGCTCTCGGCGTATGCTTCGGTGACTAAATGACGATATAAAATGGCTAAAATCGTCCAAACTCACCCACGGCATACCTTTGTATAGCCGTAGGTTCCTTTGAACAATTTTATCTCATTTTCTATTCGCCATTTTCAACATCAATGCAAATTGCATAGACCACGCAGGTTTATTAAGGAAAAATCCCCACCATTTTTGGTGGGGATTTTTGACTGTCGAAAAACCTAAAATTTCTGCACAATAGCTGAAGGTGCGGAAACAAAGAGTTTCCGTATGAAATCGGAGGGGCAATCGTATTGCTTCTCCGAAAGTGCTGATTTTAGGGCTCCCGTAGGGAGTCTTGCAC
>JAFYPR010000060.1 GCA_017547445.1 Clostridia bacterium
GTCCCCATACCTTTAATAAATGTTGCAATGAGCCAATCAAAGTAAACTAAAACCCACTATGGGGGACATACCTCACCCATAGGCAGGGTAGATGACAGCATTTCCCGAAGGTGTGGAGGAGGTGTGTCCCCATACCTTTACTAAATTGTTTGAGGTTGTATTATGGAAACTTTAATGATAATTGACGGTAACAGTATAATAAACAGAGCCTACTACGGCGTAAGACCCTTATCCACCAAGGAGGGTATTCCCACCAATGGCATCTTCGGGTTTATGAATATTCTTTTAAAGCATCTTGAAGAGGTTAAGCCTGAGTATCTTCTGGTGGCATTTGACCTTAAAGCACCTACCTTCCGCCATAAGGAATATTCCGAATACAAGGCACAGAGAAAGGGTATGCCTGAGGATCTGGCAGAGCAGCTGCCTCATCTTAAGGAGCTTCTGGCTGCCATGAATGTAAAAATGCTCTCACAGGAAGGCTTTGAGGCTGACGATATCATAGGCACCGTTGCTGCCCGTTGCGAAAAAGAGGGTATAAGCTGCGTGATTGTTACGGGTGATAAGGACGACTTGCAGCTTGCAAGCGAAAAAACACATATTCTTCTGACAACTACCCGTATGGGACAAACAACTGTTGAGGATTTTGACCGTGATGCATTTATTGAAAAATATAAAATTACACCTCACGAATTTATTGACGTTAAGGCACTGATGGGGGACAGCTCCGACAATATCCCCGGTGTAGCAGGCATCGGTGAAAAAACGGCATTTACGCTTATTGAAAGCTTCCACTCCTTAGAAGGAGTTTATGAAAATATTGACTCTGATATTATAAAAAAGGCACAACGGCAGAAGCTTCTTGAGGGACGCGACAGTGCGTTTATGAGCCGTCGTCTTGCAACAATTGTGTGTGATATGCCTCTCGAATTGGATTTTGAACAGGCGAGAAGAGGGGCATATAACAATACTGCCCTTATTGCAAAGCTCAATGAGCTTGAAATGAAAAAGCTTGCCGACAGACTCGGCGTGGAAGAAAATGAGGCGGTCTTTGAAGAGGTTGAAGTATCCTCTGCCGATGATGAGGTTTTAAAAAAGCTTGAAGGCATGGAAAAGCTTTTCTTTATAATTGAAGGTGAAGAGGTTCAGTTTGTCTGCGAAGGCGTATACTCTGCACCGACGGAAGCACTTAAGACAGCTTTTGAAAACGAAAATATTGAAAAGCTGACGGTTGATTATAAAAAGACAAAGCATTTTCTTAAAAATATGGGAATAAGCTTAAAGGGTAAGTATTACGATTTTGCCATTGCCCGGTATGTGCTTGACCCTTCCCGTAAGAGCTATGAAACGGACAGCCTGTGTCATGAATTTAACCTTCCGCCTTCTGTACAGAGTCTGCCCTTGCTTTATGATGCCCAGAGAAAGCTCATAGAGGAAAGAGGTCAGGAAAAGCTCCTTTATGAAATAGAGCTTCCCTTATGCGAGGTTTTATATTCCATGGAAATTGCAGGCTTTATGGTTAACCGTGACGCCCTTAGTGATTTTGCAGACATGCTTGGCGAAAGGCTTTCTGCCATTGAGGAAGCCATTTATTTTATGGCAGGCAAAAAGTTCAATATAAATTCCACAAAACAGCTTGGCGTTATCCTTTTTGAAGAGATGGGTCTTCCTGTTGTAAAAAAGACAAAAACAGGCTATTCCACCGACAGCGAGGTTTTAGACAAGCTTTCCGGGAAGCATGAAATAGTGGACCTTATACAGGAATACAGAGTGCTTATGAAGTTAAAGTCCACCTATGCTGACGGACTCTTAACAGTTGTTGCCCCTGACGGAAGGATACATTCCACCCTTAATCAGACTATAACACAGACAGGAAGATTAAGCTCTACAGAGCCTAATTTGCAGAATATCCCCACACGTACAAGCCTGGGGCGTGAAATACGAAAGATGTTTGTTGCCTCTGAGGGCAATTATCTGGTAGGTGCGGACTATTCGCAGATTGAATTAAGAGTCCTTGCCCATATATCAAAGGATAAGAATATGACGGATGCATTCCTCCATGATATTGATATCCACCGTATGACAGCATCGCAGGTTTTCAATGTGCCTGATTTTTTGGTTACCGATGAAATGCGCTCTGCGGCAAAAACCGTTAATTTCGGCATTATTTACGGCCAGGGCGATTTCGGCTTAAGCAAGGAATTGAAAATTTCCGTGAAGAATGCAAGGGCATATATCGAAAGCTACTTTACAAAGTACGGGGGTGTACGGGAGTATATGACGGAAACTATCGAAAAAGCCAGGGAAGAAGGCTACGTTACAACTATTTTCGGCAGAAGACGTTATATTGAAGAATTAAAGGCGAAAAACCGCAACCTTGTTGCCTTTGGCGAAAGATGTGCCATGAATACGCCTATACAGGGCTCTGCGGCGGATATTATAAAAATCGCCATGGTTAACGTGTACAATGCCCTTCGGGAAAAATGCCCCGACAGCCGTCTTGTTATGCAGGTGCATGATGAGCTTATCGTTGAAGCACCCGAAAAGGACGTAGAGACAGTTGCGGCAATACTGAAAGAGGAAATGGAAAAGGCGGTAGAATTGAATGTACCCCTTATTGCGGATGTAAAGAGCGGTAAAAGCTGGTACGATACGAAGTGAGTAATTGACCACTTGTTTTATTGAGGACACCGACACGGGACATACCTCGCCCACAGGCAGGTACAGTTGACCGCTATAAAAATGTTGCAATTACCTAATCAAAGTACAAGAAGGAGAGATGATATGAAGGGACAGTTGGTATTGGGCATTACAGGTGGCTCGGGAAGCGGTAAAAGCCAGGTTTGCAAGCTTCTTGCCTCCATGGGTGCACATATAATAGATGCGGATGAAATAGGTCATGAGGTAACTGCAAAAAGCGATGTTCTCCGTGAAATTGAGGTTGCCTTCGGTACTGAGGTTATAAAGAGCGACGGGTCACTTGACAGAAAAAAGCTTGGTGCAATTGTATTTTCTTCAAAAGAGGCGCTCGAAACCTTGAATATTATTACACATAAAAAAATATACGACGAAATAGAAAAACGTCTTAAAGAGGCAGGAAGCGAAATCGTGGCAATTGATGCTGCAGTTTTAAAGCAGACACGCCTTCGTGATTTGTGCGATTTTGTCGTTGCGGTTGTGGCGCCCATAAATCAGAGAATGCAGAGAATTGTGCAACGTGATAACCTTTCCGAGGAAAGGGCGTTGGACCGTATAAATTCACAGCCTACCGATGCTCAGTATGCCCACGGAGTGGATTTTGTCATACTTAATAACGGTAATGTGGAAACACTCAACAGGAGAGTAATAGAAATTTTTGAAACTATCCGGGACGAATAACCGGAAATTTTCACTCAGCTTGTACGTAAAGTACAAGCTGAGTGAAAATTTCACGATAATCATGGCGTGACGGACACTTACGTAATTAAAACACGGGGAAAGGACAGTTTGAATGAAATTGATAAAAGGCATTGTAGGTCTTTTTATAACCTTTGCAATTCTTTGCGGTGCCGTATGGGGGATATACAGGCTTTTTCCTTTAAAATATCTTACGGAGATAAGAACAGTCTGCGGCGAATTGAATGTTGACCCATATCTTGTGGCGGCACTTATAAAGGCTGAAAGTAATTTTAATATGGATGCCATTTCCCGTGCTGATGCAAAAGGGGTTATGCAGCTTACAGACGAAACTGCGGAATTTTGTGCCGAAAAACTGAATATGGAGCTTGCGGAAGGGGATATATATTCCCCAAAGGTAAATATAAGATTGGGCTCATACTATTTAAAGAGAATGCTTGATTTGTTTGAAGGCGATGAAGCCCTTGCAATTGCTGCATATAATGCAGGTGCGGGAAGGGTTAAAAAATGGCTTAAAAACCCCGAATATTCTCCTGACGGGGAAAGCTTGCAGGTTATCCCCTATGAGGAAACAAAAAACCATGTAAAGAAAATAGAAGCCTACAAAAAGATATATAAAATACTGTATCCGAACATATGAAAAAAGCACGCCGAAGCGTGCTTTTTGACTGTCGAAAAACCTAAAATTTCTGCACAATAGCTGAAGGTGCGGAAACAAAGAGTTTCCGTATGAAATCGGAGGGGCAATCGTATTGCTTCTCCGAAAGTGCTGATTTTAGGGCTCCCGTAGGGAGTCTTGCAC
>JAFYPR010000061.1 GCA_017547445.1 Clostridia bacterium
GGCAGGTCACATTAAAATTATATACAATCGGAGTTTTTACGTCTATACTCATCGGCAATAGCCTTTTTTGAACCACGCCACTATGGCGTGGTATTCGTTTACACAAAAAACAGGTACAGAATAATCTGTACCTGTTAAATCAGTCGTGCCTTTCGTCTTTATTCGTATACATCTCGCAGAATCTTGCCGCAAAGGCAGGCTCTTCACCTCGGGCATACAAGTGTGAAACATCTCCGTAACTGCTCATTCTGAAGGATGCAATACCCTCTCTTCTCTCCTCCGTTACAAGGGTCGTAACAGAAGACGGTGCCGCACAGAAGCCATGCCATAAAGCCATAGGCGATATACCAAGCAAATGGCTTAAAAGCACACAGCCGGAGCCAAAGTGGCAGAAAAATGCTATAGTGTCCATGTTTGGGCTTTCTGCCCTGTAGTAATTGCCCTCACGCACATAGCCGTGCCTTGCGATTATCTTATCAAGCTCGCCTGCAACTCTGTCATACTCTTCTTTAACCTTGCCCTCTTTCATTACAGGCACATCGCCCCATTTATCCTTGTGGTAAAAGTCGTCAATTACCGTCCAGTCCTGAGGCAGCCAGTCCCATGCCAGGCTTCTGCCGCAGTCAGGGCGTATAATTGCAGGCGGAAATTCCTTAAGCCATTCAAAAACACCGTCAGGCTCTCTTTCAAGCTTTTTTAATGTCAACGATGCCGTATCCTTTGCCCTTCCAAGTGTAGAGGTATAAAAGGCTTTTATATCCATTTTTACAAGCTTTTCACTGAGGTATTCTGCCTCTTTCCATCCCTTTGATGTCAAAGAATCTATCGAATAATCAGGGTCAGCATGTCTTATAATCAGAATTCTCATTTTCTTCCTCCTCACATTCCGGCAAACTGTACAATAAATGCCATAGCAGCCGCACCTATTGCAACAGTTAAAAGCCCCTTATCAAAATATGCAAGCATTATAGCAACTGCACAACCTGAAGCTGCACCCAACACAGAGCCTGTCGATGTAAAAATTGCAGGGAATGTCATCGCCGACAATACCACATACGGCACATAATACAAAAACGACTTAATCCATCTGTTTTCAATCTTTTTTCTGAAAATTGCCATAGGAAGCATTCGGATTAAATATGTAGTTACGGCCATTGCCGCAATTGATAAAAACACATAACCGTTACTCATTATCTGCACCTTCCTTTACAGGGAAAAACGTTGCCATAAAAGCACTCACCAAAACCGTTATGATTATTACCGACCACTCGGAAAAAATTTGCAATACAGGTGCATATGTAAACGCAACACTCAATATAACTGCCGAAATAACTCCAAGCAAAACATTCCCGTTTCTTCTGCTTGGCGGTACAATCACCGCAATAAACATACCGTAAAGGGCAATACCCATAGCCTCAGCCAGAATAGACGGCATAAAGCCCGTTGCCACAGAGCCCACCAATGTACCACCCGTCCAGCCGAATATTGGCGGTATGATAAGTCCCGCCATGTAGCTTCCCGTAAGATGGGTGCTTCTGCTCATGCTCATTGCATATATTTCATCTGTTATACCAAAGGCGATAAGAAGCCTTTTCCACATGGGCATCTTTTCCTCAACCTTCTGACTCATGGAAACGCCCATCAAAAAATAACGCATATTAATTATAAGGGTAGTAAGCACAATAAGAAAAATGCTTCCCCCTGCTGCCATAACATCAACACCTGCTTTTTGCCCTGCACTTGTTAAGTTTGTCAGCGATATCAGCGTTGCACCCCAAAAGGGCACACCCGACTGCACACTTGACACACCAAACGCAACAGATACCGCAAAATATCCCAGCGCAATAGGTATTCCCACCTTTATTCCTTCTTTAACTTCCTTTAAATTCATTTTGTCACCATCCAATGTAGTCAATCCATTTAATTAAGCTTTCGCCCCAAAGCGCAACATGGGGTTCATTTCTCCCCTCTTCATCTGCAAGCCCCAGACCATGCCTTCCTTTAGGGTAAATATGTACCTCTGCCAATACACCTGCTTCTCTCAGTCTTGTTGCATACTGCAAAGTGTTCTTTACATCAACAGCCTCGTCTTCAAAGGTATGCCATATAAATGCCTCGGGAGTTTTTTCATCCGCAATAAGGTTTGCACTAAGTGCCTTTCGCATTTCAATGTCTCCGCCATTTTGAAGAGAGTCACCCAACAATGCATCGCCTGAGCCTATATGTGTTATTTTCTCGTCATAGAGGTTTATGACAGGGTAGCATAGTATCTGCTTATCGGGCAAAAAGCTTTCGGTGTCGATTTCATCAATACCTTCACCTTCAATTTTTTCGCGGTATGTACAAAGCATACTTGCCAGGTGTCCCCCCGCAGAAGAACCCATAACCGCAATGCGGTCTTTATCAATGCCAAATTTTTCTGCATAGTATCTTACATATCTTACCGCACGCCTTGCATCAAGGAGCGGTAAGGGAAAACGATTGGGATGCACACGGTAATTAACCACAAAGGCATCAATGCCGTGCCTGTTTAAAAAGCGGGCATACCCCTTTCCCTCGTGCTCGGCTCTTCCCCAATATCCGCCTCCGGGAAAAATGATAACGGCACAGCTTTTCGTCTTTTCTTCGCTTTTATAATATTCCATTGTGGTGGAATTTCCCCATAATTCAAAAACTTCTGTATTCATAATTATCTCCTGTCCGGAACGTTAGTCCAGTCGTTATTTTTCATTCTTTCATATTCTTCCTCTGTGATGGAAAGTATCGTTCCGTGCTTGAATTTATACGGGAAGCTGAAGCTTTCGTCACTGCGGTTAAATACGCCCGTTGAAATATCGTCACTCATAAAAGGTATATATCCCTGTTCCTTGCCGGGTCTTCCGTAATAATCCAAAAACAGCGCCCATCTGCCGTCATGGAGTTTTACAGCGGTGGGAGCTTCATACCCACCCCTGCCGAGCACAGTCATACTTTCGTCAAACTGCTTATCTCTTGTAAAAGGACCAAGCGGACTCTCTCCCTTTACAAGCTCAATATAGCCTTTATTCTCATTTTTAAGGAACAGATAATAAACTCCGTTCTCTTCGTACATTGCCGAATCAATTACATTTTCATCAGGCTTACAGTAAAGCTCTTGGGGATATGTAAATGTTTCAAAATCCTTGGTACGGGAGTAGTAAATGCCCTTGTTACCAAAGCCGTTATAATCATGGCTTGATGACCAGTGAAGGATATAATCGTCCTTTTCTTTATCATAAATAACATCAGGTGCCCAAAGGCATCCAAAATGCTCATCACCCAATTTTACAAGTCTCTGTTCAGACCAGTTCACCAGATCTTCACTTTCCCACACACTAAAGCACTTGCTTCCGTTTTCGCCAATCTCCTTCCATGAATGCTTGTACTGATTTCTCATGCCGTAGGAAAGGGATAAATCCGTTGCAATAATATAGAACTTGCCGTTACAACGTGTTATTGTAAAATCTCTTACACCCTTGTCACCGTAGTATGCCCACAACACAGGCTGACCGTCATTTAAAGCCTCCCAGTTAAACCCGTCCTCTGATAAAGCAAAATAAACCTGTTCACCGTCGGGCGATGTTTTTTCTTTAAAATGTACAAATAAATATCTTTGCATAGTTTTTCCCCCTCACTTTATTATTTCATCAATTTTCCTTAATTCTTCATCTGTAAAATTATTACATTCTGCCGCTTTAAGATTGTCAATTATCTGCTCACTCTTTGATGCACCGATTAAAACACTTGTAACCCTGTCATCCTTTAAAACCCAGCCAAGAGCCATTTGCGCCAAAGTCTGTCCTCTTTGATGCGCTATATTGTTAAGCTTTATAATCTTTTCTATCAATTCAGGCGTTATTCTTCCCTCGTTCAGAAATCTGCCGTCTGTCTTAACGCGCGAATCCTCGGGAATGCCTGCAATATACCTGTCAGTAAGTAACCCCTGTGCCAACGGACTGAAGCATATCACACCCTTGCCCTCTTCTTCTGCCGCTTCTAAAAGTCCGTTATTTTCAAC
>JAFYPR010000062.1 GCA_017547445.1 Clostridia bacterium
GTGCAAGACTCCCTACGGGAGCCCTAAAATCAGCACTTTCGGAGAAGCAATACGATTGCCCCTCCGATTTCATACGGAAACTCTTTGTTTCCGCACCTTCAGCTATTGTGCAGAAATTTTAGGTTTTTCGACAGTCAAAAAAGCACTTCTTACGAAGTGCTTTTTTCTGGAGCCGGTGACAAGAATCGAACTTGCAACCTGCGGTTTACGATACCGCTGCTCTGCCTTTGAGCCACACCGGCAAATATTAACGGGTATATTTTATATTTAAACGAAGGGTTTGTCAAGATTTATTGTTGATTATTTGGAAATTAGTGATATAATATATATTAGTATATTATGCGGAGGTGTGTCTTGTGGAAAAGAATGTTAACATCGACGGATTAAATATAAATTATATTGACGAGGGCGAAGGCAAAGCTATTGTGCTTTTTCACGGCTGGGGTGCAAATAAAGAGGCTTTTACCCCTGTTATAAAAAAGCTTTCAGACTATATGAGAGTTGTTGCACTTGATTTTCCCGGATTCGGGAAAAGTGATGAGCCCAAAGAGGTATGGGATGTAAATGCCTATGCTGAATTTATGAAGAAATTTATCAATAGGGCGGATTGTGAAGGTGCAATCTGGCTTGGGCATTCCTTCGGGGGCAGAGTTATTATAAAGCTTTTTGAAAAGATGGAAATTAAGCCTTGTAAAATTGTTCTGGTTGATTCGGCAGGCATTAAGCCGAAAAGAGGTATTGATTATTATATAAAGGTATATTCCTACAAATTGGGCAAAAAGATACTTAAGCTGCCTGTTTTAAACAAAACGGGGCTTTACGAAAGATTTGTAAAAAATGCAGGCAGCAGTGATTACAAGGTTTTAAGCGAAAATATGAGAGCTTCCATGAGTAGGGTTGTAAACGAGGATTTAAGGCATCATTTGCCCGATATAGGGGTGCCAACCCTTCTTATATGGGGCGATTGTGACACGGCAACACCTATAGAAGATGCACATATTATGGATAGCCTTCTTCCTGACAGCGGTGTTGTTACCCTGGAGGGGGCGGGGCATTTTTCATACCTTGACCGCCCGGGTAAGTTTTTTGCGGCACTGGAATATTTCGTGAAATAAGTGAGGTTTTTGTATGAATAAAACTGATATTGTTTACATTATACTTTACACAATCGTGGCAGTTATTCATCTGTGGGTTATTATGACGGGAAGCTTAAGGCATGAAACACACATGCTTCAGCTCAATTCCTATTTTAATAAGAGATATATAAATTATCTTAAGAAAAATAAGCTGAGGATTTTTGATTTTAAGGCAATTGTTGCACTTTTGGGTTATGTATTTCTGATTTTCGGCTCCTTTCCCTCTATTGCGGCATATGCACTTATATACATTCTGATTGACATGGTAAAGCCTAAGACGGCGGAAAAGAAGCCGTTGGTTGTAACGGACAGAGTAAAGAGGCTTTTTATAACAGAGGGTATTATAACAGGACTTATTATTGTATCGGGACTTTTTGTGCCCCGTATGGTTACACCTGTGCTTCTTTGCCTGGCGGCGCTTCTTGCGCCCTTGGTGACAATCCTCTCAAACCTTATAAATGCACCCTTTGAGGCGGCAGTAAGGAAAAAGTTTATAAATAACGCTAAGGAAAAGCTTAAAGCAATGCCCGATTTAAAGATAATCGGCATTACGGGAAGCTACGGCAAAACAAGCGTTAAAAATTATGTGAGTGCGCTCCTTGGTGAAAAATACAATGTGCTTATGACACCTCATTCCTACAACACTACTCTGGGTGTTGTGAGGACGGTTAACGAATTTCTTACCCCTCTGCACGAGGTTTTTGTGGTGGAGATGGGTGCAAGACAGGAGGGCGATATCAAGGAAATTTGCGACCTTGTGAAGCCCCGGAGCGGTATTTTAACTTCTATCGGGCCTCAGCATCTTGAAACCTTCAAAACACAGGAAAATATCATAAATACAAAGTATGAGCTGATTGATTCTGTAGGTGAGGGCAAGAAGTTTTTGAACTACGACAGCGAAGATGTACGAAGCCGTGAAAAAACTGAGGGTGTTATTACCTACGGTACAACACCTGATTGCGACTATTGGGCAGAAAACATAAAGTCAACCCCGCAGGGCAGTACATTTACACTTGTTACACAAGACGGAAAATTTGACCTTGCTACAAAGCTTTTGGGAAGACATAACGTCGTAAACCTTACGGGAAGCTGTGCAGTTGCGTTGGAATACGGCGTCAGTATTGACGATATAAAAATTGCAATGCGCCGTATTGAAAGCGTTGAGCATCGCTTAGAGATTAAAAAGCAGCCTGACTGCACAATTATTGACGATGCATATAACTCTAACCCCCAGGGTGCAAAAAGTGCCCTTGAAACCCTTCGCGATTTTGAAGGCTGCAGAATTGTAATTACACCCGGAATGGTGGAATTGGGAGACAGAGAAGAAGAGGAAAACGAAAAATTGGGTGCAATCTGTGCAGAATGTGCCGATTATGCCATTTTTGTGGGAGAAAAGCAGTATGGTGCGCTTAAAAAGGGTGCAGACACCATCCGTCCCGATGATGAAAAGATTATTTGCGTAAAGGATATTTACGAGGCATTTAATGTGATGAGAAGCATAAACGGGGAAAATAAGATTGTGCTGTTGGAAAATGATTTGCCGGATAATTATTTGTAAAGATGATATGCTTTAGGCATGATATGGCAAAGCCATGATATGAAATTAAAAATTTCATGATATGCCCTATGGGCATTAAGGAAAATTTGCATTGCAAATTTTTGAATTAAAGAGGTGAGTGGCTTGAGAGAAAATATATTAGTGGATTTGTCAAAAAACTTTGCCGTTGAGATGATTAATTTGTGTGGCGAAATAAAGAAAAATGAAAAAGCTCAGATATTGGTCGGACAATTATTGCGAAGCGGTACAAGTATTGGTGCCAATATTCACGAGGGGAATTACGCCGCCAGTAAAGCTGATTTTATAAATAAATTTCAAATAGCATTAAAAGAATGCTATGAAACTGACTATTGGTTAGAAATTTTCAAAGATGCAAAAATCATTGATGAGAAAACGCATAATGATTTTCGGACAAAGTGCGGAAAACTCCGAAAAATATTGATAACCTCTATTAAAACGGCAAAAGCATCAATCAAATGAAAAATCTTTGATTTTTCTACCGAAATGAACCGCAGGTTCATATCATGTCGCTTGCGACATATCATTACGCAGTAATATTATGCAAGCAGAGCTTGCATATCATTTCAACAAGAAAGGATTTGATATACATGAAAATATCTGTTGGTGTGCTTTTTGGCGGTAACAGCGTTGAGCATGAGGTAAGCGTTATTTCCGCTTCCCAGGCAATGCATGCATTGAATAAAGAAAAATATAATGTTGTGCCCATCTACATAACAAAGGACTGTAAGTTCTACACGGGTGAGGCTCTTATGGATGTGGCAAAATATAAGGATATCCCCTCTCTTCTTGCTGAATGCGAAGAGGTTATGCTTAAAAAGGGAAATAATTGTGCTGAGCTTATTAAGGTTAAGGGTGGGTTGTTCTCCAAAAAGATGGTTGCCGTCTGTGACGTGTTTATCCCTGTTGTGCATGGTACAAATGTTGAGGACGGCACCCTTCAGGGGTTTTTGGAAATGCTGGGCGTGCCCTATGCAGGCTGTGATGTAACCGCCTCGGCTCTTGGTATGGATAAGTATGCCATGAAGTGCGTGCTCCGTGATGCGGGAGTTAATGTATTGGATGCGGTATGCTTTTATTCAAGGGAATACTTTAAAAAGAGCGATGAGGTTATTGCAAGGGTTGAAGATAAGCTTTCCTACCCCGTTATTGTAAAGCCTGTTAACCTTGGCTCATCTGTGGGCATTAAGGTGGCAAAGGACCGTGAGGGCTTAATTGAGGCTATTGACGAAGCGGCAACCTTTTCACACAAGGTATTGGTTGAAAGAGCTATTGAATCTCTCCGTGAAGTCAACTGCTCTGTTTTGGGCGATTATGAAGAAGCATCGGCAAGTGTGCTTGAAGAGCCTATATCCTCCGGCGGTGATATTTTGGACTTCAAGGATAAATACCAGGGCGGCAGTAAGGGTGAAGGAAGCACGAAGGGTATGAGCGGAAGTAGCCGTAAGGTGCCCGCTGAGGTGACAGAGGAACAGGAAAAGGTCATTAAGGAAATGTGCATTACAACCTTCAAGGCTCTTAACTGTAACGGTGTTGCCCGAATTGACGTTATGATTGATGAAGCGAGCAACGAAATTTATGTAAACGAGATTAATACAATCCCCGGCTCCTTGTCCTTCTATTTATGGGAAGCGGCAGGCTTGAGCTTTGATGCTCTTATGGATAAGCTTGTATACTATGCGCAGAAGAGAATGAGAGAAAGAGAAAAAATCAGCTTCTCTTATGAAACAAATCTTTTAAGTGAGTTCGGCGCAAGAAGCTTGAAGAATGGCGCAAAGGGTGCTAAGAATTAAAAATGAGAAATTAGCAATTAAGGCCCCCCGTTTGGATTTTCAGACGGGGGTTTATGATAAGGTGTGGGGAGTATGTATAGTGAGCTTTACGCTTTTATAGAAAAGTTCAAGGAATCGGTGAAATACAGAGAAGAAAAATGCTGTATGCTGCACCTGGATACCTCTCTTTTCTCATCCGGGGACTATATGAAGGTATCCCGGGATGCTTTATATGCCTCTCTTATAAAGGAGGTTGAAAGAAAAAGGGCGGAAATCAAGGCGGAAAAGCCCATTTCCGATAGCTTTTATGAGCTTGTGACAGAATACATAAAAAGGCTTGATAATGAAAGATACTTTAAAAAGAACGGAGAGGTAAAGACAACGCTTTTTTGTGAGGATGCATTTGTGGGAAGCGATTCCTGGGCTGCATTGATAAACGGAAAAGGGTGCGAAAAGGAGACCGCATTAAGGCTTGTAATGGCGCTTAGACTGGACGAGGGCAATGCCGACAGGCTGCTTGGGAGTATGGGATGGTTTTTAAATGTACGGGATGAGCGTGATGTGGTACTGATGGCGCTTATGGCATTGGGCGAGTACAGACCTATCGTTATTTATAATGTGCTGGAGCATGAAAGAGAAAAAAACAAAAATATCAGAAATATTTATACAAAAAAGCATTATGAATTAATGTGTGAATAAAAATGTCGGTTTCAAACCGAGTGAAAATTAAGAAATCCTTTGTTAGAATTAAGTTAACAAAGGATTTTTTAGTTGGGAGGCTGAATTTATGAAGGGTATGTATTTTACAAAAGAGCAGTGCCTGCATTATATAGCCATGGCACAAAAAAGCTTTGACGAAATGGAAAACGGTAAGACTGCTTTGGACATTCTTAAAGGGATATACAGGGAAAATTTCCCCCTTGAGAGTGACAGAATTGCCGAAATGACAGCTTTTGGCGCCATTGATGCAATAAGAGAGCTGGATTACAAAGGCTATAAAAACACCTGCGAGGTATATTGGTTGACAGAGGAGCTGAGGAAGGATTACAATGAGGAGGAGGGCGAGAGCACCTTTGACGCCATGATAGCGGAATTAAAAACCTGGGGCGTTCTGTATGCCTATATAAATCAGCGGGGTATAGAAAAGGATAGCCTGAAAAATATTGTCGAAATCGGAAAAAGAGGGCTTTACTACAGAGCAATTGTTGTTATGGTTGCATATTGTAATCAGAAGAAGGAGGGCTTCCCCGACACGGTGTATATATTGGATGTAAAGGATGTTGCGAAAAAGTTTTTTAATGCACGGGGGTTGTATGACAAAGCCAACTATATTCCCCAAGAAATAATGAACATACTGCGTGTGAAGGAAGATGAATATGAGATTAAAGAAATCCCCTCTGAGGGGGAAATTATCCTTTACACAAGAAGTGAGCCTTACAGATTTGCACTTTGCACAAAGGAGTTTACCAGAGGGCGTGAAAATTTAAGAACCGTGAAAATTAAAGCCAAGTGCGGAGGCGATAAATTTGCAGTTTCGATAATTGAGGTTTATGACGATTACGGCAGGCTTTGCGAAGAGCCGAAGGTGCTCAGGGCGGATGAATATCTGTATTGTATTGCAACAGAGGGTAGGTTGGTGAAGTTTCTGCCTGCAGGGGTTGTGATTGATGCAGACAACTATCTTGCACGTCAGGACCTTACAAAGGGTGAGGTATGCGGCAGGATAAAGGGACGGGAAGTAAGACTGTACGGAGAGGATATAAGCTGCTTTGATTTTGACAAAGACACAGGCGGGTATATTTACATAAACGAGGGCGTTGCAGTTGGGTTTAACCAACCCTATACCACCAATTCTGATGCAATGCACTGGAGGAACGAGTCGCTTTATAACGGCGGTGCGGTAGAGGTGAAGGCTGACGGGGGCAAATTCGGAATTTTATACTCAAACGGCTACGGTCACGGAGCTTTGGATAAGGAGTTGTCAGAATGCTTGAGAGTGCAGACAGAACAATAATTGATGATATGATAAACCATACCACAGAGGATATTGAAAGCATTTTAAAAGAAATGCCCCTTCTTGAAAAGGCTACCCTTTGCCACAAAATAGCAAGCCCTTTAGCATGGGATAATCTCCGTATGGCAGATGACGAAATAACCGATTGGTGTGTGTATCCCGGTGCTTCAAGTGTAAGGGAGTGGTATGAAAGCTATACCTGCAGAGCTTCTTTTGTTAAAAATAATCTGTGCGACAGTGTGCTGGGGGTGTGGAGCGAGGCGGGGATACGCGAAAAAATCAACGAAAGAGCAAGGGCTGTTTATTATGCGATTTACGGAAAATTCCCTAAAAGGCTTGATTTTGCGGGGGTAATAGCCTTCCGACTTTTCGGCAAGGTGGAATTGGATTTGCCCACTGTTCCCATGGAAAAGCTTTTTGATAAAAAAATACTGCCCTTAAGGCTTTGCGACAAGGTGCTATTAAGACGTTTTGTACCCTTTTTTTCAAGGGAATATGTATATAAATGCTTTGAGAAGGACAAGTATATGACCTATCTTAAAATATGCAGCCTTTACGAGGCGCATTTTATGAAAAGAGAATATGAGGATTGTTCTCTGGGGGAATATATTGACAACACAATAAAAAATATGCCCCGTACAGTTTTGTACGATGCATTGTGCGGGGCGGTTAATCTTAAGGAGAGATGAACATGAAGGGATATTTCGGAGAGTATAAAATAACCGTGAAAAAGGGCGTTATAAACCTGCCTGAAAAATGGGACATTAACGGTGAGGTTATTTTAATCGGCTGTGGTGACCATATCGAAATTATGAAAAAAGAGGATTATGACGAGAAAACTAATGAGCTTTTCTGAAGGGATGGGAAATATGAAATATGACGTGAGAAGATATAATTACACCGAGAATGAAATGAGAGACGAGGTAGTGATGATAGAGGGGGCGGGGTATGTAGTGTACATATACTCGGCTATGGGGATGGATTACACCCTTTTAGGCGAGGGCGAAGTGTGGAGAGAAGGCAGTGAAGAGCTTGTAGGAGTATATGAAACACGGGAAGAGGCGGAAGAGGCTGTGAAAAAGTATTTTTAGAAAATTAAAAGTGAAAGTTTTTGAAAACAAAGTCGGAAAATGGATAAAAATACAAAGTTTCTGACTTTGAAGTCTGAAAGTATTGACTTTCTTAAAGTTTTGGATATAATAAAGGTATAATGACAGGAGGTGTGCGGCATGGAAAAGCTTATCAACAGACCTGAGTATTTAGAACAGCTTATTCAGAATAAAGATGTTGACCTTGTGAAAATTGTCACAGGCATAAGAAGATGCGGGAAATCGTCATTGCTTAATTTGTTTTGCGAATATCTGAAGGGTGAGGGTGTCAAGGAAGAAAATATTATTCATATGAATCTTGAGTCATTGAAGTACAGAAGTCTTACCGACTACCTTTCGTTTTACGATTATGTAAGCGAAAGAATAGCGAAAAGCGGGAAAACATATTTGGTTTTTGATGAATTGCAGGTTGTGGAGCATTGGGAAAAGGCGATAGAATCCTTCAGGCTTGATTTTGATGTGGATATTTATATAACAGGCTCAAATGCATATTTATTATCTACAGAATTTTCTACGCTTCTTTCCGGCAGATTTGTAGAAATTAAGATGCTGCCCCTTTCCTTTAAGGAGTTTTTGACCTTTTATGAATTTAAAGAGACAATTTCCATAGAGGAAAAATTTCAAAGATATCTGCAGCTTGGAGGTATGCCCATTCTTCGGGAATATCGTTTTAACGAGGTAAGGAGCAATCAGGCGTTGGAGGGAATATATTCAACCGTTGTGCTCAGGGATATTCTTCAACGAAATAATAGTGTCGATCAGGGAACACTGCAAAAAATCGTAATGTTTTTGTGCTCCAACATAGGTAGTATTACTTCTCCCAACAGCATAGGAAATGTATTGTCAAACGAAGGAGAATTCCGAGGCGGTAAAAAAACCAATATTGCAGGAAAGACTGTAGAAAAATACGTTTCGATGCTGAAAAGCGCCTATATATTTTATGGGGTAGAACGATATGATGTGAAGGGAAAGCAGCTTTTAAAAACATTGGGTAAAAACTATATTGTTGATATGGGCTTCAGAAATATGCTACTTGGATACAGGGATGCAGACAGGGGTCATATACTTGAAAACATAGTGCTTTTAGAGCTTTTAAGGCGTGATTATCGTGTGTATATCGGAAAAGTAGGAGAAACGGAAGTGGATTTTGTAGCTGAAAAGCCTGATGATAAAATTTATATTCAGGTTACGGAAAGTATGCAAATCCCTCAAGTGCGGGAGAGAGAATTGCGGCCATTGAGGATGATTTCGGACAATTATGAAAAAATTGTGTTATCCATGGACCGCGACTATATTAATTCCTATGACGGAATAAAAGCAATGAATCTGATTGAGTGGTTGCTGAAGTAAAATCAGGAAAAGAAAAATAAGAATTA
>JAFYPR010000063.1 GCA_017547445.1 Clostridia bacterium
CAAGACTCCCTATGGGAGCCCTAAAATCGCCACTTTCGGAGGGGTGAATGCGATTAACCCCTCCGATTTTATTTTGGGAAACCTTCTTTCCCAAACCCTTCGCTATTGTGCAGAAAATGACTTTTTCGACAGTCTGAAAGGAGATGTGAATGAATTTCACATCTCCTTTGTTTTTTACTGTATATTCTGTGTTTCCGGATCAAAATTGTCGTCGTTATCGTCTTTCACCGTATTGTCTGTATCCTCGGGAATAACCGTATAGCTGTTACATAAGGGCTTTGTGTTTTCCCATAAGAACAGCTTGTAATATTCGGCATTGGGCACCATCAACGTGGGATCTTTGATATCAAGCTGCTTTACAAATGTGACCTCGTTGTTTCCGTTGTAGCCTGCAGCATACAGCTTTGCATTGGGATAAACATTTGTATCAACCTCAACCCATGCTGTAAGCTTGTCGCTCTTCACCTCAGCCTTTACGATAGCTGCTTCAACCTTTTTGATTGTAATTTTATAGTCAGTACCCGGGGTAACAGTTAGCTCACCAAAATTCACATGAGCAACACTGTCGCCAACTGCCACGATATAGGCGTTTTCCGCTTCAATAGTAACGGGAATACCACTAAGCATCTTAAGCTCCGCGCCATCTGACACATTACCGCCTGCTATAGTACAATCATCACCTGATACGTTAAAGAGCACCGTACCTGTTATTCCTGCATTATAGTATGTATTGAACAGATTTGTGTACTGACTTCTCATCTGTGCACCGCGATTGCCTCCGAAATTGCGGAGACTGCCTGTATTATTAATCCACTGTTGAAGTGAGCCTAAATTCCAGCGCGTTAAATCTGCCTGCTTTCCCGCTTGTCTGTCATTAACAAGAGTATCCACATATTCATTTATTGCCACACCGCTTGCTATAGTACGGAGGTACACCATACTTCTCTGGGCAAATTCGTTACGGAAGGTTGCATTTCTGAACAGACCTTCAAATAAATCCGTCGCAAATTTGGGGTGTCTTGCCTGGCTGTTATCATCCTTCTGCATTGTTGATAAATAAAGCGTGTTATGGTTTGTATTTTCAAAAGAAATGTCAAAATCGTGAACCATAAATCTCCACTTACCGTCCATTCCGTAAACGGACGGGTCAACAGATTCTTCCGTTACTCTCCAGAACTTCATATTATTGCCGGGCCAGTCGTCATTACCTGCATAGATATATACAAACATATAATCAATGAGGTTATCAACATCCACAACAGAACAGAATTCTTCATATACCTCATCGGATGTAAAATCATTGTCCAGAACAAGGCTCTTCACATAAGCCCATTGCGTGCGGTAGTATGTCTCGCCTAAAACTCCGTCTTCGTTGTCATCTTCGGGACCTTCCGAATATTCAAGCTTATCAACATATGTAACACCGTTATATTCCGTATAATCAATGGGCAATGTCCAGTCACGGTCCAGAAATACAATATTATCACCGTCGATGCCGTAGTGCTCTTCCAGATAGTCCTTATCGTACTGCTCACGGCATTCATATAACCCCCAGTATTCGCCGTTCAAGAAAACTGCCATAGGGGTGCTTGATGCAGTGTCACAACGGGTATGCTTTGCAATCTCCTGTGCCAGAGGGTCACGGATATTTGTATATGAATAGTCCGAAATACGGAAGGTTACCTTTGAATAGGTTTCCACCCCGTCACTGGGGATAAGGTCATATTCCAACAACTTGCTTTGTGTAGGGTCTGTCTTTTTAAAGTATACACGAAGTGATTTTTTAGGATTACTTCTTGAGCCGTGACCTGACACCTTCATCTCTACAGTTCTGTTAACCTCGGTAACACCCTCAGTTGTTATGTAGTGAAATACCCCCGGCACCTTATGCTCATAGCTCCAGTTCTGATAAATACCATTCTGATTATCCCACAAATCATACTGAGTTGCAATAAGATTAACAAAGGGATAGTTACCAACATAATCCCATATTCCTTCACCTACAAAATACGTATTTGAAGACACATAGCTTGTTTCACCATCTTTGATTACTGCCGCACGGATAGTTGTGCCTTTAGGCGGTGTTGTTGCACTTGGCTCAATCACAAAAGGCTCTGTGTACTTAGTTGAATTTACAGTAGGCACATCACCGTTTAAGGTATAATAAATGTCCCCCTCACCGGTAAGTGAAACCTCGATTGTCTCCTCGTACACACCACCATCCAGGCTGAATTGGGGTGCCTGTAGTTCCGCATTGGCACTTATGCCCCACAAGAGCATAATTAACACCATAATTACTAAACTTTTTCTCATTTCCTCACATCCTTTATATCTATGAAGCTATTATCTCATATCACATAGTTTTTGTCAACAAAAAACCCTTTTATACAAGGCGGATTATAACTGTCGTATTAAAACAGGTCGTGCAAAAAATGCACGACCTCATACCGGAGAATTTTTTCACAATATATTCACGCTAACCGTCCCATTGTGTTTATGTTAATTGTTTATTCCTGATTTTTATTTCATCAAAAGCTGCATTACCGCTTTCTGCGCATGTAATCTGTTTTCTGCCTCGTCAAAAATAACGCTCATAGGTCCGTCAATAATTTCTTCCGCTACCTCATAGCCACGGTATGCAGGCAAACAATGCATAAATATTGCGTCATCTGCAGCCATTCCAAAGAGGTTTTTATCAACCTGATATCCCTGGAAAGCCTTTATTCTCTCTTGTTTCTCTGCATCCTGACCCATAGAGCACCATGTATCTGTAATAACCACATCGGCACCCTTTACCGCTTCCTTTGGGTCATTTGTAAGGATAATATTACAGCCTGTCTTCTTAGCGTCATCCTTGGCATTAGCTACAACCTCTTCATTGCACATATAACCCTCAGGGGATGCAACGGCAATATCCATGCCTAATTTTGCACTGCCGTACAGGAGCGAATGTGCAATATTGTTGCCATCACCAACATATGCAATCTTCAAATCAGACCTTCTACCCTTATATTCCTCAATGGTCTGAAAATCCGCCAGAATCTGACATGGATGCACTAAATCCGTAAGTCCGTTAATAATCGGAATAGAGCCGTACTTTGCCAGGTCCTCAACATCGCTCTGTGCATATGTTCTTATCATAATACCATCAAGGTAACGGGAAAGCACGTTAGCCGTATCGTAAATACTTTCGCCTCTGCCGAGCTGAATATCATTAGAGGAAAGGAATAACGCCCTTCCGCCTAACTGACTCATACCAACCTCAAAGGAAACTCTTGTTCTTGTAGAGCTCTTGGAGAAAATCATACCTAATGTCTTTCCCTTCAAAGGCTCGTTTACAATCCCCTTTTTCAAATCGCTCTTTAACTTCTTTGCCAAATCCAATATCTGATTAATTTCTTCTGTTGTCAGATCATGTAACGTAAGTAAATGCTTCATACTTTATCTCCCCTTCTCAATTCCTGATTACTTAATCCTGATAGTCTTTCACAAGCAACGCTCTCACATATCCCCTGTCCTTCGTAGTAGAGTCAATATAAAAGCCTCTTCCGTAATAGAATCTCACCAAAGAAAAAACCTTTGATGCCGTATGCAGACAAATCCGCTTAACCCCGTTATGGCGCATTGTAATATCAACCATGTTCATAAGTGCCTTGCCTATTCCCAGGTTCTGATATCTGGTGCTTACACCGAAACGGCTCAGATAAGCCTCCATGGTATCCTCGTTAATTCCAACCCTTACACTGCCCACAACCTCGTCGTCAATATATGCCACAAGTACAATTTTTTCTTCAATATCCTTGTGTATATCTTCAATTGTTTCACTAAGGGCAGCTATTGTATCAAGTCCCGCCATTTCGCAGTACTTTTCAAAAGCCTCCGCCGTAATCTGTCTTATCGCTTCGGCATCTTTTTCGCTCGCCCTTCTCACTTCAAAATACTTATTCACGTTTCCTCAATTCCTCATTCCTGATTACTCATTACTAATTGCTCATTGCTAATTCACAAAACGCCTTGATAAATTCGTCCGCTTCATCCTTACCTATAATAAGCGGCGGCAAAACTCTCAAGGTATTTCCAACCGCACCCACAAGTATCTTCTTTTCAAAAAGCTTCTTTCGCATATCTGCTGCAGGCTCATACATCTCGATACCAATCATCAGCCCTTTTCTGCGGATTTGTTTAACCTTATCTGTGCATTTTGCCATAATCTCATTTTCAATATACCCGCCCATTTTCTCGGCATTTTGGGGGAGGTTTTCCTTCTCCATAATATCAAGCACACAAAGACCCGCCCTTGTTGCCAATGGGTTACCGCCAAAGGTACCGCCGTGGTCACCCGGTTGGAAGGCATCAGCCACAAACTGCTTTGCACATACCGCACCAATGGGAATACCATTGCCAAGGGCCTTTGCTAAGGTAAATATATCAGGCTCAACGCCCATAGTTTCATAACAGAACATTTTTCCGCATCTGCCTATGCCTGTCTGTATTTCGTCAAATATAAGTATAATTTCCTTCTCATCGCAAATGCGCCTTACTTCCTTTATGTACGCATCATCTACAGGGTGTACACCGCTCTCGCCCTGTACAGGCTCAAGAAGTATCGCACAGGTTTTATCCGTTACAGCTGCCTTAAGTGCCTCTATATCGTTTATTTCAACCTGCTTGAATCCCGGAATTAAAGGATAATACGGCTTCTGATATTTTTCCTGACCTGTTGCCGCAACCGTTGCCAGTGTTCTTCCGTGGAAGGACGACTTCAGGCTTATTACCTCATACTTCTCAATTCCCTTTTTGTAAAAATAAATCTTCGCAAGCTTTATGGCACCTTCATTTGCTTCAGCACCGCTGTTTGCAAAATATATTCTGTCCGCACAGGATATATCAACCAACTTCTTTGCAAGTAATGCCTGACTTTCTATATAATAAAGGCTCGATGTATGTAAAAGCTTACCTGCCTGCTCCTGTATCACCTTCGTAAACTCACCATGGTTATACCCTAAAGAGTTTACTGCAATCCCCGCAAACATATCAAGGTATTTTTCATCTTCGGTTGTATAAAGATACATCCCTTCGCCTCTGTCAAAAGCTACAGGCGTTCTCTCGCCAAAGGTATTCATAAAACAAGCTCTGTCCAGCTCTCTTATATCTTCCATTCTCATAAAATCAACTCCGTTGTCTTTTTGCATCATTATACACCAATCCGTATCATTATGCAATACTTTTTTTAATAATTTGCCATAAATGCATTTTGAATAATTTCAACCTGATAATCCGCTTCAATATCACCTGATATACTCACCACATCAAAGCGTGCAGGGGACTCTGTCATATTCTGCATTTTAAGAAAAACCCAAGCTGCCTTTGTAAGCTTTCTTTGCTTGAAAAAGTCCACTGTTTCTGCGCCCGAGCCATGGTCTGTATGTTTTCTCAGCCTTA
>JAFYPR010000064.1 GCA_017547445.1 Clostridia bacterium
ATTGGCTTTGACCCCACTGCTGACAGCTTGCATGTAGGTCACTTTTTGCAGATGGTTGTTATGAGACATATGCAGAATTACGGCCACCGTCCCATCGCCCTTGTTGGTGGCGGTACAGGTATGGTTGGTGACCCCTCAGGTCGTACAGATATGCGTCAGATGATGACACCTGAAATAATTGAGCATAACTGTGAATGCTTCAAAAAGCAGCTTTCCAGTGTTATTGATTTTTCCGAAGGCAAGGCTATTATGGTAAATAACGCGGACTGGCTTTTAAAGCTTAATTATGTTGATTTCCTCCGCGATATCGGTACTTGCTTCTCTGTTAACAAGATGCTTACTGCAGAATGCTTCAAGCAGAGATTGGAAAAGGGTCTTTCCTTCCTTGAATTCAACTATATGCTTATGCAGAGCTATGACTTTTTGATGCTTTCAAGAGAATATGACTGTAAGATGGAGCTTGGCGGTGATGACCAGTGGAGCAATATCTTAGGCGGTATCGACCTTTGCAGAAGAAAAGATCAGAAGCAGGTTTACGGTATGACATTTACCCTTCTTACAAACAGTGAAGGTAAGAAGATGGGTAAGACTGCATCCGGTGCAGTATGGCTTGACCCTGACAAGTATTCTCCTTACGATTTCTACCAGTACTGGAGAAATGTTGACGATGCTGACGTTGTAAGATTTATGAAGATGCTCACTTTCGTTCCTATGGAAGAAATCAGAGAGTTTGAAAAGCTTGAAGGCAGTCAGCTCAATACCGTAAAGGCTCGTCTTGCATATGAAGTTACAAAGCTTGTACATGGTCAGGACGAAGCGGATAAGGCAAAGAGTGCGGCTGAAGCAGTATTTGGCGGAATGGGCTCTGATGAAAATATGCCCACCTTCGAGGTTGAAGCTGCAGGAAATGAATCCGTTATGGATGTGCTTGTAAGAGCGGGCTTTATCCCCTCCAAGGGCGAAGGCAGAAGACTTGTTCAGCAGGGCGGTCTTAGTATTAATGGTGAAAAGATGACAGATTTTGCTCTTATGCTTACAGAAGACTTATTCAATGACGGCAAGGTAGTTGTCAAGAAGGGTAAGAAGGCATTTTTGAAGATTGTTGTTAAGTGATGTTTTTCAGAAAAAGGACTGTTACCGTAAAAAGGGAAGAGGACGTATATCAAAAATACCCCGATTCACTTACGGGACATTTGAATGCTTCATTTGCCTTTTGTGAATATGGCAGGGTAAAGGATATGCCCGATATGGGTGCGGTAATGGTGAGTATACCCGGTTGTGACGAGCTTCCTCATTATAAGGCGGTTGAATATATCCGCAATGCAGGAGGTCTTGTTTCGAGAATTTGCAAAGAGAAGATAATAAGGCTTCAGGACGGAGATTTTCTTGTGTTTTCAAAAGATTACAAGCGTCTTGAAGAAAGGCTTGATTTCTTCCTTCGTGAATTTAAAGAAGGGGAGAAGTTATATGCTGTTGCATCAGATGCGATAGACAGTAATGAGAGCTTTGAACAGTTTGTAAATCGCATAAGAAGGCATACGGGGACTGTTGCTGTAAGCAATGCCTACAAAAGTTGTAATTTGGTAAAAAATACTTGATATTTGTATGATATTAGTGTATAATATTAAAAAATATGGATTTTATAATCCGCTAAGAAAGGATTTGTTAAAATGATTTCAGCAGGCGATTTCAGAAATGGCGTAACTTTTGAATATGACAACAGCGTTTTCCAGGTAGTGGAATTTTTGCACGTAAAACCCGGTAAGGGTGCGGCTTTCGTTCGTACAAAGCTCAGAAATGTTATCAACGGCGGTGTTGTTGAAAGAACATTCAACCCCACAGATAAGGTTCAGGAAGCTAAGATCGAAAGAAGAAGCAAGCAGTACCTTTATAAGGATGATGATTTCTATAACTTCATGGATCCCGAAACTTACGAGCAGGATCAGATTGCAATCGGAGATATCGAAGATGCAATGAAGTTCGTTAAGGAAAACGAAGATGTTATGATTCTTTCCTATAAGGGTAAGGTGTTCAGCTGCGAACCCCCGCTCTTTGTTGAACTTGAAGTTACAGAAACAGAGCCCGGTTTTGCAGGTAACACAGCTCAGGGTGCTACAAAGCCCGCTACAGTTGAAACAGGCGCTACTGTAAAGGTTCCTCTCTTCATCAACCAGGGTGAAAAGATCAGAATTGATACAAGATCAGGCGAATACATGGAAAGAGTTAAGGGTTAATTCTTTTTGAAAGGATAGGTATTTATTATGGGATATTTATCTGAAAAAGCGGCATATCTTAAGGGTCTTGCAGAAGGTCTTGATGTTGGAAATGACACTAAGGAAGGTAAACTTCTTAATGCAATTATAGAGATGCTTGACGAAGTTGCTCTTGAGGTTGACGACATGGTTATCATCCAGGAGGATATGCAGGAGCAGCTTGATGTGGTTGATAATGACCTTTCCGACCTTGAGGACGCATTTTATGAGCTCGACGAGGATTTGGACGATTTAGATGATGAATTTGACGACGATGACCTCGAAGAAGATTTTGATGAAGAATGGGATGAGGAGTATTCCTTTGAATGCCCCAAGTGTGGCGACGTTGTTCATTTTAATCCCGAGCTTATTGACGATGATGTAAAGTTTATCGTTTGTCCCAATTGCGGTACAAAGATTGAGCTTGAATTCGATTGTGACTTAGACGAATAAATGTAAAAAACCGAGGAATTATTTCCTCGGTTTTTTACATTTATTCGCCTGTTTTTATCTTCTTACCTTGGGATAATCAGCTTTTCGCCTACTGTTAAAACTGCGTTTTCGTCCATTGCATTTGCCGTAGCAAGGCTTGAGAGGGATATATTGTGCTTTTTTGCAATGCTCCAGAGAGTGTCGCCCCGGTTTACAAAGGAAACTATAACAGAGGGGCGCTTAGGAGGAATATACTCTTCTTCAATACAGTCGGTTATGATGTTTATCTCCTCATAATTATTGCAAAGGGCGGTAAAAATAACACTAAGGCGGATTTCAAGCGTATCATCGCTTGTTATGGCGTAGCCTATATGATTAACCTCTCCGATTATATTTGTGACAGAGTCTGAATTGAATTTATGTGCCAAAGGTATTTTTGCGGTGTGTGTATTTAAAGAGGAAGAGGATGGGGACAGATACATGAAGGTTATTTCTGCGGTGGCTGATGCGGCAGAATCAGACAGTGTGATTTCACCTATGCGGCAATCAGCATCAATAACACGGGATATTACAGGTGCTCCCTTTGGAAGAGTGATGCTTTCCTTGAAAAATTCCTCTTCGGCAATAGACGCTGCGTCCTTTTGTATTTTAAGAGGCATGAATGAGCTTTTCAATGCACCGCCCGGAAGATATATATCAGTAACGGTTTGTATATTTTCCTGACAGAAGGCTCTTACGTTTACCGAAAGCACGGCATTGATATCCAGCATTTTATATTCACCCGAAAGGTCTGTGTCGGGACGGATTTCACAATCTGAAACAGACAATGTTACATTTGCAGTTAAAGAGGGTGAGACACCTTCTGCTTCAATCACCTCGGTGAAGGGCAAAGTAACTATTGCATCGTTTACAGAATCCTCCGAGCAGTATAGCACACTTACATTGAGATTACCCTTGACTATTATTTTATTATTCAATACCTTGAAATCCTTGTCAGTTATTTTTACCGTATGTTTAAGAATGCTTGTAATGGCATTCTTGCCTGCGCCTATTTCCACATTATCGGTTATGATTATGTTTTTTGTGCATATAGCCCTGGCGGCGTAAAGGTTTTGTTCAGAACAGATGGTCTGTGCACCTTCGGCTGATGAAAGTGCTTTAATGCGATTGTTTTTATAGCTTGACGCATAAAAACGAAGAGCGCAGGTTGTTTTAAGCCGTCTGGTATTTATAATGGTATGGCTTACATTGCAGCATACGGGGGTTACGAGCGTCAGAAATTCGTCGGTAATGTCATTTGATACTATAGTGTGAGAAAACGGACAGGGGACGTTTAAGGTGTATATTTTGCCTGTTTCATTTTCACCTATGTAAATAAGGCTTATTTTTATCTGACCGTTAATATTTATTCTGCCGTTTTCACATTTTGCATCGGATACTGTGGGATGTGCCTTTATGCTGATTATTTTAGCAATATCATCCATGGAATCGGGGATGATGATATTGCCCTCTGTGAAGCATTCATCGCTTTTGTTAAATAACGTCTGCGTCCATTCTATATCTTTATATGAATAATCAAGGCTCATTAAAATTCCTCCTAAAGCTTTTTGTACAGTTTATGCACCATGATGTTAAATATGATTGAAATTTTGCATCTTATATGTTAGAATAGTTGTCGAAGGAGTGTGAAAAATGGCTAAAAGGAAGAGAAAAAATAAAATTCCGATAATTTTTATTGCCCTTTGTCTGGCAATAGTTATTATTCTCGGGATACCCTATATAAAGGAATTGGTAGCGACAACATCACATGAGGGTGAGACTGTTACGGTTGAAATCCCCATGGGTGCATCAACGGAGAATATCGGTCAGATTTTAAAAGAAAACAAGCTTATAAAGAGTGTGACAATCTTCAAGGTAAGAGCAAAATTATCTGATAACGGCTCAAAGATGAATTACGGCACATTTAACCTTAATGACGGCATGTGCATACCCGATATTATAAATACACTTGCAGGTACATATGCCTACCGCCCCACGGTTATGTTTACCGTGCCCGAGGGCTTCAGCGTACAGCAGATTGCAGCACGTGCCGAAAGTCTTGGGTTATGCAGTAAAGGCGAATTTTTAGAGGCTTTGAAGGATGATTACAATTACGGCTTTATAAGGGATATTCCCCGAAAGGACGGAGTTCACTACCGTTTGCAGGGATTTTTATACCCTGAAACATACGAATTTTATGCTGACAGCACGGCATATGAAATTATAGACAGAATGCTTCATCAGTTTGAAAAAGAAACCAAGGATATAAAAATACCTGACGGAAAAAGTCTGTATGAGGTTGTAACTGTTGCATCAATGCTTGAAAGAGAGGCACTTTTAGATGTTGAAATGCCCCGCATCGCAGGTGTTATATACAACAGGCTTGAAAAGGGAATGAGACTGCAGGTAGATGCTACGGTGCAGTATGTTGTATCAGAGGGTGAATATAATATAAACCGTGTTACTTACAGCGATCTGGAAGCTGAGTCACCCTATAATACCTACAGAATTTCTTCTCTTCCCGTAGGTCCTATATCCAACGTAAGCGTGATGGGTATAAAGGCGGCGTTAAATCCCGAAAAGCACGATTATTTATATTATCATACGGATACTGATAAGAATGACGGAAGTCATATATTTACGAAAACTTACAAGGAGCATCTTTCCACACAGTAATTATGTTTGAATATTCACTTGACAATAAAAGATACCATACACTTAATTATCATTTGAAAACCCTTTTTGAGGCACGGGTCTTTAAGGCGTCCATAGACGGCGGTTTTTCATGCCCTAATAAAGAAAGCGGTGGTTGTACCTATTGCAAAAAGGGTAGCGGTGAATTTACCTTTTGCGGAAGTATAACAGAGCAGATCGAGAAGGAAAGAGAGCGCATCAGCAAGAAATGGGGCGACAGGAAAATAATTGCTTATTTTCAGGCTAATACCAACACCTTTGCGCCTGTTTCCGTGCTGAGAGAGAAGTATGAAGAGGCACTGAGGCATCCTTCTGTTGTGGGGTTAAGCATTGCAACAAGGGCGGATTGCCTGCCTGATTGCGTGCTTGATTATCTTGAAGAAATAAATAAAAAAACATATCTTACGGTTGAACTGGGGCTGCAGAGTGTACATGACAGGACGGCGGAAAGGGTAAACCGGGGATATCCCTTTGAGGTTTTTGAGAAAAGCTTTTATGAATTAAAAAAGCGAGGAATACGTACTGTTGTGCACATTATAAACGGACTTATCGGTGAAGCAAAATCTGATATGCTCGAAACTGCGAAAGTCCTTTCCAAAATGGACCCTGACGGGGTAAAGATACATCTTCTGCATATTTTAAAGGGTACAGAATGTGAAAAAGAATATAAAAAGGGTCTTATTATTCCCTTGGAAAAGGACGAATATATTGATATTACAACTGAGCAAATCCGTTATTTTAACCCTGCCTGTGTTATTGAGCGTGTGACAGGAGACGGCAAAAGGGAGAGTATGGTTGCACCTTTGTGGAGTCTTGACAAGATATCGGTTTTAGGCGGTATTGACAAGTGCATGGCAAATAAAAAGGCGTTCCAGGGGGATTTGTATGAAGACTAAGAAGCTTATTATATGTGCGCTTTTTACTGCGATAATGTGCATCGTTGCCCCCTTTTACATAATGATAGGGTCTGTGCCCGTAACCTTTGCTCTTTTTGCCTTGGCTCTTTGCGCCTTCTCGGTGGGGAGCACAGCATCGGCGGTGTCAACGGTAGTATATATTTTTATAGGATTATCCGGTTTCCCTGTTTTTTCAGGGTTTAAGGGAGGATTTTCTGCTCTTTTGTCACCTACGGGCGGATTTATATTTTCCTATATTTTTATAGTTTTGATTTCAGGTCTATCGGTTAAGGCAAAAAGAAAAAGCACGGTTGTGCTTTTATGTGTAATGGCTCTTTTAGTCTGTTATGCATCCGGAACAGTATGGTATATGTTTGTGACAAAGGCAGCATTAAGGACGGCTCTTTTTGTTTGTGTTATTCCGTTTATACCTTTTGATGCAGTGAAACTTTACGGAGCCTGGATTATAAGTAAAGCTATAAGAAGGAGTGTTAATAATGAGTGAAATTAAATGCTTGCGCTGTGACAAGAAGCTGGAATATTTAATGACAGAGGATATTCAGATGGGAAAGCACAGCTTTATATTCGGTGATTTGCCACATCTTTTTGCAGGAGGGCTGACGGTTTCTGTTTACAGATGCCCCATATGCGGAAAGCTTGAATTTTTCTCAAATAATGAGGCAGAAGAAAAGCTTCCTCAGGTTAAGTGCCCAAAATGCGGAAAAGAGCATGATTTTGACTATCCGAAGTGTCCGCATTGTAATTATGTAAAATAAAGTCAAGAATACCCCTGTTCGAACGAACAGGGGTATTTCATTAATTCATGATTATTTTGTGCCTGTGCTTCCGAAACCGCCTTCGCCACGTACTGTGTCGGAGAGGGTGTCAACCTCAATGAAGTTTGCTGTAAGGAAGGGGGCAATTACCATCTGGGCAATTCTTTCGCCATGCTCAACTACCTGGGGAGTAGTACCGTGATTATGAAGTGCAACCATAACCTCGCCACGGTAGTCGGCATCCACAACGCCTACCTTATTTGCAGGGGCAAGGTTTCTCTTTGATGCAAGACCGCTTCTTGCATAGATTAACCCTGCATAGCCTTGGGGTACTTCGAGTGCAATACCTGTTTTAATGAGTATTGTCTGATGAGGCTCTATTGTAACTGCCTCAGCAAGGCACGAATAGAGGTCGCAGCCTGCGGCAAACTCACTGCCGTAGGTTGGGATAGTCGCTTTAGGGTCAAGCTTTTTTATATTTACGTTTGTCATGTTTATTCACCACAGCCGCAGCAATCAATACTGCTGCCTGCAATGTCCTTTCTGTCAATGTTACTTTCTTCATCCCAGAGAACAAGGGAGTCTGTAGCTAAAGATTTCTGAACATCAATAATTCTTTGGTTTGAGGAGCCTTTGAAGCGGAGGGAAATATCCTTTAAGCTTTCAACAAATTTCCCGTCAACAAGAATGTCAATATTCCTGAGCATTTCATCGGTTATGTCCGCATCGCCCAGCTTGCCTGTTAACATATCGCTTTCAAAGTTGTAGCCTGAGTAGCACCATATTGTCTTTTCGGGGAAAAGTGCTTTAACACGTGTGAGGAAGGGGGCAAGAACTGCCTGATTATCAGGCTCAAAGGGCTCACCGCCCAAAAGGGACAGACCGGAAATATAATCAGGTGTGAGTGCTTTAATTATCTCCTCCTGAACTTCTCCGGTAAATGCCTTCCCGTAATTAAAATCCCATGTTTCGGGGTTAAAGCAACCCTTGCAATGATGGGTACAGCCTGACACGAATAAAGATACTCTTACACCTAAGCCGTTTGCAACGTCATGTTTTTTGATTGTAGCATAATTCATATTATCACCCCAAATTACAGATGAAGAACACGGGATTTGATTTCCTTTGTCTTACCTACATTCCAGAAGTTTTCGCCTAAGTATCCGCATGTACGGCGTGTAACGTTCATCTTCTTCTGGTCCTTGTTGTGACAAGAGGGACATTCCCATTCAAGATTATCGTTAATCATGATTTCACCATCATAACCACATACGTGGCAGTAGTCGCTCTTTGTGTTGAATTCTGCATACTGAATATTATCATAGATAAATCTTACGATAGTTTCAAGTGCGGGAAGATTGTGGCGCATATTGGGAATTTCGATATAGCTGATGGCACCGCCTGAAGAAATCTTCTGGAACTGGCTTTCAAATTCGAACTTTGTAAATGCGTCTATATCTTCACGGACGTCTATATGATAGGAGTTTGTGTAGTAGCCCTTGTCTGTTACATCCTCGATTGTACCGAATCTCTCCTTATCTATACGTGCAAAGCGGTAGCAAAGGCTTTCGGCAGGTGTGCCGTAAAGACCGAAGCCTAAGCCTGTTTCCTGTTTCCATTCTTCACAGGCGGAACGAAGTCTCTTCATAAGGCGGATTGCAAAGTCAGCGCCTTCGCCTTCTGTATGGCTCATGCCGCACATAAGCTTTGTAACCTCATAAAGACCGATGTAACCGAGAGAAATTGTGGAGTAGCCGTCGTGGAGGTATTTGTCAATAACCTCGCCCTTTTCCAGGCGGGCAATTGCACCATACTGCCAGTGCACGGGACTTGTATCGGAAATTGTACCTTCAAGAGACTGATGACGGCAAAGAAGTGCTTCCTTACAAAGGAGGAGTCTTTCAGCTAAAATTTCCCAGAACTTTTCTTCGTTGCCCTTTGACAGAATACCAATCTGGGGAAGGTTCAATGAAACAACGCCCTGATTGAATCTGCCTTCAAATTTATAATTGCCGTCTTCGTCCTTCCAGGGAGAAAGGAAGCTTCTGCAGCCCATGGGGGAGAATACGTTGTTTTCGTAGTTTTCGCGCATTTTCTTTGCGGAGATATAGTCAGGGTAAAGGCGCTTTGCAGAGCACTTTACAGCCTGCTTTGTGATATAGTCATACTTTCCGCCCTTGAGACAGTTATGCTCATCAAGAACGTAGATAAGCTTGGGAAATGCAGGTGTTACAAAAACGCCGCATTCATTCTTGATGCCTTCGTATCTCTGACGGAGAATTTCTTCGATAATCATTGCGTTTTCTTCGATATACTCGTCGTTTGCCTTGAGGTTAAGGAAGAGTGTAACGAAGGGGGACTGACCATTTGTTGTCATTAAAGTGTTGATCTGATACTGGATTGTCTGAACGCCGCTCTTTAATTCGTCGTTAAGGCGCTGAGAAACAATCTTATCAATAGTGTCCTTATCAAGAGTTTCACCAAACTGCTCTGTAAGCTGTTTTTCAAACTTTTCACGGCTTCTGCGGAGATATTTGCCTAAGTGGGAAACATCAACACTCTGTCCGCCGTACTGACCGCAGGCAACAGATGCGATAATCTGCGTCATAATTGTGCAGGCTACCTGGAAGCTCTTGGGACTTTCAATAAGCTTGCCATTCATAACAGTGCCGTTATCAAGCATGTCGCCGATATTGATAAGACAGCAGTTGAAAATAGGCTGAAGGAAATAGTCTGCATCATGGAAATGGATTGCGCCTTCCTCGTGGGCCTTGGAAATATGCTCGGGAAGAAGGATACGCTTTGTCAAATCCTTACTTACCTCGCCTGCGATAAGGTCACGCTGTGTTGCCGCCATAACTGCGTTTTTGTTGGAGTTTTCTTCCATAAGGTCCTTATTTGAATTTTTGATAAGGCTTAAGATGGATTCATCCGTTGTATTTGCCTTTCTTACAAGAGCACGGTTGTAGCGGTAGATTATGTATGTTTTGGCAAGCTCATATTTGCCGTTTTCCATAAGGCGGGATTCTACCATATCTTGTATGTCTTCAACCAGAACTCTCTGGCGGTGCATGCTTTCAATACCTGATACGATTTCTTCTATCTTTTCTTCCGATATGCGGTAAGGTTCGTCAACTGCATTGTTGGCTTTTGTTATAGCTACTACTATTTTGGAACGGTCAAAATCAACCGTTGAGCCATCTCTCTTTATAACTTTCATTTTATTTTCCTCCATAAAAATGCTCTTTTTTCTTCATGCTGAATTATATACAAATATTGTACCTTTGTCAATAGCAAAATACAATATATTGTGTTTTTTTATTTAATTTAAAAAAAATTGGGTATTATGGGGCTTGTGCTTGACTTTAGGGTAAAAAAAAGATATAATTATAGCATACAATACCACATTCTGTGGTCAGGAGGCGATAGCGTGACATACGAAAAGGCTATGTATGAAGAAAACGAATCCGGTATAGAAATAATGATTCTTGTAAGATGTGTATTGGAAAAATGGAAGATGGTGGTGGCAAGCGGTCTGATTTGCGCACTTATCGGCGTTATAATTGCTGCAGTTACATATGTGCCGCAGTATTCTTCCAAAATCAGTTATGTTATTAATTCCGCAGGTGCTACAACAGAAATTACCGAAAGGCAGTTTGTTGTTGCGGAATATCTTGCCAACACATACTCGTACCTGATAAAAAGCCACGACTTTATTCAGAGAGTCAAGGCTGAAACGGGCATTGATGAAGATATCAATCAGTATATATCTTCCAATCTGGTTGAAAGCTCCAATATTATGAGAGTCGTGGTAAGAAGTGACGATGCGGATAAGAGCTATAAAATAGCACATGCGATAAGCTTGTATCTTCCTGAAACAGCAAGGGAAATCGTTCATTCGGGAAGTCTGGATTCACTGGAATCTCCTCTTCCTCCTGTTTTGCCTGATGCAAACGGAAATCTTCTTAAGATGGGTGCTTTGGGTCTTATCGCAGGTATGCTTTTTGCGGCAGGTGTATTTGTTATCCTGCAACTTCTCAGAAAGGTTGTTATGACACCTCAGACACTTACAGACAAGATTGATATCAGTCTTATCGGTTCCGTGCCTCATGTTGACATTAACAAGAAGAAGGGTAAAAACACGGCGCATGAACCCATGCTTGTTACAAATAAGAAGACAGGCTTTGTATTCAGCGAAACATATAAGTCAATGCGTACAAAGATTGAAAGATTCTCCAAGAAAAATAACTGTAAGGCAATTCTTGTTACAAGCGCTATGGAAAATGAGGGCAAGACAACAGTTGCGGCAAATATTGCAATCAGCCTTGCTCAGAACGGCAACAAGGTGATAATGCTTGACTGTGACCTTCGTAAGCCTGCCGTTGCAACAGTTCTTGATGCAAAGGAAAAGGTAAAGGTTACAGCAATTGATGTTATTACAGGTAAGGTATCCGTTGAAAATGCAATTGTAAAGGTTGAAAAGTACGGAATTGACATCGTGGGCGGATTAAAGGCTGTTGGAAATTCATCCGAAGTGCTTTCCACACAGGGTCTTAAAAAGGTTCTGGACATGTTGCGTGAAAAATATGATTATATCATTATTGATACACCCCCGTCTCAGCTCTTTACAGATGCGGCGATTATTTCCGAGTATACTGATGCGGGTATCCTGGTTGTAAGACAGAACAGTGCAAATGTGGACGATGTAATCGGTGTTGTAAATGATATCAGCCAGTCCAAGGCAGAAATTATCGGTTTCGTATTTAATAATGTTTCCGATACATCCATTCTTCCCGGTGGCTACAGCAAGAAGTATAATTACTCGTATTACGGATACGGCAGAAGTGAATAATTTAAAAGGAAGTATCGGTTTCCGATACTTCCTTTGTGTGTTTTTCTGAGCTATGAGGGGTGAACAAAATGAGAACGACTTATATAAAAATTGACCCGTCTTTACCTGATGAAAGTGTTTTGAAGGAAGCGGCTGATTGTATAAAGCGAGGCGGATTGGTGGCTTTTCCGACGGAAACTGTATACGGACTTGGGGCTGACAGCTTTAACGGTGATGCAGTAAAGAAAATATATATCGCAAAAGGACGCCCATCTGATAATCCGCTTATCAGCCATATTGCGTCGGTTGATGATGTAACAAGGCTTGCAAGGGAAGTGCCC
>JAFYPR010000065.1 GCA_017547445.1 Clostridia bacterium
TATCTTTTGGATCGGCGCCGTATGTGTTGGCACCGATTGTTCCGGGCTTTAATGAGAACACCAAAAGGATGATTGCTCCAACAACGGGAACAAATGCGATTAAAAGCCACCATGCCGATTTATCAATATCGTGCAGTCTGCGAAATGAAAGGGAAAGTTCAGGTATAAATATAAACAAGCTGTATAAACTTGTGAGAAGATTAATACCGATTATTCCGTCAATTATCCCTAAAACAAATACGATAACGGCACTAATAAGAGCAAACATCCAATATTCTGTTCTTCTTGCTCTGCCACTGAAGTTACAGTAATTTTTAATTGCCTGTATGTACCAACTCATAAATTTGCTCCTTTAAGATTAATATTCAACTTCTAAATCGTACTCAGCAGCAATGGTTTCTAAAGCTTTGTTGTATTCATCTAAAAGTCCAACAGCTTCTTCAAGCTTTTCACTTCCTGCATTGATTGTTGCATCTTCCTGAGTTTCACAGCCTTCTGCAAGAGTTTCAAATGCAACCTTATAAGTATCCATTACCTTAACATACTTATCCTTGATAGCCTTAACTTCTTCTGTCTCAGGATTAATGTCTTTAAGAGCAGTAAGAGAAGATTCAACAAGAGGAAGAAGTGTATCGTTGATGCTTGATAAAATCTGTGCATCATCTTCATATGCTTCCCATTTTCCAACTTCTTCTGTAATCTTTGTATAATCTGCATTAACCTGCTTCATTTCAACATTTAAGAAGTTTTCCAAATCTGCCTGAATCGGATCAGTTCCGCATCCTGCAAGAAGTGTAACTGACATAACCACCATAAGTAAAAGTGCAAATATTTTTTTCATAATAAAATCCTCCAAATTTTAATTTTTTTCTAAGTGTAAAGCCGTTTTTATAAATTATATCAATCCTTTTTGTGCCGCACGCCACAAGAAAGTCACAATCTGAGCACGGGTGCAGCTTTTTCCCGGAGAGAAGGTTGTATCGGATGTTCCGTTTGTGATACCATTATCCACCGCCCAGGCGATTGCTTCGCAGTACTTTTCATACTGTTCATCTTTTGTGTCTGTAAATTTCAGTTGTGTTTTGCACGCAGGTTTTCCTGCAGCACACCAGATGTAATACACAGCCATCATACGGCTGCAGGAAAAATTCGGATACAGGGCATAATGTTCTACCATACCCTTTTTCTTTGCCCATTGCGCCGCCATATAGAAATAATCGCTTTCATATACATCGGCATATGGAAACGGATTTGTTACGGTTGGAGAACCTGCCGCACGCCAAAGGAAAGTAAGAATTTGTGCCGTGTTACATGTATCGTCAGGTGAGAATGTAGCATTGCTTGTGCCATTTGTAATATTCTTTTCAACCGCCCATTTTACAGGTTCAAGATAATACGCATCACCGTTAACGTCTAAAAATTGTGACACAGGCTCATATTTGTTGATTTGCCCGCCGTCAGCTTTGAAAATCTGTGCGGAGGAGGTATCTGCATCACAAAGATTCAGGGCAATGTCCGTATCGCCTCCCTGTTCCAGGATTCCTTCCGCATAGACACCGCCGCCTTTCACGAATGCAATGTTCATCAATATACCGCCTCTGCCGGTGAGGCTGAATTTTCCCGGAGGAGGTAGTGTTGTAAAATTTGCAACAGCACTGCCCTTGGCTGAGATATAAACGCCGCCGCCGAGCGACGCTTGGTTTTCAGCAACAACTCCGCCCGTCATCAAAAAGTCACTGCCCGGATTACACCACACGCCGCCACCGAACTCCGCCGCGTTAAATGTAATTTCGCCACCTGTCATTTTGATAATGCCTTCTTCGTTGTTCCATACACCGCCGCCGTATCCGTCGGCTTCATCCAAGTTGGTGCTCGCAATGTTTCTGGAAATACTTCCGCTTTTTATTTCAATGACTCCGTCACCGTTGTTCCATACACCACCGCCGTAGTTGGCAAAGTTTGCAAGAATTAAACTGCCATCCAGTTCCATTTTACCGCCATTGTTCCAGATACCGCCGCCTGCCAATCCTACTGCATTTTGATCAATGGTACCGCCCTTTAACACGAGGGTTCCGCCGTTGTTATAAATGGCGCCGCCTGTCGCTGCCACGTTCAAACTGATCGTTCCTTCATACATCTCAAACATTGAGCCTTCGTTCCAGACACCGCCGCCATTTATGGCATTGTTATCGCGAATGTCACCGCCGTACAGGTAAAATTTTGCGTTATTCCACACACCGGCACCGGCTTCGCCCTTGTTTCCTGTAATGATACCACCATACATCCTCACGGTTCCGCTGTTATAGATGCCTGCACCGTATCTGATAAAACCGGATGTAATCTTACCGCCTTCTCCACGGGTACAGTTGCACAAATAAAGGGTGGCGTTTCCCCTGACATTGACGACACTCTGACCTTCTGTTTTCATCACAATTGCATACCCGTTCAGGCAAAGGTAAAGTGTCTTGCCTTTGCCGATTTCCAGGGTACTATCCAAAAAAACATCCTGCGTGAGGTAAACACGCGCCACGCCGTCTGTATATTGAATAGCTTTTTCGCCTGTCCACTTTTTGTATGCTGTCGTTTGGTGAGAGGTATGATCTCCTTTATTTTCGATATATCCGCCGCAATAGCAATGCATATGTTCGGTTCTCGTGTCTTCTATATCGAATGTATAAACAACGACGGCCTGTTTTTTGTCATCGGTAACTTCCTTCAATTTTGCTGATTTGCCGTTTACCTTAACCGTATCCTTGGAAGGCACTTTTATGTATTTGTCATCCATTCCGTCTTTAATACGAACGGTAACTCTTACTTCATATTTACCATATGTAACCTTTCCCGAATCGTCAAGCTCACCGGTCCATTCAACCTTGGTTACATATGTGCTTGCGGTTTCGGGAACAGATGCTTCATATGAAAGTTCTTCCCCGGTTTTGGGTTCCTTTACGGTAACATTAAAAATTGTAATGTTTGTAGCAAATACATTTGTCGGCAGAATGCTTAAAAGCATACACAAACATAAAATTGTACTTAATAACTTTTTCATTATACTTCTCCTTTACTTTTCAATTACCGTGAACCTCCGCCTCGTCCGCCGCCGGAGAAGCCTCCGCCGCCACCAAAGGAAGCACGACCACCACCGCCACTTGCTCGTTTTGCCTGCATTGCTCTTTGTGCTGAGCGGTGCATACTGTGATAATAACTATGGGCGATGATAACATTTCTGTTATAAGTTTCAAACTCAGGTATCTTTTCGGGATAAACCTGTTTAAACTGATCTATAACCTTATCCGCAATTCCGAAAAGTGTGGCATAGACCATATATTCTTTCCAGATAATTGTTTCGGTTATTTCTCTTTCAGCAATCAAGGTAAATTCATCAAGATACTTTTTAAGTCCAACTACTTCAGAGAGTTCTTCTTTACCTTTGTCGCTTAAATTCTTGATGCAGTTGCCTGCACCTTTTACAAATCCGCCAAGAGCAATAAATTCCTGTTCTCCGGTGTTTTTTATACCTTTGACAATATCATTTATTTTTTCAGGATTCTTGTAAGAATACTTTTCAAGCTCTTTTTCCTGCAGTATTCCATCTTCGCCTGCGGATTCTAAAAGCAGGTTATATAGTGTAAGTTCTGCAAGCACATCCGGCTCTTTTATAAGCTTCAGATTAACGCTTTCGCGAACCTTGCCGAAAAGTCCGACCTTTTCTTCTTTTTCAGGCTCAATGCAACCTTTATTTATCATAGAGAGGATAAGAGCA
>JAFYPR010000066.1 GCA_017547445.1 Clostridia bacterium
CTAAGGCGAAGATTGAAGAGCAGATTAAGCTGGCGGGTATCGGTGAAGCGAAAAACCTTGAAGAGCAGGCAATAAAGATGGTTGGTACGGATATATATGAAAAGCTTGTAAAGGGTTATACTGCAAAGCAATGGGGTAAGGATTGCAAGGATTTACCCTCATTCATTATAAAGAGGCTGCCTGTAAGATTTGTGTATGATAATAATTACTTTAATGATAAATATCAGGGTATACCCGTGGGAGGATACACCCAAATTGTCGAAAAAATGCTTGACGGAGTCGAAGTAAGGCTTAATGAGGACTTTTTTGATAAGAGGGAAGAATACCTTTCTTTGGCGAAAAAAGTTGTTTTTACAGGTATGATTGACGAATTTTACGATTACTGCTTCGGTCAGCTGGAATACCGCTCTTTAAGGTTTGAAACAGAAATTCTTGATTGCGAAAATTATCAGGGCAATGCAGTTGTTAACTATACCGAGCAGGAAATTCCTTATACAAGAATAATTGAGCATAAGCACTTTGAATTTATGTGTCAGGACGGTACAAATAATCCTAAAACTGTAATTACAAGAGAGTATCCTGCAACATGGAAGATGGGGGATGAGCCGTATTATCCCATGAATGACGAAAAAAACAATGAGCTTTATCAGAAATATGTTGCGAAGGCGAAAAGCGAGGACAAGGTTATTTTCGGCGGAAGATTGGGCATGTACAAATATTTTGATATGCACAATGTAATTGCGGCTGCGCTGGAATGTGTGAAAAATGAATTGAACTAAGAAAAATGCGTGTCGAAGGACACGCATTTTTAGATGAATTTACAAAGGAGAGAGGCTACTACACTGCCTGTCAAATCGCCTAAAAGGGCACAGAAGACACAATAGCGGAGGCTTTTTGCTCTTGTGGCGGCAAAATATACGCTTAAGGTATAAAAGGTTGTTTCGGTGCTTCCCATTATAACAGATGCAGTTCTGCCGATATAGCTGTCGGGAGAATATTCAGAGAGGATATTCTGAAAAAACGCCATGGAGCCTGAGCCGGATATACTGCGCATAACAGAAAGGGGAAGTATTTCCTCGGGGATGCCCAAAAGGTTGCACACAGGGGCAAAAAACGAGGAAAAGGCAGTAAGCGCACCTGATGCGGACAAAAGCTCAATTGCCGTTACAAGGGCAATAAGGGCAGGGATTATATCAGCTGCACACTTTAGCCCCTTAAGTCCGCCTGTGCAAAAAGAGGACCATATATTGACTTTTTTGAAAAGTGCCATGATTAGTATAACTGTTATAAAAAGTGGGATGGAATATGATGCGATATTATTCATACTGAAAACCTTTCGCAGATTTTTGCGCTTATTGTGCCTGCCAAAAAGGCGCAGATTGTTGTTAAAACTGTGGGAATCATAATATCGGACGGGGATTGTGAGCCCATCTGACTGCGGAAGGCAATGACAGAAGAAGGGACAAGCTGTATTGATGCGGTGTTTATAACGATGAACATACACATTGCCCGACTTGCCTTGCGGGGAGTGGGGTTAATGTCATCCAGGGCACGCATTGCTTCAAGTCCCAGTGGGGTTGCGGCATTTCCCATGCCTAAAAGATTTGCAGACATGTTCATGCTGATGCGGTGCATTGCTTCGGTATTTTTATATTCCTTGCCGAAAAGGCGGTTTGTTAAAGGCGAGAGAATTCTTGATACTGTTTTTGTTATGCCGCATTTGTCTGCTACCTCCATTATACCTGACCAGAAGCACATAATGGGGACAAGTGTTATAACAAGGTCAAAGGATTTTTTTATACCGCCGTTAAGGATGAGTACGGCTTCGTCTCCGCCTTGCGTAAAGGATAAAACCAATAAGCCTGAAAGAAGCATAAATGTCCATATATAGGTTAAAATCTGAAGTCACTCCTTTAAATATGAATAAACTGAGAACAACGTGTGACAAAATGGAAAAATATGTATGAATAAGTCGGATTTTGGTTGACTTTTGTTGTGCCCGATGATATAGTAATTTTGACGAAAGATATTGGAAAGGAGTTGTGCTTTATGTCAAAGAAAACAGACGGAGTAAAGTCTACGGGCGTTATGAGAAAGGTAGACCAGCTTGGCAGAGTTGTTATACCCAAGGAATTGAGAATGGCGCTTGATATTGAAGACAACAAGGATTTACTTGAGATATATGTTGAAGGTGATAAGATTATTCTTAAGAAGTTCGCTTCAGGTTGTACTTTCTGCGGCAAGGAAGGTGTTCTTTCCTCTTTCAGAGGCAAGATAATCTGCCCTGATTGTATTAATGAAATAAAAGAAACTGAGATGTTTTAAAAAATATATGGCCATTGATTTTCAATGGTCTTTTTTGTGCAAATTTTCATAAATACTTGAAAATCGACATATTAAGTATTATAATAAAGGGTAGTTTATAGAAGGCAGGTTATGATCTTGAAATACAGAAGGGTTTATGCCGAGGTTGACCTTGGCGCAATAAGACACAACCTAATAAAAATAAAAGAACGGGTAGGAAAGAAGCTTCTTGTGGTAATCAAGGCGAATGCATACGGTCACGGAGCTCTCAAGGTTGCCAAAGCAACGTGTGATATCGCCGATTACTTTGCTGTTGCGACCATAGAAGAGGCAATACAGTTAAGAGAAGCTGATATTAAAAACCCTATTCTTATACTTGGATATGTTTCACCCGAATACTTTGGTGACCTTGTAAAGTATGACATTGAGCAGACCCTCTTTGACCTGGAAAGCGCACAGCTTTTAGCCAAGGCAGGCGGAAAGGCGCATATTGCCATTGATACGGGTATGGGAAGAATCGGCTTTGCGCCAAACGAGGAGAGCATTGAGACGATAAAGAAAATTGCTTTGCTTGACGGTATAAAGTTAGAGGGTATTTTTACCCATTTTTCAACGGCAGACGAAAAGGATAAGAGCTTCAGTAACGAACAGTTTGCCTTGTTTACAGGCTTTGTGAAAAGGCTGGAGGAGGAAGGGGTTAATATCCCGTTAAAGCATGTGGCAAACAGTGCAACCATTGTTGATATGCCCGATATGAGTCTTGATCTGGTGAGAAGCGGTATTATTACATATGGCTTGAAGCCGTCAGGCGATGTTGGTGACATGGATATAAAGCCTGCGTTAAAGCTTAAAACACATGTTGTATATGTTAAAAAAGTGCTTGCAGGCACACCTATAAGCTACGGCAGGACATATGTGACAGACTCGGAAAGAATTATTGCAACAATCCCCGTTGGATATGCCGACGGATACCCGAGAGCGTTATCAAACTGCGGAAGAGTTACGATAAACGGATATTACGCACCTATTGTGGGCAGAGTATGTATGGACCAGTTTATGGTAGATGTGACGGATATCCCTGATGTTAAGGTGGGCGATACTGTAGGGCTTATTGATGAAATGATACCCTGTGAGGAAATTGCCCGTATTGAAGGAACCATAAATTATGAAACTGTCTGCAAGATAAGCGACAGAGTACCGAGAATTTATATTAATGAATAACGAAAAGCAGTAACAAATATCTTGTTACTGCTTTTTTGTTGAAAAAATTCGGTTATAATGATATAATAAAGAAAATATTAATGCGAACGGAAAGGTTTTTCGTAAAAAGGAGCGCAAAATGGAAAAATTGGCAAAAATGGCAATGCTTGATGTAAAAGATGCACATAATGCAAAAAGAGATATTGAAAAAATGGTAAGAATGGCTGAAATTTTAACTGAGCTTGACCCTTATGAGGCTATAGAAGAGGAAAGAGCCGGAGCATTACGTCCTGACGAGGTAAAGGATAAATCTCTTACATGGGAAAAAATTATTGTACCGAAGGTGGTGGGCGAATGAAGATATATGAAGCAATCACTCTTCTGGAAAAAGGTGAGATATCGCCCTTGGAAATTGCAGAAGAAGTAATTGGTGCAATAAAAACGAGAGAGTGTGACATAAAGGCATATATTACCCTTTGCGACGATATAAGAGAGCAATCTCAGAATGCCGTAAGGGGAGGCAGAATGTGGGGCATACCGATTGCGGTGAAGGATAATATCTGTACAAAGGGGTTAAGGACAACTGCAGGCAGCAGAATGCTTGGTGGTTTTGTTCCGCCATATGATGCAACTGTCGTTAAGAGGCTTAAAGAAAATGGTGCTGTAATTGCGGGGAAAACAAATATGGACGAGTTTGGCATGGGTTCGGACAGTCGTTACAGTGCTTATAAGGTGACGTCTAATCCTGTAAACGGTTTATATGTGCCCGGTGGCTCCTCGGGCGGCAGTGCGGCGGCAGTAAAGGCGGGCATGGCAATGGGTGCTCTTGGCACAGATACAGGGGGGAGTATCCGTCAGCCTGCAGCCTTTTGCGGAATATATGCATTGAAGCCCACGTATTCCCTGGTTTCACGCTTTGGGCTTATTGCATTTGCATCAAGCCTTGATTGTATCGGCGCAATGGGAAACAGCGTGAAGGATGTGGCTATTATGACGGATGTAATTTCGGGATATGACGAAAAAGATGCCACAAGCGCAAACAGAGTTAAAGAGGCGTATTTTGAAAATCTGACCCCTTCTGTTAAAGGTATGAGGATAGGTGTGTGTAAAGAATTTCTTGCGGAGGCGTCACCATGCGTGAAAGAGGCGATACTTAAAGCTGCGAAGAGGTACGAAGAGATGGGTGCATTTGTTGAGGAGTGCTCAATAGATGCCGTAAGGTATGCGGTCAGCAGCTATTATATAATTTCATCGTGTGAGGCATCAAGTAATCTTGCAAGATATGATTCTGTACGCTTTGGATACAGGACGGAAAATTACGAAAGCTATGAGGATATGTGCATAAAGAGCAGAAGTGAAGCATTCGGCGAAGAGGTGAAAAGGCGTATACTTTTGGGCACGTATGCTTTATCGGAAGAAAACTACGATTTGTATTACATGAAAGCACGGATAGCGCGCAAAAAAATCAAAGATGGTTTTAAGGCTTTATTTGAAAAATACGACCTTATTATTTCGCCCGTAAGCCCTGCAAAGGTGCCGAAGGCGGGAGAAAACTGCGAAGTTGATGAAATATATGAAAAGGATGTGTGCACCGCATCTGTAAGTCTGGCGGGACTTCCTGCAATGAGCGTGCCCTGCGGCAGTGATGAAAACGGATTACCAATAGGTATGCAGATTATAGGGGATATGTTTAAAGAGCAGATTGTTCTTAACGCATCGCTATGCTATGAGGAGGGAGGCTTTTGCAATGTATGAAACAGTCATAGGTCTTGAAATTCACTCTGAGCTTGACACCAGATCAAAAGCTTTCTGCTCATGCTCCGTGAGCTTTGGTGAAAAGCCGAACACACATGTTTGCCCTGTATGCATGGGACTTCCGGGAGCGATGCCGAAGCTGAATGGAAGAGTAGTGGAATATGCAGTGAAAACAGGGCTTGCCACAAGCTGCAGTATCAATCATAAATCGTATCATGCGAGAAAAAACTATTTTTATCCTGATTTACCTAAAGGATATCAGATAAGCCAAAGCGATGTGCCGCTTTGCGTGAATGGGTTTGTTGAAATTGAGGGCAGAAAAATCAGGATTAACCGCATTCACATTGAAGAGGATGCGGGGAAGCTGATTCATGCTGAACATGCTACCATTGTTGATTACAACAGAGCGGGTGTGCCGCTTATAGAGATTGTGACAGAGCCTGATATAAGAAGTGCTGAAGAAGCGAAGCTGTTTTTAGATGAAATAAGGAACAGGCTGTTGTATACCGGGATTTCAAAATGCAGAATGCAGGAGGGAAATTTGCGTTGTGACGTGAATGTTTCTGTCAGAAAGAAAGGGGAAGAGTCGTTTGGCGAAAGATGCGAAATGAAAAACGTAAATTCCTTTTCTGCTGTTGTAAGATGTATTGAATATGAAGTAAAAAGACAGATGGAAATCATAAATAACGGCGGATGGGTTGAGAGAGAAACCAGAAAGTGGGATGACGAGAAAAGGTGCAGTATTATATTGCGAAAAAAGGAAGAAGAGAGGGATTACAGATATTTTCCTGAGCCTGATTTGCCACCTGTTATCATAAATGATGAAATGATTGAAAAAATCAGAGGGACAATGCCGGAAATGGCACATGAGAAAGAGAAACGCTATATAAAGGATTACGGTTTGAGTGATTATGTTGCGAAAACCATTGCATCAGAAAAGGAATATGCCATTATTTTTGATGAGGCGGTCTCTTTGGGTGCCGGTGCAAAAATCTGTGCCAATCTTATATTGGGTGATGTGGCAAGGATTGTAAATGAAAGAGGATTTTCCGGAAAGGAAATTCCCTTTGCAGGCAAACAACTCTTTGAAATAGCAGAAATGCTGAAGGATAATATGATATCGTATACTGCTGCAGGTAAGATTATTGAAGAAGTATTTGATACTGAACAATCACCTTTTTTGGTCGTGAAGGAAAAAGACTTTACACAGATAAGTGACAGGAAAGAATTAAGGAGACTTGCAGAAGAGGTGCTTTCGGAAAATAAAAGGAGCGTTGCAGACTACAAGAACGGAAAAACAAACGCATTGGGTTATCTTACCGGTCAATGTATGAAAAAAAGCATGGGCAGAGCAAACCCGAAGGTTATAAATGAATTATTGAAAGAGTATATGGAGGATAAATAATGATACGGGTTATGTTTACATGTCACGGTAACATCTGCCGAAGTACCATGGCAGAATTCCTGTTCCGTGACAAGGTGGAGAAAATGGGATTTGGCGACAGATTTTATATTGCATCAAGTGCCACAAGCCGTGAGGAGATAGGAAATGGTGTCCATCACGGTACAAGGAGAGTGCTTGACCGTTTCGGTATTGATTATTCAAAAAAACGAGCCGTACAGTTAACAAAAGAGGATTATGATAAGTACGATTTCTTTATAGGAATGGACAGTGCAAATATCAGAAATATGGCAAGAATACTCGGTAAAGATGATAAGACTTTCAAGTTTTTGTCCTTTGCGGGAGAAAGCGGTGATATTGCGGACCCCTGGTACACAGGGGATTTTGAAGAAACTTACCGTGATGTAATCAGGGCGGGTGACGGATTTATTGAATATCTGAAGGAGGAGAAATTGATATGAAGGGTGAGAATTTTGCACTTGACGGGGTTGATTATGCGATACTTAACTGTTTAAAGCAGAATGCGAGAATGACTTCTTCTGAAATCGGAAAGAAAATTAATCTTTCTGTTTCGGCTGTTATTGAAAGAATAAAGAAGCTCGAAAAATACGAGGTTATCCAGGGGTATACCGTGAGTCTTAATCAGTCAAAGATGGGTAATGGGCTTATTGCCATAATGGAGGTAAGCTTAGAACATCCGAAGTTTTATGACGGCTTTGCCCAAATGATACAGGAAAATCCGAATATTCAGTCCTGCTATTACAGAACAGGTGAATTTGATTTTATTCTGACGATTTATACAGACTCTGCCGACAGTCTGGAGAGAATTCACAGGAGTGTTATGAATATGGAGGGTATTCAGGCTACCAAGACACACTTTGTCCTGAAGGTCGTAAAAAATGACTTTAATGTAATTGGTGAAATCAATAATGCCTGAAAACCGCTCTGTAACAGGCTTTGACAGGATATTACATAAAAAATGAAAGAATTTTATAAGATTTTTGTTGATATTTTATAAAAATAATGTTATGATTATGTTATCAAATTTATGCCTTGAAGGCATGGGAGGAGAAAAGATATGAACAAAACACTTAAAAGTGTAGTATCTATCGTGATTGCAGTTGCAATGGTTATGTCAATTGCAGCTTCTTTGGTAATTACGGCAGGTGCTGCAGAAGACAAGGGTGCGGTTATGCCTACATATGAAGGCACAATCAAGGCACTTGAAGCAGCTAACGACTATTATCAGACAGTAGTTAAGTATAACCAGGTTGAATACGGTATTCCTAACTATTTCTGGGCCAAGGCTGCTTACCTTACAGGTAACATGGAAGCTTATTATGCTACAGGTATTGAAGCATACCGTAAGTATGCTACAGACTGGGCTAATTCCTGTGGCTGGAGCAGTGCTCCCAGCACAAACAAGAATGAATGGAAATGGGGTTACGACCAGAGCTTCAACAGTAAGCATGTTCTCTTTGGTGACTTCCAGATTTGTTTCCAGTCCTACATCGATCTTTACAATATTGAAAAGAACGAATCCAAGGGCACATACGCTGACCCCAATAAGATTGCAAGAGCAGTTGAGGTTATGAGCGAAGAAGTTTCCAGAAGCAATGATGACTTCTGGTGGTGGGCAGACTCTCTCTACATGGTAATGCCCGTTATGACAAAGCTTTATCAGGTAACTCAGGACGAAAAGTACCTTGACGGTCTTTACCGTTTCTGGAGATATGCCAAGGAGCTTATGTACGACGGCCCCGGCGGTATCCCCGCAGATGCTAACGGTTACACAACAAGTGCACGTCTTTCCAATGGTGCTAACTATTCTGATCCCAACAACTATGCGTACCTGTTCTTCCGTGATGCAGGTTATGTATATCCCCTGAAGCCTAACCGCGGTCATGAAGGCGAAAAGAACTTCTGGGCTCGTGGTGACGGTTGGGTATTCGCAGGTCTTGCAAAGGTACTCCAGGATATGCCCGATGATTATGAACACTATAATGAATTCAAAAAGACATATCTTGAAATGGCTCGTGCAATCCGTGACTGCATGAGAAAAGACGAAAACGGCTACGGCTTCTGGACACAGAGTATGCTCCAGGGCTATCCCACTTCTGCTGCTAACCCCAACGGTTATGAAACAAGTGGTACAGCATTCTTTACATACGGCTTTGCATGGGGTCTTAACTCCGGTCTTCTTTCCAAGGACGAATATCTTGAAACAGCTGTTCGTGCATGGAACTATCTTGAAAACATTGCTCTTCAGCCCGACGGTATGGTTGGTTACGTTCAGTACATCGGTTCCAATGCTGTTGAAGCAATGGGTCCCAGAAACAACCAGAACTTCGGTACAGGTGCATTCTTACTTGCAGCTGCTGAAATGAGCAGACTTGTAGGTCATACACAGAAGGGTGACAACTATCCCTACCTTCAGAAGAAGATGCAGACATACCTTGCACTTCGTGTAAATACACCTCACTACTATAAGGATGGTAAGATCGGTCATATTGATGAAAACGATCACAGTGTAGAAGTATTCCTTACAAACGACCTTAACGGCAATTCCACATCTATGATGCCCGCAAGATTGGTTGTTGAATCCTTCGGTGGTCAGGTAGCATGGAATGAAGCTGCAAGACAGGTTACAGCTACACTCGGCGACAGAACTGTTGTATTTACAGTTGATACAAACGTTATCAAGGTTAACGGTGTTGATACTTTAGCTCCTGCAAACACAGTTATCGTAGGCGGCAGAACATTCGTTCCGCTCCGTGCTTTGGCTGAATCTCTCGGTAAGAAGGTATACTGGAACCAGGGTAACCACCCCTCCAACGGTCTTATCGTAATCGGTCATAAGGCTAACCCCCTCTATAACGAATCTGATGCAGGTCTTATAGAAATGCTCAGAACAATGCTCGGTAAGCCCGAAACATATCCCGAAAGACCCCAGCAGCCCGAAAAGTCTTTCGTGCTTAAGGTTCCCACACTTACAGATGCTAACAGAATCCAGGCTGAAAAGATTGAAGCAAGTGAAGAACCCGAAGGCGATCACGGTCCCTACAATGCTTCCGACGGACGTACAGATGAAAACAGCCGTTACGTTGGTAACAGCCAGGGTTGTAACATCACTTTCACATACAAGGAGCCCGTTGACGTTGGTCAGGTAGCTCTTGTATTCTGGAAGACAGCTCAGAGAACAACAAAGTTCAAGCTTGAATACACAGCTGACGGCACAAACTGGAAGCAGGTATATAACGGCGCTACAACAATGGGCAAGACTAAGGAAGTATTCGATATCAATACAAAGGTTAAGGCATTCAGAATCTTCGGTTACGGTAACAGCGAAGGCTCCAACTGGTTCAGCCTTATCGAATTTGAAGTTTACAAGCCCGGCGTAAAGGCAGGCGATGCAGTTTCCACAACAATCACAGATTCTGTATCTCCCAACACAAATGCAGCTAACAAGGCTACAGGCACAAAGGTTAATGTAAACGTTAACAACGTAACATTCTCTCAGCAGCCTGAAGCAGCAAACCCCGGCAGAAACGCACTTGACGGTAATGCTTCTACATTCTGGGCTTCTCAGAACCAGGCTGATGCAGTTTTAGACCTTGGCAAGAAGATGCCCGTAAGTGAAGTTGGCGTACAGTTCAGACGTTACGATGATGAAAGAACTATTCCTTTCTCTGTTGCAATTTCCGATAACAAGTCCGCTTGGACAACTGTATTTACAGGTTCCTCCAAGGCTATGAGCGGTGATATGATTTACGCTCCCGTTGGTAAGGAAGCAAGATATGTAAAGGTACAGGTTGAAGGTAACACAGTTTCCGGTTGGTCTTCAGTTTGCGAAATCGCAGTTTACACAGGCGATGCTAAAGCAGCTGCAGATACAACAAC
>JAFYPR010000067.1 GCA_017547445.1 Clostridia bacterium
AAACGCATTGTATTCGATGGTTTTAACACTGTCGGGAAGTACGACCTCTTCAAGGGCACTGCAGTTGTAGAAAGCATGGTTGCCGATGTAGTCCAAGCCATCCGGGAAGGAGATATCCTGTAAGCTTTTACAGGTGGAGAAGGTACTGTCACCGATTTTCTCCAATGAAGAGGGAAGTGTAATTTCTTCTAATGAAGTACAGTTAAAGAATGCGCTGTCACCGATTTCAATTAAACCTTGGGGGAGAGAAACTGTTTTTAACTGATCCATCCCGCTAAACATATTGCCGGGAAGGATTGTTATACCTTCGGGCACTTCCATGGTTGTGAGTAAGGGACAACCCTTGAAAATGTTGGAGCCTGTATAGTCGATACGTAAGGGAATATTAATCTTCTTTAAAAGGGAACAGTTGTAAAATGCATTGTATTCAATATTTGTCACGGAGTCGGGAAGTGTGACATCTTCCAATGCAGTACAGTTATAGAAGGCATGATTACCTATTGCATCCAACCCCTCGGGTAGGGTGATATTTTTAAGGCTCTTGCAACCAAAAAATGCACTGTCTTCTATGGTTTTTACATTGCCGCAGAGGAAAACATCCGTAACTGTGCTGTTCTGGAATGCATTGTAGCCTATGCATGTTACAGTCAAGCCTTCAATATTATCGGGTACGATAACCTTTTTGTCATTGCCTGTATACTTGGTGATTGTTACCTCGTTATCATAAATTTCATATTCAAAATCAGCTTCAACACATACTGCATCTGTAATAAGGACTGCAACGGAAGTGTCAAGTGTTGTTTCGCCCTGTATGGTTGTAAGGCTGAATTTGGAAATTGTAAACTCGTATGCGCTCTTGTAGTATGAAACGGAGATATCTGTGTCAGATTTAAGACTTTCACATATCCATTCTCCCGAAGCATCGGTTGTGATAGCGGGGAGGTATTTTTTATTTGTTTTGTCGTAAATTGTAACGTTTACCCCTTCAATACCGTTGCCGTCTTCGTCGGTAATGATGCCTGAAAGGTAAACCTCCACGTAGTCAAGAGCCTCGGTTGAGAAGAAATAGCCCTTGTCAAGAGCAAATTCCTCCGCATAGGAGCCACTTACACCATGGATTGTAAATTCGTCAGGTACGTTATAAAAGGCATAATCGTCAATGTATGTGACCTTTTCGCCAATCCATACCTTTTCGAGGCTTTTACAGTTGGAAAACGCACTTTCGCCAATCTCCTCCAGGCTTTCGGGGAGCTTGACAGTCTTTAAGTATGTTGCATTATTAAACATACTGTCGGGAAGACGGGTAACGCCTTCGGGAACGGTAATTGAAGTTAAAGAAGAACAGCCTGAGAAAATGGAATAGGATGCCTCTGTAATGCTTACGGGGATATTTATCCGCTTAAGACCTGTGCAGTTTAAGAATGCATTGTTTTCAATGGTTGCCAGAGAATCGGGAAGAGTGATGCTTTTTAAAAGCTTACAGCTTGAAAATGCTGCGCTGCCGATTTTCTCCAAGGAAGGGGGAAGTGTAATTTCTTCTAATGAAGTACAGTTAAAGAAAGCGCTGTCGCCGATTTCTACCATGCCTTGGGGGAGAGAAACTGTTTTTAACTGATCCATTCCGTTAAAAATATTGCCGGGAAGAATTGTTATGCCTTCGGGCACTTCCATGGTTGTGAGTAAGGGACAACCCTTGAAAATCTGAGACCCTGTATAGTCAATGCTTAGGGGAATGTTAATTTCCTTTAAGTTGGAGCAGTTGTAAAACGCATTGTATTCGATGGTTTTAACACTGTCGGGAAGTACGACCTCTTCAAGGGCACTGCAGTTGTAGAAAGCATGGTTGCCGATGTAGTCCAAGCCATCCGGGAAGGAGATATCCTTTAAGCTTTTACAGGTGGAGAAGGTACTGTCACCGATTTTCTCCAATGAAGAGGGAAGTGTAATTTCTTCTAATGAAGTACAGTTAAAGAATGCGCTGTCGCCGATTTCAATTAAACCTTGGGGGAGAGAGATTGTCTTTAAACTGCTCATTCCGTTGAAGATATTGCCGGGAAGGATTGTTATACCTTCGGGCACATCTATATGGGTGAGCAAGGGACAACCCTTGAAAATGTTGGAGCCTGTATAGTCGATACGTAAGGGAATATTAATCTTCTTTAAAAGGGAACAGTTGTAAAATGCATTGTATTCAATGGTTTTAACACTGTCGGGGAGCGAAACCTCTTCCAGTGAGGTACAGTTATAGAAGGCATGGTTGCCTATTGTCTCCAACCCTTCGGATAATGCGACGCTCTTAAGAGAGGTACAGACCGCGAATATACTGTCGCCGATTGTGGTAACTGAAGAGGGTATTGTAATTTCCTCCAAGGCGCTGCAGTTATAAAAGGCGCTGTCACCGATTTCAACTAAGCCCCCGGGGAGGGAAACTGTCTTTAAGCTTGCCGTTCCGCTGAAAATATTGCCGGGAAGGATTGTTACCCCTTCGGGTACATCCATATGAGTCAAAAGAGGACAGCCATTGAATATATTGGAGCCTGTATAGTTAAGGCTTAAGGGGATGTTGACCTTTTTTAAAAGTGAACAGTTGTAAAAGGCATTATATTCAATGGTTTTAACACTGTCGGGAAGTGTGACCTCTTCCAGGGAAGTACAGTTATAGAAGGCATAGTTATCTATTGCCTCCAGGCCTGCGGGGAAGGTGATGTTTTTAAGGCTGTTGCAACCAAAAAATGCATAGGTTTCAATTGTTTTTACATTTGCACCCAAGAAAATATCCGTAACGGTGCTGTCAGCAAATGCCCTGTGACCGATTGCAGCCACACTCAGATTTTCTATTTCATCGGGGATGATAACCTTTTTGTCACTGCCTGTATACTTGGTGATTGTTACCTCGTCATTTCCGATTTCGTATTCGAAATCGGAAATGGTGCATACTGCTCCTGTTACAGGAGTTGCGGTAACGGTATCAAGTGTTGTTGCCGAGACTGCGGCTGTGACAATAATGCCGTTATGGGAGAAGGTATGGGCAGGAAGGTAGTAATTAACCTTGTATTTATAGCCTGCGATTACATCATATTCTTCACTTTGCCATATACCCTCGCTATTGGTGTAAACTATGTCAAGGGCACAGCTTTCGTCGTAGTTATAAATCCATACTGATGCATTTTCCACGCCGTTGCCCTTTGCATCCGTTATTTTGCCTGTAAGAGAGCCAAAGGCAAAATCCTCGCTGAAAAGAGAAGACATTGCATCGCCTATTTCACGGGCAAGAATGGGAAGGTTACACACCGAAAGCGTGAATACAATTGCTAAAATCAAGCATAATACCTTTTTCATCTTTTTACCTCCGTTAAAACAAAAAATTCCATGAAATGATTATATCATTCCATGGAAAAATTTTCAACAATTACCTTATAAAGTTTGTTCTTGAGCCTGTGATGGGGACAGGGTGGTCTATACCGTTTTCCTTGCCCGTTTCGATACACTTTAAGAGCCATGCCATGTTGTGACCTAAGTTATACATTGTCTGCATACCTTCTTCGTCCTTTATTACATCATCGGGAGCAGAGCCGTGCACCATGTTCCAATAGGAAGATGAAACAACAGGCATGTTAGAGATTGTTAAATGCTTTGTTAACTGGTCAAGTGTTGCGGTCGTGCCGCCACGGCGTGCAGATACAACAGTGGCACCTACCTTATATTTTAAATTTTTGCTGCCTGCATAAAAGAGCCTATCCATAAAGCAGGTGATGGCACCCGATGCAGAGGCATAATGTACGGGAGAGCCGAAAACAAAACCGTCAAATTCATCAAGGCGGGCAATTGTTTCGTTGACAATGTCAGAATCGTTTATGCATTTGCCCATTTTAGCACAGTAGCCGCAGCCCATACAACCTGAGCTTGTTTTGCCTACGTTTATAATTTCTGTTTCAATACCGTCCTCGTTAAGGGCAGCTGCAACAGCATTAAGTGCTGTGTATGTACAACCCTTTTCATGAGGAGAGCCGTTTATAAGTAACACTTTCATAAATATAAACCACCTTTCTTTAGTATATATTATATTAGCTTGATTGGATAATTGCAACAATTTTTAAAGGTAACGGGACACTCCTGCTCCGCTAAAACCAGCTTGTGCAAACATCTCAAGCTAAAGGTGGGTCAGGAATGTCCCGAAAGTGATTATTTATTTAGTTTTTTTGTATTCTTTAAGCATTTTCAAGGGCTCTTTTGCCATAGGGAAGAGCGCCATAAGGTTGAACACTGTCATGAGTGCGATGCCGATGTCTGCAAGATGCCATGCATCAACAGTTGTAGTAAGGCAACCGAAGAAAAGCATCACTAAAGCAAAAACCTTGTAAAGAGTCTGGCTTGTCCAGTTGTCGCCGAAGAGGTAGCTGACATTGCTTCTTGCATAGAAAAGAACACCGAGGAATGTGGAAACGCAGAAGAGGAAGAGAATAACTGACATAAACACTTCGCCTGCGTAACCCATGTGGAAGTTCATTGTTTCGTTAAGCATAGCTGCAGGGTCACCACTGTTTACAGGGTTTGCAATGAGTACAAGCATTGCTGTACATGTGCAGATAACGATAGTGTCAATAAATACACCGAAAGCCTGTAAAAGACCGCCCTTTACGGGGTTGTCGATATCAGCAGCTGCCGCTGCACAGGGAGCGGAGCCGCTGCCTGCTTCGTTAGAGAAAAGACCGCGCTGTGCGCCCATGGAAATGATTGCACCCAATGTGCCGCCAACGGCAGGTCTTAAACCGAAGGCTTCGGCAAAAATCTGCTCGAATACACCGGGAATTGCACGGAAGTTTATAACCATGAAAATGATTGTTGCAACAAAATAAAGCACTGCCATAACAGGCACGATGATATCCAGAACCTTTACCGTTGTGTTCTTACGGAGAACGATAAATGCGCAAAGAACTGTAAGTGCAACAGCTGTGTACATGGGGTTTATATTGAAGGTGGAGGTAAGGTCGGAGGCAACGGAGTTACCGATAACCTGACTTATACCGCCCCAGCAAAGAAGACCGGAAATTGCAAATAAAACTGCGATTACGGATTTCTTCTTGCCGTTAGCCTTGGCAAAAAGTGCGTGGAGATACTGAGCAGGACCGCCGCGGAAACCACCGTAGAGGGGGTCTTTTTCCTTATGAAGCTGAGCAAGCGTTGCTTCGATATAGGCGGTAGATGTGCCTAAAAGTGCTGTAACCCACATCCAGAAAACACTGCCTGCGCCACCGAATGCAATTGCCGCTACAACGCCTAAAAGGTTACCCATGCCAACTCGTGTTGCGGTTGAAACGATAAGAGCCTGCAAGCCTGAGAGACTTCCCTTTTCGTCAGATGATTTCTTCTCAAGTGTGAGACGAAGCATTTCGGGGAAGAAACGCACGATGAGGCACTTTGTTTTGAGTGTAAAATAAATGCCTGTGGGAATTAATAAAATTGCCAAAAGCGGGATGCCGATTGAAAAACCGTTGGGAAGTGTGAAGGTTATAAAATTGGCATCGGAGAAAATGTAATAGATAAAATCAATTATGTTTTTAAAAAGTTCCATTTTCCTTGTCCTTTCCTGTTGAAATTTGAACAAAGATAGTATATACTATGGTTCAGGATAAGTCAAATTGATAATATTTGTAAAAACAATCGAAAAATTCGATGGGAGATAATTATGGATATAAAGAATTTAACTACATTTATATATGTTGCAGAAATGACGAGCTTTACAAAGGCAGCAGAGGCTTTGGGATATACCCAATCCACGGTATCATTTCAGATAAAGCAGCTGGAGAGTGAGCTTGAATGCAGACTTTTTGAAAGGATAAACCACTCTGTATCCCTTACGAAAAAGGGGAAGGAGCTTTTGGATTATGCCCACACTGTCAGGAAAATGACGGATGAATTAAAAGAGAGCATGACGGATAAGAGCGAGCCTGCAGGTCATATTACATTGGCTACGGCATCCAGCCTCTGTAAAAATATGCTGGGCAATAACTATGCCGATTTTTACAAGCACAACAAGGGTATAACCTTAAAGGTTGTCGAAGCGGGTACAGGTGAAATGCTCCGTATGGTTGACCATAATGAGGTTGACATGATACTGACATTGGACAGTCATATTTATGATACCGATTATATTATTGCGAAGGAAGAAAGAGTTGGTATTCATTTTATTACGTCGCTGAACAGCCCCGTTGCAGATAAGGTTAAAATTGAAGAGATAATCAATATGCCTTTTATACTTACGGAGTCGGGAATGAGCTATACAAGAATTTTTGAAGAAAAGCTTGCAGAAAAATCACTTGAGGTTACTCCGGTTCTGGAAACGGGTAATACAGACATTATATGCGAAATAATAAAACAAGGAGCAGGAATAGGTCTTCTGCCTAATTATGTAACTGAGGAAAGAGTCAGGCGTGGTGAGCTGAAGTACATTGAGGTTGAAGATTTTGAAATTGAGGTGTGGAAACAGCTTTTGTATCATAAAAACAAGTGGGTTTCAAAGGAAATGGAAGCGGTATTGGAGTATTGTAAAAAAAGAGAGTTTGCGTAATGCAAACTCTCTTTTGAAATTATTCTGCTGCTGTGATTGTGAAAACTGAGCCTTCTTTTTCCTGTGTAACACTGCCGTCGGGGTTTACCGTAAGGTAGAGACCTGAATGAACAGCCTTGAACATTACGCCGTTATCTGCCTCTTCCTTAACAAACATCTGGTTTTCAGCGCCTGTAGCACTCCAGAGGATTGCCGCCTTGCCGGAATCTGTGGAGAGGTCAAGAATGTCTATAAGTGTGCCCTCGGGTGTGTATACGAGTGTGCAGACATTATCCCCCATGTCCTTAATCTTCCATTCAGAGGCTTCGTCAACTGCCTGTACGAAGAGGTAGTTTGCGTTATTGTCAATTGCGCCGAGATATTTTTCTGTTCCGTTAACCCGGATTGTGTAGTTAAGGTTACTTGTGTTCTTTTCAACGCCAACAAGCTCGAATACCTTACCCTGCTTTTCGATACCGGAAACGAGGTTGTTGCCCTTGACGTCGATAGAAAGAGAATATCTTTCGCTTTCGAAGGTATAGCCGCCGTCTGCCTTATATACTGCAAACTGCTCGTTTATTGCCCATGTGCCGCCGTACTGGTTGATTGTCTTGTTGGGAAGACCGGAGTCGTCAAGCTGTAAGGAGGAGCCTGAGTGCTTTGCAAAGAAACGGATTGTATCGCTTGTCTTTTCAATTGCGAAAAGCTGAGAAGCGTTACCTTCTTCTGCATCTTTTAAAACTACGGGAACTTCGTTGTCAAGTGATGCATCTGTAACTGTCCATACCTTGCCTGTTTCCTTATCCTTTACCATATAGTACATGGAATCGTCGATTTCACTTGCTACAGAGCCTTCTGTCTTCTTTGAAAGAATTTCTTCGATGTCTGTTATGCACTTTTCATACTTTTCATAATCTGCGAAGTATGACTTGTCTGCGCGGTAGAGCATACCGCGGAGAACGTTACAACGGTTGGGGTAGATTTCTTCAAGATGTTCAAAAGCTTCTGTGTCACGGCTCATAAAGAAGAGCTTGTTGAATTCTGCCAAATCTTCTGCCTGGTTTGAGGAGCCGTAGCCTGAAATGGGGCAAGCGTCAAGGCTTTCAGCGTAGCTCCATACGTCGTTGTTGGGGAACACGTTACTGTCTAAAATATGACCTAATTCATGGCAGAGTGTGCTTGTAATCTGCTGGCTTGTCTGGGGCTCGTAGTTAAGTCTTATCCAGATGCCGTTGCCACCGCCGTTAAAGCTGTTTGCACCGTCACCCTTCTTCCAGTAAAGCCAGTGAACGTACTGACGGATTGCATAGGGTGTTCTTGCAATGGCTTCAATGGAGCGTGCAACCATGGGAGCATCCTTATCTTCTTCGTTACTTACAAATGTGAATTTATGTACCTGACCTTCACTGTCGCCTTCCATTTCTACCTCGTAGAGCCAGCAGGGAAGCTTGTGACCGCGCCAGATATCAAATTCTGCCTCCTGTCTTACGCTGACAATTTCATACTTTGCCACATGGTCGGAAGCAAGTGTGCCGCCTACCTGATAGGAGGCTGTAAAGTTAAGACAATCCTTAATAAGATTTGCCTGTTCTTCGGCAGAGAGGTTAAGAAAATCTGCAGCGGCAAACTTATTTTCGGCATTTGCCATCGCCTGCTGAGTAATCCAGATTTTATCTGTGAAATATTCGTCTGCAGCTCTCTGCAATCTCTTATCTAAAAGCTTGTAGCCGTCTGTAGAGGAAAGAGTGGAGAGAATGGGACCTGATACATATTCAAGCTTCCACATTGCTTTTTCGCTTTCCTTATCGGCAGTCTGGATAACCTTGCCGTCCTTTTCGGCCAAAACCATATCACAGTGAGCGGGAGTTATTGTATAATAGCCGTTGCCCACACTTGTTAAAGTCATTTTCTGCTGAGTGTTTGAGTAATAGGTGTACTGAATAAGCTGCAAGCCTTCGTCTGTCTTTGCATCGGGAACGTCAAGAGAGCGGCCTGAGAGCATATTCACAAAATAACCCTGAGTATCGTTAATCCTTGCGAAACGGTAAACCTGGTCACGGTTATAGTAATCAAAAGGCTCTGTTACGATTGGAGCAAGGTTATCACGGTTATAATCCTCTGCAACTATTACGTTGCCTGTAGCCTTGTTTACAATGCGGTAGTAGTTGCCGAAGGCTTCTGTTACTGCCATAACTGTCTGATTTTCCTGGTCCCAGCCTACAAAGTTGCCTTTGTCCTCGTAATATTTACGGACAGCGATTTCGCCTGTTAAAGATGGGTCAATGTCTGCCGCATCGGCAAAGGTAGTCCAATCCTTAAGATAGGCGTTTTCTGTGACGATTTCACCATCAAGGCGGATGGTTACTGCGTAAGCGTTTACACTTGCAAGAGCTATAATCAAGCAAAGTGCAATGGAAATAAATTTTTTCATGTCATTCTTCTCCTTATATAATAATTTTTATTAAAAACTTTTTAATGTGCGATAGATAACCGCCGCCGCCTCCGCACGTGTTGCAAAGTCCCGGGGCTTGAAAAGTGATATCTCTTTACCTGTTAAGATATTCAGGTTTGTACAGTTTCTGACGCTTTCGTATGCCCAGGGGCTTATCATAAAGCTGTCGTAGTAGCGAAGGTCCATATCATAGGGAAGAGGACCGTCTGCAAGAAGATATGCCCTGTACACGATTGTAGACATCTGCTCGCGGGTGATACGCTCATTGGGAGCAAATGTGTTTTCGTCAACGCCTGTTATAATGCCTCTTTTATACGCCGCTTCAACCCAGCCTGAGTACCAGTCGTCCGCATTGATATCGTCAAACTGACCTGAGTAAGGCACTGATACAAGAGAAAATGCTCTTGCCACCATAGCAGTAAACTCTGCACGGGTCACATAATAGTCAGGTACAAAGCGGTTTGCGCTCTTGCCTGATATTACACCTGCACTTGCCAGGGATGAAATCATGCCCTCTGCCCAGTGGGCGGTAATATCCATAAAGGGATGATTTTCAACCGCTTCAAGCTCAACGGGAGTCATGGGGCTTATGATGGGTGTATCCTTATCATCATAGGGCTGTCCGATTTTCACCGGAAGAGAGCGGATACTGTCACCTACAAGACCTGTATAGGCACAGACAGGTGTAACCTCGTAGATGATAAACTGTCCTGCCATATCAGGTGTAAATTCAAGATAATCCTGGTTGGGAATGCCGATAGGCTCGTAGTGGCCTTCAAAGGATGATGAGATATACCAGCGTGTTGAGGAAATATCCGCATCGGGGGCATCTGTCATATTGTTTACATATATATAGCTTCCGCGGATAAAGTCACCGTATTCGCCGCCTTCTGCTATAACATCTGTAGCTGTAAGCTCATAGGGAGAAATTGCAATATCGTCAAAAATAAGACCTACACTGCCCTCAGCTTCAATATAGAGTACAAGTCTGCCGATTACGTTTTTGTCTACCGTAAAGGGGATTTTTGTGCTTTCAAGAGGGGTGTACTGACCCAAGGGAATATATTCGCCTGTGTCATTGTCAGCAATAAAGGCAGTAACGGTGCCTTCGCCAAAGCCCGGGGAGGCTGAATACACATAATAATTGCCTTCAATAAGCTCCATGTAGGAGTTGTTGATTACAATACAGGAGGAATCAGGCGAATGAACATGAGCCGCCTTGCCTCCGTTATAGTCGATAATTGAGAAAAATGCACCATCGGAGGCTGTCCACCATTCGTCAGGCTGTTTTTCTTCAAAACCGCCGTCGCCTACAGCATTGTCACTGACAGTAATGACGTGCTCGGAGGAAATGCCGTCAAAGGTTGCGGTTATTGTGTAGTCGCCTGCTCTGGTGTGGCGTGAAACTGTAATATAGCCGTCTTCAAGTGTTGCGCCTTCGTCATCGGGAGAAATGGAAACGGTACATTCAAAATCTTCCATCACCTCACTGAGCTGATTGCGCACCAATCCGTAGCAGGGAAGTGTAAGTGTATCGGAGGGGATTTGTATATGCCCCGGTGCATGAATGGACACCGATGCGGGCGCTTCCTTTTCTGTACCGAAAAATACATTGTCAACATAAATGGGCCGCTCTGTGGGGGCATAGAGATTTATTGTAAGGTCGTAAAGACCTGTATCCTCAATCAAAAATGCACTTGTAACATTGCTCCACTCACCGCCGATGCCTGTAATATTAATTTCCGCATAGCCTGAGGAGGCAAAGGAAAGGTTTGAAATATAGACAGAGGATGAAGAAAAGCTTTCATCGCTGCCTACATCGGCACGGAATACGTACATATTGTCTGCATACAGAAGAAGCTGCTTTGTATAAGTCATGGAAGCCGCCTTGCCCCATTCGCCCTCCTCTTCGGCATAAAGAGCAATACTGCCGTCAGAGTATGCAATATCACCGTCTGATACCCAGTTTTCCTCCCCGTTTTCAAATGAAGGGTCAGAAAGAAGGTTTTTGGTGGTTGTTACTTCTATTGTGGCAACCTCTGTATCAAATACTGTTGAGCCTTCATACGTCAGAGTGAAGGTTATGTTTGCCGGAGCATCGGAAAATACACGTAAGGTGCCATCGCTTTCAAAATATTCGACCCCTTCCGGCATATTTTCGATTGTAACGGTGGGGTTATTAAGTAAAATATTAATGGGCAAATCGTCAGTATCATAGGTTACCAAGCTATAGCGGTAGTCAATAAAGCCCATATCGGGTATATAGACACTTTCAGGACCCTTGAGCATAGTATAATCAGGCTTTCGTGTTTCCCGTGTTACGGATATATTGTCAACAAAAAAGCCGACATCGGAATCGCCGCCCTCGAAGGTTATCGACAAGGGTATATCCGTATTTTCCGTTGCCATAAAGCTGGCGGTAACCATGCTCCAGTCGTAGCCCACTGATGAGATATCAATGAAAAGCTCGCCTCCGTTGCGCCCGATATATGCAGATGCAGAGGGAACAGAGTCGGTATTTGCCATGGGATTCATCACATATGCAGAGAAGGTATATATCCCGCCGTCTTCAAGATGAATATAGTCATCATATTGGAGAATGTGACCGAAAATACCCGTATGATCGTCACCGTAGGGGTTTGATGCAAGGATGCCCCACTCTCCCTCAAAGGCACAGAGGGTATCACGGGCGGCACCTATCCACACGCCTTCGGAAGAAGCTTCTTCAAAATCGAAATAAAGAAGGGGAGACTCATCCTCTGCAAAGAGAATACAGGGTATGGAAGAGAGGATATATATTATAAGTATAATAATTGTAAAAATTTGTGTATGTTTAAATTTCATGACAATCTTCCTAAAAATAAAATGTTATAATCATACATAATGATTATAACATCAAGATAAGTAAATGTCTACACAAAGAGAGCACAAAAAATGTGAATTTTTTGTGCTCTCTTTGTGTGGGTTATTCTACTATTCTGGTCCAGTTGAAGGTATCTTCGATAACACCTGACTGGATGCCTGTGATTGTATCATACAGCATCTGGGAAACGGTGCCGATTTCGCCGTTATTTATAACCATCTTTACACCCTTGTGGCACAATTCGCCAACGGGGGAGATAACAGCTGCTGTACCTGTACCGAATACTTCTTCAAGTGTTCCGTTGTTATAAGCTTCGATAATTTCGTCAATTGATATTTTCTTTTCACTAACGGGGATATTCTTGCTCTTTAATACATTGATTACACTGTCGCGTGTGATGCCCGGAAGAATGGAGCCGTTCAATGCAGGTGTTACAACCTCGCCGTTTATCTTAAAGAAGATGTTCATTGCACCAACTTCTTCGATATACTTTCTTTCAATACCGTCAAGCCATAAAACCTGGGAATAACCCTTTTCGCCTGCTACAACCTGACCCTTGAGAGATACGGCATAGTTACCTGCAGCCTTTGCAAAGCCCATACCGCCGCGTACTGCACGGACATATTCGTCTTCAACATAAATCTTAACGGGGTTTAAGCCTTCTGCGTAGTAGGGACCTACGGGAGAAAGGATAACCATGAACTTATATGTATGAGAGGGATGAACGCCTAAAAATACATCTGTTGCAAAGATGAAGGGGCGGATGTAAAGGGATGTGTTGGGAGCCGAGGGTACCCAGTCACGTTCTACGTTAACCAGCTCCATAACTGCCTTTGTAAATTCTTCCTCGTCAATCTGAGGGATGCAAAGTCGGTCGTTTGATACGTTGAGACGAGCCATGTTTCTGTCAGGACGGAACATTCTGATTTTGCCGTCGGGACAGCGGTATGCCTTTAAGCCTTCAAAAACTGCCTGACCGTAGTGAAGTGTTGTTGTGGCAGGGTCCATTTCGATGGGACCGTAGGGAACAATTCGTCCGTCATGCCAGCCGATGCCTTCTGTATAGTCAATGATTAACATGTGGTCTGTGAAGGTTCTGCCGAAGGGGAGATTAGACTCATCAACGGGTTTTGCCTTGGGGGCAGTTGTTTTTGTAATTTTAAGTTCCATTAAAAACATCTCCTATGTATATGTATTAGGTATATTATGCACCTATGTGCGAAAAAAATCAAGATTTTTTTGACTTTTGTGTGTACTTTGATTAGGTAATTGCAACAATTCTTTAAGGTGCCGGGACACACAAACGGAGTTCCTTGTTTATAGATTTTCCGAAAGCTTTTTAAGGTGCATCGTATATGTTACAAAGTCACCATGAGGAAAATCTATAAACATTCCTCTGTGCATTAATTCGTCCGCAGAGTAAACGTTTCCTGTGTATTCGTCCTTATAAAGTGCACCCGTCTCCAGACCGTCAAGCTTTATGAGGGGGAAATATACATTTGATTTGAACATAATCCTTGTTGCGCAGAAAAAGCTTTCTGTTTTATCCCCGTTTACTATCTGCCATGCGGCTTCATTGCCCGTAAAGGGGTCGGCAAGACGGTAAAAGTCACCGTACTGAACAAGTGAGCGTATTTTTTTACATTCTTCAACCTGTAATTTTATTGCATCCAGATCCTCTTGGGGAAGTGTTGTGATATCCAGCTCGTAGCCGAAGTTACCCGAGAGTGCGATATCGCCACGGGTTTTCATGGAGGGTTTACGGGCTGTGTAATGGTTGGGTGATGCGGTAACGTGGCTTCCCATTGTGCTTGTGGGGTAGCCGAAAGAAGTGCCGTACTGGATGTATACCCTTTCGATGGGGTCTGTGTTATCGCTTGTCCAGATTTGGGGCATATAGCACAGGATTCCTGCATCAAACCTTCCGCCGCCGCCTGAGCAGCCTTCAAACAAAACCTCGGGTACAGCTTCGGTTATTTCGCATGTTACACGGTACATGCCCAGGGTATATTCGTGGTTAAAGCCAAGGCGGGGCATGTCGTTATTTTAACGGTTATAGTCCCTTTTAACGTAGCTTATGGGTGCGATTTTAAGAATGGACACGACTGCATTTATAACATAGTCCTGAACTTCTTTTTTTGTTAAGTCAAGAACAAGCTGGTCACGTGAGAGGGCAGGGGCAATACCTTCAGCATGGATTGCCCAGTCGGGATGAGCACGATAGAGGTCGCTGTCGGGCGAAACCATCTCAGGCTCAAACCATAAGCCGAACTTTATGCCCATAGCCGTAACCTTTCCGGCTAAGCCGTCAATGCCGGAGGGGAGCTTGTCGTAATTTACATACCAGTCCCCCAACGAGCAGTTGTCCCGGTTTCTCTTGCCGAACCAACCATCGTCAAGTACAAATAATTCGATACCCAAATCACGGGCGAGAGATGCAATAGAAAGGATTTTTTCTTCGTTGAAGTTCATGTAGGTGGCTTCCCAGTTATTGATTAAAATGGGGCGGGGTTTATCCTTATGGTAGCCGCGGACGATATTTTCCTTTATAAAGGAGTGGAGGCTTCTGCTCATGCCGCCAAAGCCATCAGGGGAGAAGGTTATAAGGCTCTCGGGTGAGGTGAAGGTTTCGCCCTTACTTAAATTCCACTCAAAGCCGAAGGGGTTAATACCCTGCATTACTCTTGTGCGCATTCTCTGATCGGTGTCAATTAAAGTGGAGTGGTTACCCGAATAAACAAGCATGAAGGAGTACACATCGCCGCTCTTTTCAGTTGCATGGGGTGAGTGAAGGAGCACATGGGGGTTCATAAAGTGACCCGAGCCGCCGCGGGCGTTATTTATGTCGAGCGTGCCCCGCACTACGGGATTTGTTACCTTTTCTCTTTCAAAGCCCCATCTGCCGGGGAAGTGGGTTTCGTAAAAATCGGAGTGCTCAAAGTCAATGCACATTGAATAACAGGAGTCGATTTTTAAATTATCCTCTGCTTTGTTTGTAACTTCCACATGACGGGCAATTGTATTTTTTGACTCGAATACCGTATAAAAAAGCTTTACCTCGATATTTTGCACATCATCAAAGAGGGTGATTTCCACCGTTTCGGCATCCTCATTTGCATCAAGTGAGGAGGGAAGAGCAGCAAGCTCTTTTTTGCCCTTATAAATTTCGTGGGATTTGTATTTTAAAACGGATATTTTATCCCCGAAGGAAACAAGCGGTCTTCTTAAATCCGTATGACCGTAGGTAGGTGCTTCCTGAGGAATTTCGTCTAATTTTACACCGTCAGTACCCCATGAGTGCCAGCAATAGAACCTTTCGGGTACAATGCATGTGGGATGCATCTTAATTTTTTTGCCGAAGTAGCAATGGACTAAATAATCGCCCTTGCCAATGCGGAAAATATATGAAATATCCTTTCCTTCAAGGAAGAAATAGTTGTTTTCAAATTTAATCATGAGTGGTCCTCCTTTAGTTTGATTGGGTGATTGCAGCATTTTTATAAGGGACAGGGACACTCCCATTCATTCATTTTCACTTTTGTTTATGGCAAAACGAAAGAATGGGTTGACTGTGGGTAGGGAGTGTCCCGTGCTGGTGCTCCCGGCAACTAATACTATACCGATTAAATTATACCTTGAAATTATCAGGATTTCAAGGTATAATAATATAGATATAGTGCAAACTTGAGAAAAAACTACATAAGTAGGTGAAATAAGTGTATTTAAAGCGTGTTGAATTGCAGGGGTTTAAGTCCTTTGCAGATAAAACTGTAATAGAGGTGGGCACAGGCGTTACGGGCATAGTAGGCCCTAACGGCTCGGGTAAGAGTAATATTTCCGATGCACTCAGATGGGTTATGGGTGAAATGAGCGCAAAAAGCCTTCGAAGCGGAAATATGCAGGATGTTATCTTTAACGGTACACAGAAGAGAAAGCAACTCTCCTTTGCGGAGGTTACTCTTGTGCTTGATAACGAAAGCCGCTTTTTCCAGTCGGATTTTAACGAGATTGCCGTTACGAGAAGAGTTTTCAGAAGCGGTGAAAGTGAATACTTAATAAACGGGGCACAGGTAAGATTAAAGGATATTCATGAGCTTTTCATGGATACAGGCTTGGGAAGAGAGGGCTACAGCGTTGTAGGTCAGGGCAGAATTGACGAGCTTCTTAGTGCCAAGGCTGAAAACAGAAGACAGGTTTTTGAAGAGGCGGCAGGTATTTCAAAATACCGTCACCGTAAGGACGAGGCTGAAAGAAAGCTTGAAAAAACAGAAGAAAACCTTGTAAGAGTGCGTGACGTATTAAACGAGCTTGAAGGGAGAGTAGGTCCCTTGCAGCGCCAGAGCGAAAAGGCGAGAAAATATCTTGACCTGAGAGAAGAATTAAAGGGTATTGAGGTTTCTGCCTCTGTTGATATTATCGACAAAAACCGCGAAGAGGTTAAAAAGTATGACGAGCTTTTGAAAATCGCGGGAGAGGATTCAGAGAGAGAAAAGAAGCTTCTTGAATCTTACGAGAAGGAAAGCGATGAGCTTTATGCACTTTTAAAAGAAAGTGATGAAAAGACATCGGAGCTCCGCGAGGAATTGGATAAGGCAAAGGACGAGCATAATAACCACGCAAACAACATAAAGCTTTTAACAAATAATATAGAAAACTATAAGACTAACATCCTTTCTGTTGAAGCGGAAATGGGAGCAAATGACCGCCTTACAGCTGATGCGAAAAAGAGCCTTCTTGACATGGCAAAGGAAGAAGAAGCAGTAAGGGCAAAGCTGGAAGAATTAAACCGTGAGCTGACTTCTTTGGAAGCTGACGGCGCCGTTGTAAGCGACGATATGGCAACAAAGGGTGTTGCAGTGGAACAGGTGAGAAGTAAAATCCGTGACATGGAGCGTGCTTTAAGCGAGGCTGATACAAAGAGCGCATCGTTGGAGGTTTTGAAGGAAAGTATTGAAACAAGACGTTTTTCCATTGAAGCGGATATCACACAGTCACGTGACGGGGAGCGGAGAATGAGCATTGAATGCGAGCGCCTTGCACGTGATATTGACGAAGCGAAAAAAGCAAGAGAGGGTGCGGAAAAGGTATTTATCGCATCAAAGAGTGAAAGTGACGATATAAACCGTGCCATTGACGAAAAGAAGGACGAGTTTAACCGCTTAAGCTCACTTATCGGTGAAAAGCAGGGCAGACTCAGAATGCTTGAAGAAATGGAAAGGGCGCTGGAGGGATATCAGAGAAGCGTCAAGGACCTTATAAACGCACATAAGGAGGGAAGATACCCCGGCAGGATAAATGGTATTTTCTCGAAGCTTATTGGGGTGCCGAAGGAATATTCCACTGCCATTGAGGTGGCTCTGGGCGGTGCTATGCAGAATGTTGTTGTGCCTGATGAACAGGATGCAAAACAGGCTGTTAACTACCTTAAAGAGCACAAGCTGGGCAGAGTTACCTTCCTTCCCTTGTCAAGCCAGGAAAAGAGAAGGCTTGAGGGTGAGGGTAAAATCCTTAAGGAAAAGGGCGTTATCGGTATTGCGGCAGATCTGGTCGAAAGAGAGAGCTTTCTTGACAATACGGTTGAGTCGCTTTTAGGCAGAGTTGTGGTTACCGATAACCAGGATAATGCGATACGTCTTGCAAAGGCTAACCGCTATAAGTTCAAGATTGTAACATTATCCGGCGAAGTGTTCCAGCCGGGCGGCTCCATTACGGGCGGTAGCATGAACCGTGCATCAAGCGTACTGGGCAGAGAAGAAGAAATTGAGGAATTAAAGAAGGAAGTAAAAAGGCTTGATTCCCTTTCCGAAAAGGCTGAGGATGCCATTGATGATTTAATGGATAAAGCTGACGAGGTTGAAGAAAAGAGAGAGGCTGCAAGAGAAACTCTCAGCGAAAAGGATATTTCCCTTTCACGTCTTGTGGCTGAGAAAAATGCGGTAGAGACGAGACTTAATGAAGAAAAGGAACGTCTTTTGCGCCTTGAAAAGGAAAAGGAAGAAATTGCATATAAAATTGCAAATAATGAAACCCTGAAGAGAGAATATATCCTTGAAAAGGAAAATGTGCGCAAGGAGTTAAAACGTGCCGAAGCAGAGCTGGAAGAAAAGCAGAAGGCTTTAAGCGAGGCAATGAGCCGTAAGGATGAAGCCTCGAGCCGTCTTTTTGAAAAGAAGATGGAGCTTACAAGCGTAGAAAAGGATATAGACCTTATAAAGGAAAGAGCAAACCTTACAAAAATAAGGATTGAAAACCTTGAAGCGGAAAACAGGGCAAAGACTGCAACAAAGGAAATGGTTATAAATAACATTGCCCGTTGCGAAAATGAAATTTTACTTTGCAAAAAGGACATGGAAGAATCGGAGAAAAAGGTCAACGACATTGAAGCGGCAATTATCGCACAGGCTCAGGGTAAAACGGGTACTGACGAAAGAGTGGGCATACTCCGTGACGAAATAAGAAGACTTAATGATACTATCTACTCTCTTCAGAATGAAGCTGTAAGGCTTGAGAGTGAAAAGAGCAAGATTGACTACAGGATAGAAACTGCGGTTAACCGCCTTTGGGATGAATATGAAATGACCTATTCCGAAGCAAAGGAATGCTATGTGCCGTCAGTTTCCATTCCCGAGGCGCAAAAGAGAATTGCGTCCTTAAGAGGTGCTATTAAGGCATTGGGTAACGTTAACGTAGACGCTATCGAGGAGTATAAGGAAGTAAAGGACAGGTATGAATTCCTCTCTAATCAGGTAAAGGATATGGAAGAGGGTAAGGCAAGCCTTGAGAAGCTGATAAAAGAAATCACCGTTGTAATGAAGGATATATTTGCAGAGAAGTTTGTTGTTATAAATACATACTTTGGTGAAATATTCCAGGAATTATTCGGCGGCGGCAAGGCATCGGTATCCCTTATTGATAAGGAAAATATCTTAGAGAGCGGCATTGAAATCGAAGTGCAGCCTCCGGGAAAGAAGCTTTTGTCAATAAACCTTTTATCGGGCGGAGAAAAGGCGCTTACTGCAATTGCGCTTCTGTTTGCGCTTATGAAGGTTTCGCCATCGCCCTTTGTTGTGCTTGACGAAATCGAAGCGGCACTGGATGATATAAATGTTTACCGCTTTGCAAATTATATGAGAAACAGAGTTGATACAACCCAGTTTATCGTTATTACGCACAGAAGAGGTACGATGGAATCTGCAGACGTGCTCTATGGTGTAACAATGCAGGAAAAGGGTGTAAGTAAGCTCCTTTCTATGAGCTTAAAGGACGTTAAGGAATACGAAGAGGTGTAACTGATGTAAACTGCAGCCCACAACGGGGACATACCTCACCCACAGGTAAGTGATATGTCAGAATTTCCTTATTTTATCAAAGGAGGTGTGTCCCCGTACCTTTAAAAATGGTTGCAATTACCCAATCAAAGCAAATTAAAACCCACATTAGGAAAGGAAGATACAGATGCTTTTCTGGAAGAAGAAAAAGGAAGAAGCTCAGGAAATAATCGAAGAAATAAAAGAAGAGGCTTCCGGGGCGGTAGAGGAAGCGAAGGAAGAAATTTCTGAAACAATAGAAGAGATTAAAGAAGAGGTTTCTGAGATTGTTGAAGAAATTAAGGAAGAAACCGAGGAAATCAAAGAGGAAATCGAAGAAAAGACAGAAGATATTGAAGAGGCAAAGAAGGGCTTTTTTGCACGTCTTCGTGACGGACTGGGAAAGACAAGAAGCTCACTTTCCGACAAGGTTAATGAGGTTTTCAAATCCTTCAGGAAAATTGACGAGGATTTTTACGAGGCACTTGAAGAAATGCTTATCTTAGCCGATATCGGCATGAGTACAAGCTTGGAGATTGTTGAAAGGCTTCGTGAAAGAGTTAAGGAAAAGAGGCTTACAGAAGAGGACGAGGTTAAAAGAGAGCTTCGTGATATTGTAGCTGAAATTTTAGAAAGCGAGGACAGTCAGCTTAAGCTTGATACAAAGCCTACGGTAGTGCTTGTAATCGGTGTAAACGGCGTTGGTAAGACAACAACAATAGGTAAGATGGCGTCCCGTCTTAAAAAGGAAGGCAAACAGGTTGTGCTTGCGGCGGCGGATACATTCCGTGCGGCGGCGGCAGACCAGCTTGAGATATGGGCAGAGAGAAACGATGTACGAATTGTAAGGCTGCAGGAGGGCGCAGACCCTGCGGCAGTTATATTTGACGGCTGTGTATCTGCCAAAAGTCGCGGGGCAGATGTTTTAATCTGCGATACTGCGGGAAGACTCCATAATAAGAAAAATCTTATGGATGAATTAAAGAAGATTTACCGTGTTATTGAGCGCGAGCTTCCCGGTGCAAGAAAAGAGGTTCTTTTAGTGCTTGATGCCACAACCGGGCAGAATGCGGTTAATCAGGCAGAGGAATTTAACAATGCGGCAAATATTACGGGTATTGTTTTGACAAAGCTTGACGGTACTGCAAAGGGCGGTATTGTAATTACAATACGTGAAAAATTAGGTATCCCCGTTAAGTTTGTGGGTGTAGGCGAAGGTATTGACGATTTGCAGCCCTTTAACGCACAGGAATTTGCAGACGCATTGTTTTATTAAGGAACGGGGACACAGCCATTCATTCAGTTGAAAGGCTGCTTGCGGCAATACGAACGAGTGGGCTGACGGCGGGTAGGCAATGTCCCCGTACTATACGAACGTGGACAGATGACAGCTCGTTTATTAAAAGAAATGAGGAATGAATAATTGAAGAAGAGACTATGGCTTATACTGACGGCGGTTATTTTATTGATGGTAACTGTTACACTTTCGGGGTACTATACGGAGTATCTTGAAATAAGAGAAATAGGCGAGGAATATACAACTGTATTTTTCAAGGATATTTTTGCAAGGGTTGAGATATTTCTTCTGATGCTTGCATTTATATTCCTTGTGGCATCAGTTAATCTTTTGGTTGTAAGGCGCAATGCGGTAAGAGTTGACGGCTCTGTAAGCTTTCTTTTGAAGCGAAAATTCATTTTTTTGGAAAGTGCGGTTGTTGCTCTTTTGGGTGCTGTGGCATTTTCCGAGGCTTTATGCAGAAAGTTTCTTATGTTTTCAAATGCGGTTGACTCAGGTATAAAGGACCCTGTTTTTAACCTTGATTTAAGCTATTATTTCTTTAACCGCTCGTTTTTGCAGTCCTTTTCCTCGGTTGTCATATCAATACTTGGTTTAGGACTTATTGTTAACGCTCTTTTGTATTTTCTTATACTTGCCCGCGGCGAGAAGAGCAATGTAAGGGGCACGCTTATGGACAGCGGTGTGTTTATGCATTTGGCGGTAAACGTAATAGGTCTTTGTGTGGTGTACGGCTTTACCTACTATTTTAAAGCACAGGGTATACTTTTAGACCAGACACATACCTATGCAGGTGCAGGCTATACCGATGTGAAGGTTATAATGCCCTTTTATACAATAGCACCCTATGTGCTTTTTGTGCTTGCGGCGGTAGCGGCGGTGTTCCTGTTCAGGAAAAAGTTTGTTGCAACAGTTGTGACTGTTGTAATTTTCCCCGTGCTTTTATTGGGGGTTAACATAGCAGGAGAGGTTGTGGATGCACTTCACGTAAAGCCTAACGAAACAACACTTGAAGCACCCTTTATAAAGCACAATATTGACTATACGAGAATAGGCTTTAAACTTGATAATGTGACTGAGAGGACATTTCCCGCAGAGGAAAATCTTACCCGTGAAATCCTCAGGGAAAAGAGCGATATTGTAAACAATATCAGAATTACTGACCCTCAGGCAACGGGCGAGGTTTTAAATTCAACCAAGAGTATACGTAATTATTACGTTTTTAATGATTCGGACATTGTGGAATATGCGGTTAACGGTAAAAATACTGCCGTTAATATTTCGGTAAGAGAAATTGACACCACAAAGCTTGATTCCAATGCCAATAACTATATCAACAGAACCTTTAAGTATACTCACGGCTACGGTATTGCAATGAACCCTGTAAATGCGGTGAACAGCGAGGGTCAGCCTGATTTTATTATTGAGGATATGCCCATTGTGAGTAAAAAGGGCGCACCCTCTGTTACCGAGCCGAGAATTTATTATGGCGAAAAGACCGATAATTACTGCATAGTAAACACCGAAATTGACGAGTTTGACTATGCATTAAATAACGAAAATGTGGAAAATAACTACACAGGCGATAAGTCGGGTATTGAAATGAACCCCTTTAACAGACTTCTGTTTTCCCTTAAAAACGGGGATTACACAATGCTTGTGTCAGGCTATGTGAATGGTGACAGCCGACTTCTTACAAACAGGAACATTTTAAAGAGGGTAAAAAAGGCGGTACCCTTTATGACGCTTGACCCTGACCCGTATATTCTTATTGATAAGGACGGAAGGCTTAAGTGGATTGTGGATTTGTACACATATACAGACCAGATGCCTTATTCAAAAAATTATTCAAACTTCAACTATATCCGTAACAGCGCAAAGGCTGTTGTGGATGCATATCTTGGTACGGTGGATGTGTATATAACAGACGAGAGTGACCCCATTGTTATGACGTATAATGAAATTTATCCTTCTGTTATGAAATTGGGAGGACTCCCCGAGGACTTGAATGAGCATATAAGATATCCTGAATTTTTGTTTAATGTACAGAGCGAGATGTATTTGAGATACCACATGAATGACCCTGAGATGTTCTATTCAAACTCTGATTTATGGATGAGGGCAAAGGAAAAGTACCGTGGGGAGGGTGCAATTGATGTGGCACCCTACTACAACCTTTTATCTGTTGAGGATTTCGGACGTGAAGGCGCACAGCTTGTGCTGATGATGCCCTTTGTGCCGGCAAACAAGGAAAACCTTGTGGGCTGGCTTGCTTCCGACAGCTACGGCAACCTTATCTGCTACAAATTCCCTTCGGGAAGAACTGTTTACGGCACACTTCACATAGAAAACAGGATTGATGCTGATGCTGATATTTCAAAGGAATTATCACTCTGGGATCAGGGCGGAAGCACGGTGTTGAGAGGTAATGTGCTTGTTATACCTATCGGTGAATCAATAATTTACGTTGAGCCTGTTTATATAACGACCAATAATCAGGCGGCGGTACCCGAGGTTAAGAGAATTATTGTTTCCTATGGCGATAAGGTTGTAATGCGTGAAACGTTGGATGAGTGCTTTGACGCACTTTTCGGAAAAGAAGGCAATGACAATACAGTTGAAGAGGATGTGCCTTCCGATACGGAGCTTGACATTGCTTTGGGAGATGCAAAGAGCGCAATTGACGCTTACGACAGAATGCAAAGTGCATTAAAGGTGGGCAACTGGAGCGAGTTTGGCAAGGCGATGGACGAATTGGGCACAGCAATAGACAATCTGAGGTGAATGAAATGAAGAAAACAGCAGCATTATTAATGATATTTATATTATGCCTGTCCCTTACAGGCTGCGGCGAAGGGGTAAAGATAGACCCTGACGAGGTAATCGTGGGCAACGGAACATGGCAGATAACAAAGGGAGAGAGTGTTTATACAATTATAGACAATATCGTTACAAAGGACGAGGAGGTTTTGTACGAGATTGATAACATCAAGAGCTATAACCTTTATGCTCTGGGCGAGTATCTGTATGTAAACACCCAAGAGGGTGCAATGCAGCTTAAGCTTGACGGCTCAAGGATGAAAAAGTTTGGTAACGGTGAGGTTGTTGCCGCAGGCGGTAAGTGTCTTTACTACCAGAGCGAGGACAACAAGGTGGGCAATATGATTGTGTACAAAATTGACATGACAGACGGCAGACAGTTAAACCTTTTCCAGGATACGATAACCTCTGTTGAACTGATTGACCATGGCGTATTGCTCTTTAACGGTGTAAGCGGTAATCAATATGTTAACGAGTTTGATGATGATAACGGCTATTTCTACGAGGAATGGTCGGAAAATAATCATGAGTAAGGAATTAAGGGGGAAAATTTATGAAAAAGATTGTTAGCTTATTAATTGCCGTAATTATGGTGCTTGGCATGACACCTGCATTGGCAGAGGATGTTGTAAGCAAGGTAATGATTAACGGCGAAATTCAGAGCTTTACGGCGCTGAACGGTTTTGTGCCCTTAAGAGCATTTTCGGAGGCTGTGGACACTGCAGTCATCTGGGACAATGAAGCGAAATGCGCTGTTTGTATTGACGGCGGAGTTGAGATTAAAATCCCCGTGGGTCAAAAATGGATACAGAGAGCAGGCTTGAAGCAGTCTGTTGAGAAGGAAAGCGTTATTATTAATGATTTGACTTATATTCACCTCAGTGCGTTAAAGGCATTTAATGCATCCTACGGCGGTGATGAAAGCATTGTTACAATTGAAAAGTCTGCATTTGACGGCAAATTTGTGAAAATTATAAATAACGGCAAGGCATTATCTTCCGATGAAGCAGGCAGCAATGTTGTAATGCTTGATGTTAAGGAGGACGAGGCGCAGATATGGAAGTTTACTGCCCGCGGAAGCGAAGCATACCGCCTTGCAAACAAGAAAACGAACAAGGCAATTGACGTACCTTCTGACAGTAAGGATGCAGGTAAAACCCTTATCCAGTATGCATTTACAGGGGGCGGTAATCAGAATTACGTGCCTGTAAGAAGTGTTGACGGTACATATAATATGCAGTGCTATAACTCGAAGCTCTTTATGACAATTGCACCTGACGGCACTGTCACACAGGAAGAGTTAACAAATGCCGAAAACCAGAAGTTCACACTTGAAGTTGTACAGACAGGCGAAGCGGGCAGTGAGGATGCAGTAACTCCCGACACACCCCTTCCCCGATATGAAGGTAAGTTTATCAAGGTAAATGACAGCATTTACAAGCTTATGCACGTTGGCGATGAAAAATATCTTCGTGTTAATAAAGCTACAGGAAAATATCAGACACTTGATACTCAGGATACAGACAAGAAAGAGGCTGCGCTTGTTTCCATGGTGAGCGAAAAAACTGATTTTGTTACACTCTCTGATGTAAACTACGGCGAAAGCACTTTTGTTGGCGGTAAACTCATTAAGCTTGTAATGGACGGCAAGAGCTTAATGGTTAACGAGGCTAATGAAATCGTTCTTTCCGATGAACAGGGCGATATTGCCGCATGGGAGGCAGTTGCATTAAGCAGTGAGTATTTCACTCTTATTAACAAGGAAACAGGTAAGGCAATTGACGTGCCAAATGAAAGCAAGGAGGCGGGAATTAAGCTTTCCCAGTATACCTCCAACAAGAAGAACCATCAGGTATATTCCTTTGAAAAGGCTGATGGCGGTATCAGGTTGAAGAACAGAAACTCCGAAATGTACCTTACAATCAAGGAGGGTATTGCTTACCAGGAGGCAAAGGCAGAGTCCGGGCAGGTATTTACATACGAAGTTGTTGGCGAATCTGCCACAAAGATGGTTGCAATTACCCGCACGCCTTTTATCTTAAAGGGTGACGAGGCTGTAACAAATGTTAAATTACAGTGGAATGAGGTTATCAGCGCAAAGAGCTATGATATTTACAGGTCGGTTGACGGAAATGAATATGAGCTTATAGACTCTTTGAAGGGCTTCACAACAGATGATTATGACCTTGAAATCGGAAAGAGCTATACTTACCGTGTATATGCTTTAGATGACAATGGAATGATAGGCTATGCAGAAACAGTGGCATTTACGCCCTATGAACTGCCCCTTGACATGAAGAGTACAACAAACCTTGAGCCAAGCGGTATGAGCACACCCTCTAAGGGCATGAGAGACGCAGCGGGCTTGTATTATAAGTTTACTCAGAAGAGCAGAACAGACGGCGGCAAGGGCTTCGGCTGGATGGAAATGACAACAAGTGAAGATAATATCACATACTCAGAGCCTAAGGTTGTTCTGACAATTGAAGATATCCTTGCTCACGAAACCTGTAAGAGTCTTGACGGTGTAAGATTTGAAAGCGTTAACATCAGGTACAACCCCAAGGCAGATAACTTTGGATTTATTGCTCATGCAGAACCCGGAGGCGGCGGTTATGATTTTGCAAGAATTTCCATTGCCACATACACCCCCGGTGACGAGAAGATGGTATTCCACGGTGCAGTAAGACCGGGCGGCGATGATGTAAGAGACCTTAACACCTTCATCGACGATGACGGCACAACATACATTATGGGTGCAACACACAACAATGCGGATCTGGCAATTTACCGACTTAAGGATGACTGGTCCGGTGTTGAAAAGAGGGTTGCTCTTCTTAACCCCGGTGCATGGAGAGAATTGCCCAACATTTTAAAGGTTGACAATTATTATTATCTCTTTACATCAGGCTGTGCAGGCTGGTACCCCACACCCGGCATGTATAACTCTGCTACAAATATGGAAGGACCCTGGAGTGAGCTTCGTAATGTAGGTAACCTTACAACCTTCTCATCTCAGTCAGGCTACGGCTTCTACCTTAAGGCAGACAGCACAAACTATATTATGAATTCCTACCGCTGGATGAACTACTGGAAGGATGCAACGGTTAAGACAACTCAGTCTCTTCGTTTGCCCATAACGGTAAGCAATGGTTATGCATTCTATGACTACTTTGAAGAATTGCTCTATAACTGGGACGAGGACGTGCTTGCGCCTGTACAGCGCGGCAGAAATCTTTCCCAGAACAAACCCACAAGCTACGGAAAGAATGCAAACGACGGTAACTATAAGAGTCAGTGGTCAGTTGACACAAAGTGGCCTTACAGCTGGGAAGTAGACCTCGGTCAGGTATACAATGTAAACCAGGTGCAGATTTCATGGCTTTTACGTATAGGCAGTGAGCCGTACTACAACTATATTATTGAAGGCAGTGAGGATGGCGTTAACTACAAAACACTTGTTGATAAGAGTAAGGGTTACACAGATTACGGCTTCACCGTTGACAATTGTCAGGGCAAGGCAAGATTTGTACGTGTTACGGTAAACGATGCAAAGCCCAGAAGCGGAAGCAATAATTTCCCCTCTACCTTCTATGAAATCAAGGTATTCGGAAGATAAGCAAAGTGCCTTCAGGCACTTTGCATCGATATAAATTCCTTTGGAATTTTCGATATATTTTTCAAACTCGATATGCAAAAGCTCGATATGTCGCTTCGCGACGAGAAAAAGAGCGACTTTCTCTCGAAAGTCGCTCTTTTGAGCGTGTCGATAAAGTGTTATCGACACTCGACCTCAAAGGCGGATTACATCCTTCAGCACTTTGAGGTCTGAATTTTATAAGGAATAAAGTGACGATTTCTCGTGCAAGACTCCCTATGGGAGCCCTAAAATCGCCACTTTCGG
>JAFYPR010000068.1 GCA_017547445.1 Clostridia bacterium
CAAAGGCGAATCACCAAAGTCTCTGCTTGCCGCCTGGGATTTCATTTCATAGTCAGCTTTACGAATTGCATCTTCCTCACTCATTCCCTGAGCAATATATACACCCGTCAGCATCTTATGCATTGCAGTAATTGTAAATTTATCTGACCAACCCATCAGCTTAAATCCCGCATCAGAAACCTTCTTCCCGGCATTGCTCACAGCATTTATAACATTTGACGCCGCATTTCTTGCATTCTGTCCTGTCCCGTTACCCGTTACAGGCTTTCTCCAATCCTTTGTGCTTAAGTCAACATCATCATAAAATCTGCTGAAAAGAAAATCACTCTTTTGTATGTGTTCTTTCCAGTTGCCAAAAGCATAGCTCAATCCGTTGCTTCCTCCGCCTGATGCAATTTCCTGTGCAACAACCGCAAGTCCTCTCGTCCAAACAGAGAAATTTGAAAGCGGGGTTCTGAAATTCCAGCTTATCTGATTACGTCCGATATTTCCCATTCCCAATCTTAAGAATTTTGAAGCTCGTCTTCCAATGAGGTTTTGTGTCATTCTGTCAACAGCGTGCTGTTTGCCTGCCATCTGATTGCCCCATTCGTGAAGCCATAACGCTACATTACTTAATACATACGGGTCACCGCCATCCTTTCCGTACTTCGTCCTAAGATGGTTTTCCGCCAGTCTCGCCTTCGTAATGTCGCTTGTGTGATAAATGTACTGCAACGTTGCATTAATATATGCATTCGCTCCAAATATAGCATCACTGTCCGTCTTGTTACCCGTTCTCGTATTGAAATACGGGTTGTACTTACTGTTCGGGCGGAAACTTTCCGTCAAACCGTTTATTGCTGTGGGAAGCTGGTCAATAAACAGATTTCCAAGCTCAACAATTGCATCGTCCTTTTCAAAGTGAGGGAAATAATCCATCTCCACCTTTCCGCTTCGAAGGTTGTACTTCTTACCTCTCTGCACCAGGTTCCACGCCTGCTGAAGTACAGGCAGTCTGTCCTCTGCAATCCAATCGCATTTAACCCACTTGACATATTTAGCCGCATTGTCGCCATAATCAGCTACCGCCTGTACAATTCCCTCATTCAGATGCAACCTCTTTGCCGCTTCACTAACACCGGCAGTCTTTATATGCGCTTTAATATCAGCAATATGCTTCTGTACATAGTCCATGTTGTCAAGCATATATCTGAAAGAACGTCTCTCACTTTCCGTAAGCCTCAAAGGCGGAGCAACAAACTCTCCCTTGCCTTCAATAAATCTTCTGCGGTTCGCTTCTTCAAGTAATGGTTTATACACTTCATCAGTCAGTGTTTCTGCAGCCTTAACAATTCTTTCTCTCTTGTCAAAGGGGATATCCTGCTCCGTTATTCTTCCTTCGCCGTAGTCCTGGATAAGCGCGCTGTCCTCACTGCCCGCCTTTATATCAAGGCCCTTTACAATTTCCTTGTATCTTTTCGCCGCTTTCTTAAGTCTTGCCTCATTTGCATCCTTGCCTCGAACAAGCACCTCTTTCATATTATCGGCAGTCACTATAAAATACCCGTCGCTTTTATCGCCCGTAACTCCATGGTTGCCCATTGTCACATCACGAATGTCGTTAACTCTGCATATTTTATCAATAATTCTTTCAGGCGTATCCTTCTGCACATTGATATGGCTTATATTTCTCATCTGAGCGGAATAGTAGAACAAATGCTTTATAACATCCTCGAAGAGTGCTCTGTGCCTTCTCTTCAGCTTGTCCGGGTTTGCCGTAACCTTTTTGTACATTTCCGCCAAAGCAAATATTTTGTCACGGTCCTCAACATTTCTGTATCTCTTGCCAATCTCTTCAACAGTAGTCTCGCCCTCATCAAGCATATGCGCCGCCATTACCATGTCACGGCTCATCTTATTCTCTTCCATGTACCTGTCTGCCTCAAAAGCCGCTTTTTCACTCTCCGCAACCTCACTTCTTTCAGCATCCAGCTCCGCATTTGTATGGAAGCAATAATCTCCTGTAACACCTCTCTCGTCCGCCCGGGTAAAGTGAGGCATTATCCAGTTGAAGAACCTAAGCTGCTCTTCTCTGTATTCATCCTCCAGCCTTACTCTTGTCACATCATCTCTTTCTTCCTGTACAGCATCATGCATTTCATTAAGCCTTGCAACCGCACTCTGCACATTAGCCTGTCCAATAGGCTCCCTTTTGTAGGGGACGGCGCCCTCGACGTCCCGTGTTGAGGCGTACATTTCTTCTCTCGCCCTCTCAACCTCGCTAACGGCGCCTATAGCACTTCTTTCAGCCACATCAATCAGCTCCGTCACGTTGCCTCGGTTAAGCATAGGTTTTCTGTTCTTCTTGCGAACTGCCTCTCTTGCATCCTTTATCGCAATCAGTCTGTCCTGTACACTGTCAGCTTCATTAAGCTCTGCTCCCATATTCGCAAGCTCTTCATACACAACGTCAACACCTATTCCGTTCGTTCTGCTCCATCCGCCAACACCAAACACACTTGACAATTCCCTCGCTGTCAAATCCTGGCTGTCTTCCTTTTCAACCAACACCTTGCTCTTATTCTTTCGCATACTCTTAAAGTAATTGCTTAAAACATCATCACTTACGTTTTCTTCACCGTAGTAAACCATGTCATTCTTCAGTATGGAATCACGCAATACCTCTCTCCAAACCTGTGCCTTCGCCTCATCACCCTTTGCAATGCTGTCCGAAAGTCCCTGCACCGCATGTGCGCTTTCCGCACTCAGCTTATTCCCGATCTTTTCCTCAATGGCAATACGAATATCCCTTTCAAGCTTGTATGCCCTGTCCTCATACTGTGCCTGACTTACAGGTGCAGGCATGGAGAATTTTATTCCTCGTCTATCACTATTCCTTTCATTGTCCCCATCAGATACTCCAGAAGAAAGCTGTCTGCGTTCCACGTCTTTTTCGCTACTTGCTCCATTATGTAGTCTCCCTTCGTTTGTATGTATCTCGACAACTCCAGGTATTCCTCTTCCGTCTGCAGTAACGTCATCATTAACGCTACCACCTTGACCGATACGCCTAACTCTTGCAAGCCCACTATTAATTCTTTTTGCTTCATTGACAAATTCGTCACCATTATATCCCAACTCCTCGTTGATATCTTTTATATCCTGTATGTATCTGTGAATATATTCATAATCAAGCCTGAAAATCGGTGCAACTCTATAATCTTCACCTTTATAGAACACGTAGAAATAATGCTTTTTTCCCTTTTGACCAAAACAGGAAACCGCATCTATCAAACCTTCTGTTCTCGTAGCATAGCTTGCTTCCGTTGTGTATTTGTGTCGTAATGTAGCCATATCATTATTGGGGATTTTGATTGCTTTCCCGCCATTATACTTTATGCCACGTAATCCTTTTAACGACCTCAACTTTTCAAGCACTTGTAAATCAATTATATCATTTTGAGCACCACTGTCAACTGCCTCCTCGGCAGTTTTTTTATTATCCTCAGAAAATGATATCATGCTATCATCCGTAAAAACAGTGTTTTGACCGCCTCGATACGGTATATTTTCTCTTCGCTCGGCTTCGGTCATATTCATTCTTCGGCTTGCTTCCCTGGATTCAATCTCGCCTGCAGTGTTATAATAACTCTCTTTTGCTTCAAGGTTTATATCCTTTTTCTTTAATTCATCAAGCTCCCATTCAGCATCTTCGTACTCCTCGTATGCCTCAGAGTTTTCAGGGTCATCAAAAAGTTCCTGCTTGAAGTCGAGCCAGGCACTGTAATCATTTTTAACTCTTGCAACATCCTCTAAGTGGGAAAGCTGGATAAGCACTTTTTTACGAAAATCTTCTGTCATTTTATCCAATGCGCTTTGTTTTCTTTTTTGCAGTTCCCATCTCTTGTCCGCATGTTCACCAGCCAGTCTGTTTTCCCAATATCTTATGTTGCTTCCCCTGGCAAAGCCTTCCTTTTTCTGAATCCAATGCTGAATCTCATGAACAATAACACTCTTTGTGAAATCATCATTCATTTTATCCTTAACAGTAATAACATTGTTGTCAGTGTCGAATTGTCCTTGTGCACCGCCCAAATCTTCTTTGAACTGGATTTTAACATTTCTGAGCTGGGGATATGCTTCATATAGCTTGTCATGGTTGAAATATGCCTCAAGCTTATCCTGTGTCATTGCATCCGCACTGACCTTACCAGGAATACGGAACGTTCCTTCCCAAATCATACGAAGCTTATCATATTCAGCTTGTTCATCCTCGGTCAATTCACGTCCGCCTTCAATTCCAAGAGCATACTTATTCTGCACTTTTAAAAGCTCACGGTATCGTGCATAATCGGGGTGCCTTTTCTTAAACTCCAAATCCCCTTTGCGTGAGAACTCAGCATCCTCGTCACTTATTTCAAATCTCCACTTGCCGTCAATACCTCTGTACCAGCCTGTTTCTCTGAGTATTTCTTCTGCCGTAGCCTTTCCCTGCTCCATGCTTTCAGCTTTTTCCAGAGCACTCATATCTGCAGTGTCAGCGTTTGCTCCTGCAAAGGAAAACCTAATATCTGGATTTGTTCTGTCAAATGTGCCGATATTGTCTGTTGCAGATTTTATGTTTACATCCTTCAAGACGATATACTCATTATATCCTTCTCCAAACTCATCAACAATAACACCATCATAGCCTTCGCTTGTAAGGTGTTCATATGCTTGCCTGAAGCTTCCCTTTTCCTTTGCTAAAGCATAAGTATCACCCTCATACGGCTTTGTTATTTTGATATAATATTCGCCTGTTTCTCCATAACCCAAACCATCTTCCTTGCTCTCCGCAAAGTAAAATCCGGGCAAATCGTAATCGGGAACACCTTCCCAACTTCTTGATTTTGTAATATCAAATCTTGTGAACTTTTCACTCGTACCATGATACACCACCTTCGGCGTGCCGTCCGCATTTCTTACAACAGATGCAGGATTAGGCTGAAAATCTGCATCTTTCTGCTTGACAACACTGAACAAATCTGCTACAGTATCTATGTCAGCAGTTGAGGTTGACTGGGCTAAAGAATTATTTCTTGAACCCTTGGCGCTCAACTGCTGATTTGTTATATTCTGCAGCTGATATGCTCTTGATATTGTTCCGTCACTGTTAACATCGTTAAGTTCTTCAACATAAAGCTTCACAAGTTCGTGTCCGTTGCCGGCATCTACAACTGCATACATACTGTGCATCATAACCGAATTAGGTGATTTTGTGTGTTCTGCAGGTATTGTATAACTATCCAGCAAAATAGCGCTTTGAACAATTCCTTCAATGTAATCAAGCAAAGGTATTGCTGTGTAATTTTTTGCTTGCAGATGCGCCTTTGTTTCGCTAAACACTTTACCCGAAACTTGAATATCCCAACCGGTATCATTGTTTTTCGTGACACCTCTTTGTGAACCCTTGTTTAAAACAACCTTTACAGGCGTTGTATCAAATTCTCTCCAGTCTCCGAACCAGGCACGGAAGAACGGTGACTTCGTCTTAAGCTCTGCCCAATATTTCTTCGCAAAGGCTTCCGTATCCTTAATTTCCTGTGAAGTAAACTGATTAACACTCTTACCCTTGTGACCTGTACCGCTTCCCTGTATCGCCTGAATAGCCCGCACGTCAGCATTTGTAATAACACTATTTGCCGACTGCTTCATGCCCTCCACTTCTCCGGAAGTGGCTTTTTTATTTCCAATCTCTCTGTACGCCTTAACAAGTGCCTGATGCACAGCCTGCAAATCATTAATATACCTTGTAGCCTCACCATATTCGTAAGTGCCTCGCATCTTCTGCAGAGCGCTTCTTAACTTTACAACAACGCTCCTCACCGCTTCGGCAATAGCTTTTATCTTGCTCTTCTTAACATCAACTCTTTCACCGCTCTCGGTTATAGCATTAATAAGGCTCTGGCTGTATTCAGGGTTTATCAGCATATCACCTGCCACATCTGCAGCATATTCTTCAAACTTCATCTCATCTGTGAAGTTTTCGTACACACCGCCTGCATTTTCATAACGGCTCTCGTAATCAGCTTCAACCTCATGGGCAAATTCCTTCCTGAACTTGTCCTTTACAACCTTTTCAAACTCTCTGTAAGCCTCAGCGTTTGTGTTTTTAAGCACATGGATAAACTCATGTCCCAGTGTTTTCTTAACAGGGTTAACACCATTAATATTAAGATAAATATTGTCCCCGATTGTTGCACCGTCACCAACAGCTGTACCGTCACTCTTTTCAGCCACATCAAAAAACTTAATATGAAATCCTTCATCTGTCAAAGCCTTTGCAAGCTTCAAATCCTTAAGCTTCTTGTCAGTTTTTTTCCGTTTTGCCTTCCAGTCATGCAACTCATTACTCTCAAACTTAAAACCTTCAGGTCTCGCTCTGTCAATTGCCCTTAACTCCGCATCAGCTCTTATAATTGCCTCTTCTGCAGTTATAATCCTTGCATTAGGCACGCTTGCAGTAAAGAAAGCATCAGGATTTTCTGCAATCTTTCCTGTACGAATCTGCTTTACTCTTGCTGCCTCGTTTTCAATCTCTGTTCTTGCCTCATTTTCGGCACGTGCCGCCATTTCCTCAAGGCTCTTTACAGTGTTGTTGTACACATTCTCTTTCTCGGTTGTCCAACTGCCCTCGGAAAGCTTTTCTGCAACAATATTTACTCCCTTCTTAATTGCACTGCCTTTGCTTTCCTCCACTTCAGGAACAGCCTCCTTTGTATCAGCTTCAGCTGACGGAGGGATTGCTTGCTCACTCTCCACATTTTCAACCGCTTCGGTTACCCCTTTATCCTCGGGAGCATTTTCAATCTTAACCATCGGGGCATTTTCATCCTTATTTTTCCTTCTGTTTTGTGCATAATCAAATCCGCTATATACCGAACTCGAAACACCACCGGAAATTGCACCTGCAATTCCGCTAAGTAAAATTTCACCGCCCTGTTCCAGCATTGCTTGTTTCTCAGCCTCTGTCTTTTCCATTCCATTTGTTATAAGTTCGTCTACTCTCCTGTTGAACCTTGAATTTTCGCCCATTATCATATCATCATATATAGGCTCAGCAATAGCAGAAACAACTTCTTCCAACCCTTCTGCCACAGTCTGAGTTTTGATATGCTTTAAAACTGACTTACTTCCTTCTTGAACCGCCCTTTTTGTTCCTTCAAGAAGATTATCAATACCAATCCCCTCTGTTAAAAATTCAACCGCTGCCGAAGTGTAACCAAATGCCATCGCCTCTTCTTTTGATGCGCCTCTCACCGTCGCATCATAAACTCCGTTTTGATATGCTCCGCCGGCCATCAGCGTTTGATGCAGTTTTACCCCAAGTGCTGGGTTTCCTGTAACTGTTCCAACCACTGTTGACACACCCGCCGTCGCCATGTTATCTGCAACACTCATTCCTATATCGTACACAGCTTCCCAGCCCGGATTTTTTATCATCTCCTTCGTTGTTGCCGTAACGGTTTGGGCATCTCTTGTAATATCAAATCTCATACTGTTAACATCAAAAGGTCTGCTCGAATCACTTACAGCATCCTTTACAATATTAACGCCTCCCACAGCCTTGTCAGCTATTCCTGATGTAACTTTTCCTACATTTGCAATGAAAGGAGCATCTTTCGTAAAGTCTTCCACTTTTTTCGCACGTTCCTCCGCACGTCTCTGCAATGCTTCTTGTTTTATTCCCTTAAGGTATCTGCCAATAACCTTTGCTCTTTCCACCTCATTATCGTATACATCTGGAGAATATTCCTGTCTCCACATATATGCAATTTGCTTTTTCTGTTCATCCGTAGCATTTGCAATTACGTTAATTTCATCATCTGTAAAATAAGTGTCAAACTGACCTGTCTGCACATCCTTCAAAACTCTCTCAGGATAATACAAGTGCATAATAAGACTGTAATCATCATCTGTCACAAAATCAAAACCGTCCTTATCAGGGAGCACGCTTTTTTCTTCCCAGTCGCTCTGTTTTTTTGCATTTTCTTCAATTTCTTTTGCTTCTGATTCATATGCACTATCAAGGATTCCGTAATTTTCTGAGAGCAGTCTTTTATTCTTTTCAACATCCGTCTCCTCATTGTAAACGGATGTTGCTAACTTTTCTGTGTTAATTCCTAACAACGGACCTGCCGTTACTGCATCTTTCTTCAAACTTCTCCATATTTTTTTATAAAAAGGATCTGAAGCATTAGTGTTCTGAGCCAAGTGCTCCTCGATCACTCCCAAATCTTCAGCAGAATACACTCTCGCGAGAGCCTCTGCCTCCGCCTGAGCATAAACATCATTGAGGTATTGTGAGTACTTTTTATTCTCTGTGGGTATCGACACCGGCTTATAAGTATAATTTTCAGGCCTTATTGTCCTGAGTTCCGCTTCTCTTTCCTTTGCAATCTTATTCACATAATATCTCTCTTCAATAGAAAGTTCCTGAAGTTCTTTCACCGCATCCTGTGCATCTTTAATCGCTCCGTTTTTTCTTGCAGCTTTTCTCACATCAAAAACAAAACTTCTGCCAAGAATTCCAAAAGTATTCATATCAACACCTTCAAATTCTTCCGCATCCTTTTGTGTTACCTTTGTCAAGTATTCGTCCCACGTTGAACTACCGCTCTCGTCAATTTTTCTTTGTACCCACGAAAGGTCTTCTCCTCCTTCTGTAACTTTTCTTGCGGCATTAACATTTCCTAATTCTGAATCCAAAAGTCTTTTTGTTTTCCCGCTTATAAAATTACCTAAAACTTCCTCATCCTTTTTAACAGGCACTTTATCACTTTTTCCATCCTCTAAATACTGCTTGTACCCTTCAACACTTGTTTTTGCAATCTTCTCTTTCGCATCTTTGCTGTCAGGGGAAAACTTCTCACCATATTTGTTTTTCGGAACTTCGGGCAAGTCAAGCTTTTTCTCGCCTTCGTCAAGTATGGCTATAGCTCCCGCATATCTATTTTCTGCGGCCATTTTTCTTTCAAAGGTCGTTTTAGCTTTTTCTTTTATTTCTGCATCAGATGCAATACCTTTCAACTTTTCCTGCATTTGAGGGCTGAAGCTTTCTATCGGCGCGCTAAATTTCTCCCCATTCTTGCCACGTGTGGTCAGCGGTGCAGAATTATCCTGCACCGCTTCTTTTTCCTCTTTTTCTTTTGTATATTCGCTTACCGCCTTGTATATATCAGCACGTGTTAACTTATCTGTCATAATTATCGCCCCTTAAATGTTTTTATAAAAACTGTCTAAGTCTCCGTCTAAAATATCAAAGTAACCATACAATGCTCGTCTCTCGTCCTCATCAGTTGTCATGCTGTGAATTTTTCTTATGATTTCCGCTTTGCTTAATCCGTTTTTAACCTTAGTTTCATCAACGGGAGCATTGTCTGTTATTTCCTCATTCCCATTACCCTCTTCAGGTGCACCTTCTTCCGCTTCTTCAGATTTATCACCGTCACTCTGCCCTGCAGCATATCTTCTCAAACCTTCTGCGATATCGGGCATTCCCATTGCCTCATACTTTGCCGCTTCGGCATAAAGGTCCGCCTCAGTCTTCCCCTTTTCTAATTCTGTTTCAGCTTCAATTTCCTTTGTTTTCAAGTCAACGGTTTCATCAAACTGTTTTCCGCTCTCTGTCCGCTGCGCCTCAGGCACTTTCACTGTAGGGGCATATTCTTCAAATCCTTCTACGTTCTGCACCTTCCAGAGCCTTGCTTCTTCCGCCTGCCTCTTAGTTTCCATGTCGCCACGTGCTTCTGCCTCGTTTATAATTGCCTGGAAATCCCACTCAGGGTTTTTAAGAGTACCGTCTTCATTGAAGAAAACATTACCTTCTTTGTTAAGCGCCTCAGGCACCTGTCCCGTAATGTCTGCATCACTCTGACGATTCTCGTTTTCTGCATCGTTTGCGCTTTCGGCAGTAGCTTTTGCATTCGCTATCGTATCGTTATATGCATCATTTACGTATGTACCGCCCTGCATCATATCACGGTAATTCTGACCGCCCGCCTCAACATTTCTCTCATGCAAATCAAAAACAGTGTCAATTCCGGCTTCTTCATATGCCTGTCTTTGTCTGTCCGCATTCGCCTTTGTAAACGAATCAAGATTACCGTCATTTCTAACACTGCCGTCAGCAAGTGCATCTCCTCTTGCCTCTTCACCCAATCCTCTGTATCGCTCCATAATTGCCTTTGCCGCTTTAGTATCCATAGGGTCAGCATCTATTCTGTCTTCCTGCTTCTGGTATCCATCTTTCCACATATCTTTAAACTCACCGGCAAATTCGCCCTGACTCTTCGCCGCATCGGTTGCCGTTCTCGTGTTCTCCAATGCCATTCCTCTGTTTGTGTCAACCTTCCTTGTGCCCATATAGTTACTCATAAAGCCCTTAGCCTCATCAAAATTCATTCCCTGCAAGTCCTTTGCCACATCATAATTGCCGGCATCTACAAGGCCCTTATAATAACCTCTTGCTTCTTCTTCAGCAGCCTTCATTCCATCCTCATCACCGATGTCATTTGCCGCATGCCATTTACTTTTTGCCTCAACAACACCCTTGATACCCTTTTCGGTTTCATCGTTCCATACATTTTTCTTCATAACATTATCTCCTTTCGTTCTTTACCATTACACTATCACAATTCTTTTCTCACCGCGAAAAAAGGACCCTTTTCAAAACTTAATCGAAAAAAGGTCCTTTCAATTTCAAATTTTAGCGAAATTTAAATTAACAACTCAAATTCTGCCTAAATTCAAGTCAAACAACTCAAATGCAACTGAAATTTTCAGTTCTTTCTCGCTCTCATCACCATCGCCAAAGCTTCAGCTCTTGTAATCGGCTCATCGGGTCTGAAGGTCCCATCCCCTCTGCCGTTCACAATGCCTTCCTCTGCGGCCTCATTGATAACATCTTCCGCCCAGTGCCCCTTAATATCTGTAAACTTATCCATGTTCTTTTTCTCCTTCTTCTCAATGCCAAATCCTTCGCACAAGCCGTCAACAATTGCCTCAACTACTTCATGTGTCTTTATCGCAAAGAGCTCCATATCGTCGAAATCGTCAATAAAGCACGTTTCAAGCAGCGCATAGCTCACGCCCTGTCCCTTGCAGATGTTCATGTTCTGCAGGTCGCTTCTTTTCTTAACCCCTCTGTTCTTAAAACCAAGTGCACATATTTTTTTCAAAACAGCCTCTTCTGCGCCCGTATCACTCTTTGAAGCATGTACCAATATCTCTGTGCCCGTTGTCTTTCCATCACCTGTCACATCATCCACACAAGCATTAAAATGCACTTCAAGCACAAGGTCATACCCGGTGAAATCAAAAGCATTGTTTTTGAGATATTTGTACGGGTTTCTTGTTATATCAAAAACTTCAACCTCAATATCCGTCTCAATTTCAAGCTGTGTTCTGAGTAGTGACACAACATCTCTCGCCAAATCTGCTTCCTTATATCCGCACCCAGTCGCACCGGGGTCACCATCACCGTGTCCGGCAATTAAAAGTATCTTCATAGTCTTCTTTACCTCCTCTTTTTCCTCACAAGGCTTAATAAGATAACCTCTCTTCAAGTCTGTGTACTTGTAGCTGTCAAGTCCCATTGCTCCGCCTTTATTACCCCAGGAATTTATAACTTTAAAAATCTGTTGATTGTCATCCCATCCGATTATAGGAACAGCATGGCTGTCCGGCTTTTCTTTCACGATTGCAACAATCGGAATTTGATTTTCAATCAGCGCAGTTTTAATTGCCTCAACCCTTGCATCACGGCTGCCATTGTTTATTTTTTCAAACCCTTCCGCAAGATGAATAGCCTTCTCCTTCAGCTCAGGGTGCGCCATGACATACTCGTAAGCCTCAGGGTTTTGCATCATTTCAGGCAAGTCCTTTGTTAACACCGCTCCCACGTCAATCATTGCAGGGATAGCAGAATCGACAACAAGGCTTTTCATAGTTTTCTGCCCTTCTACGTCACTGCGCCACATTACAGCTCCCCACGTGGGGGAAAACTGTTCCCGTTCCCCCGTCTTCTTGAAGTGGATAATCTGCAGAACACTTGTTATAGCCATCGCCACACATATATTAAGCTTCCCCTGATCTCTGCAGTCCGGCCATAACTCCCGAGGTAGCATAAACTTTTCAGGCAACATATTTTATCACTCCTTCCCACCCATCCAAGCCTTCCCCTTAAAGGGAAGGTGTCAGCTCAGCTGACGGATGAGGTATTATTACGCCCTCGGCTCGTTATATGTAAGTGCTCGGTCGCTATCCGAAACACCTGCCGTTGTTGGGTCATTTACAGCATTCCATACAGAAACAATCACCGCAGTACAAATAGCAGGGTTTGAAACCGCCTGGGCAAGGATTTCAAAAAGCTTCGCCCATGTGGTTACCTCCTCCCAGTTAATGCCCAGATGCACCAACACAGGAGCCATAATTGCCATCATAATGTTAGCCCAAAACACAGGGTTCTTAATTCTTACCTTCCAGTTAATCTTCATTACAATCATCCTTTCTCAAATCAGTTTGTTTCCCTTCATGCATTCTAAATACACAGCTTTTATGTACTCAAACTCGCTTGTCACCCTTCCGTTTATCATCTGGTGTTTATCAAGTAAATTATCATAATCATCATGTATCTCGAATATATGTTCAAAATTATCTTTCGTGTGATGCGTTCCGAGTCTGCAGCTATCAGCAAAGGCAAATATCTCAGCCCTTATCCTTTTTATCTCGTTGCGGTCAACCTCATCCTGTATATCATCAATCTTCTTCGATTGTGCTTCTACAGCAATCTTGACCTCCATCAGCTCGTCCTTTATATCCTTGTTCATACTCTGTCCAATCCATTTGAACAAAGCAGACCAAGGATTAAGCTTTATCTTGCTTACTTCAATAAAAACACTTCCTACAGCTACGATAAACAGCACAGCTGCAATAACTGTTTCTCCCGATTCTTCCAAAATCTCAATCATCTCACTTCCTCCTTGCTTATCCTGTCAGATTAATCATATGGGCTATACAGTTTTTCGACCTTTAATACCTTAACTATTAATATTACTCAAACCTCTTACTAAATACAACCTATTGCCAGCACCCTTATCAAACAAGAACAATCTTCCGTCAGGAGTAGCCTTAAGACGATAAATAAGACAATTATCCGATGGTGTATAAACGCCTTCATACTCAGGCTGTTCGGGTGTATGTGTAATATCAAACAATGCTATACCTTTATGGTCGTGATTAACAACTAACGTATTACCCATCCTCACAATATGAGATGGCATACTATCGGAGCCTGTTTTTATCTCATTCATATCCTCAACAGGAATAAGCGACAATTTGCTTTCTGTAGGTACAACAGATATATCCTCTTCATCCATTTTCAACGTCAAAATACCCTGAATAGGATAATTTGCAATGTAAGATTTCGTTACGGCAAGTGTTGCATAAATATAAGGATATTTAACAGTAACCGCAAAAGTATGCGCTTTTGCCGCCCATGTTTCATTGCCTTTAAACACGTATTTCCACACCTGTGTGGGTGATGAAGGATTGGTGATGTCGAAAAGCCATATTCCGTCTGCGAAACCTGCCGCTGCATAATATACCTTGCCACCTAACTCAAACACTTCACCCTTTTGTATTTCAATTGATGCTTCTGTGGAGAAGTTTTCAATTGTTTCTTCTGTCAACAACACGGGCACAGTGGGGTTAGATACATCGTATATATCCCATCTCACCATTTGTTGGTTCACAATAAGATTATTATCGTGAATAATCAGGTCGCTTATCTTTGAGCCGAAAGGAATATACAAGCTCGTTCCGTCAACAGTTGTATCGCTCTTATCAATCTCTTCTCCTGTTGTGGGATTAATAGGGTTAAGAGTGTTCTTGCTGAAAATAAACAGAGAGCCTGCTGATTTTTCGTTTGTCTGTACCTCTGTCGCTCTCCCTGCTTTGGAAAGTCTATTTCCAACATAAAGGTAATCGCCATTAATCGCCATACCTGTAGTTTCATAAGATTTATTACCAGAAGGATTATCGGCTGTAATAGTATCTGATGCTGCCACAATATATTTTGCGAACTGTATGCTTTCTACCACAACAGGAGCTACCTCACAGCTAACATCAATCTTGTAAAGATATCCGTGCTTGGAAAGATATACATATCTCCCTTCTGCTGTAATCATTGATGCTGCACCATAGTCTAAGGGAGTTTTCCAGTTCATGAATTGAGGCAATCTCACAACCTTTTTGTTCACAAAATCCTTTGTGGTGTGCTGTTCCATTTCATTTCTAACTTCTTCGTCAAGACTATCTTTCGGAATGGACAACTGTTTTTCATATACCGCATTTTTGATAAGTGTCACTGTAGGTCCGGTAGAATACCCACTTGTCATTGTAAAGTAAATATAACTTGCATTTTTAGGGATGGGAATGTTTTCTAAATTTATCCATGCACTGCTTGTACCAAGTCCATCTATGTGCGAAGAAATAAATTTATCTTCCGCATCAAAGAAATTCACACCATAGGTAGAACTTGAATACAACCTGACTGTTACTGCATCATAACCTGCGACATCATATTTGTAACTATACACAGGATTAGCCCAGCTAACTGTTGAGATTGTTCCATCAGCTTTTACAATGGTTTTTTGAGAAATTAAGCTGCATTCCCCTGCAACACTTTGCTCTTCCGAAGCAAGAACCTCTTTTACAGGAATAGCTTCTTTTATCTCTTCGAATTTTGTGTCTGCATAGCTTTCTGCTTCACTTACCGCTTCACTCTTTGCCTCTGCCGCCTTTGTGTCGGCGTATGTCTTTGCATTCTGCTCAGATTTATTCCACTTTTCAACATCGCCCTCTGCAATCTTGTCAAGCTCTTCCTTGTTTGAGTGATCATGCTTCTTCTTGTTGATATCAGTTTCCTTATCCACCCAACAATCATTAGTCACTCCGCCTTCAAGACGATATTTCGTTTTTGTTGCTTCAACGTATACCTCCATCCCTTCAAATCTTACGCCTATAGGTATATTATCACGCTCTGCAGTAGTTTTTCTTGTCATTCTGTTATCAACAGGCACAGGTGCGCCCACATCAAACCCCGCAACAATCTTAGGCATTTTTTATTCCTCCTTTCAATTCCACCATAAATTTCATTCCTTCCGTTGCTTTGTGTGGCAAAGTATATACATTAAATCCGCCAACGATGCTTTTTTCAAAGTCGTTTATGTAGTCATAACCGCCATCACCCACTATAGAAACAATTTCCTTTCGGCACGCAATACAGTACCTTCCCCGAGGAACAGTAAAAACAACACTCTTCGATACATCCAGCTTCTCTACATCTGATTCTGATGCCGGAATATCTTCCACAATACCGAAGTGTATAAAGCCCGCTTTCTTGCCGCTTACTTCGCCAAACAGGTTCTCTCTAACTTCAAAAACCTGTATTGCAAGAAGTCCTTTATCCTCATCTGTAACATATCTTATCTGCAGTTCTCCATACTGCTCCGCCTCAAGCTTAATAGTTTCCTCTTCCGTAAGCTCCAGAATTATTGCATCACCGTCAAGTGTTGTGTCGCAATCCTCTTTAAGCAAAACCTCTTTCCCGTTCTGCTTTATAACGCAGTCCACCTTCGCATCAATCCCGAGCTTTCGCCCCGCAGGCACCATCACGCACCCTTCCTCGCCTCTGACAAATACAATTTTACGAGCCACTTTCACTCACCTTCTCCAGCTTCTCTTCAACTTCTCTTATTTTATCCTCAAGCTTTTCTACACTTGTTTTCATATCCCTTTCAAACTTTTCAAGTTTTTCAAGCTTGTCCATGATTTTTTTAAACTCCTTCTTTTCTTTATCATTCATAGCTTACTTCTCCACCGTTTTTAATTTCCATATCCATGCTCACAAGTTTAAAGTATCCTTCGCCTCTGAATCTGAGCTTCAAAAACCAATCCACAACATTTGTAAGGCTTACCTCTGCTCTCTGCAATATTGTTTTCGTGCCGGCATTTGTCCTCAGAAGGATTTGTTCTGCATTCCCGTCACTCTTTATTGCTTCAACAACAAAAGTGCTGTTTGCCCCGATCTCATACGTAATTTTCAGCTTCGACAATCTCTTTAAGCTTAAAGTGTTTTCAGTCATAGCATCAGTTTCAAACTCCCAATCACCATAAATCTTTCCTTCAAGCTTTATAAGTTCTCCAGAACTCGTAATTGCATGCATCTCACCGCCGAACATTATCATTTTGCCAATATCGGCAAAATGATATGACTGCCTCTCTTCCCACATATCTAAAAGGAAATCATACTTATATACTTTATCACCTGTTTTTACAAGTATACTTCTGTCATTACCAAGCATCTTTACGTTTTCATACACATCAATGCCAAGCTCGTCCCCTATCACAGCGGGAAAACCTCCGCCATATGTCCTCAGAGCATTTTTTCCCGCGAAGCATAATCTGCCGTAAGCCTCGCAAACCGCTTCCGGGAACGCTGTTCCAACAGCATACACATCCTGGATTGTAAAAGGATTACTTCCTCCGTATACCTCCTGCATAAATCCGCTTTTAAGAACACTTATTCTGCCCATATACTCACGCATTGCCACAATATCACCATCAGCATTGGCATTCGCCGTAGTAGTTGTCATCCATGCATTCTCGCTCGACATCTTATCAGTAGTATCCAACTCCCACTCGTTGTAGGTGTTATGGTTACTTGCGATAATCTTGCTTCCTACGCTTCCGAAAACTCTTCCCTTATAAAAAGTTACATGGTCAAATTCAGGCGCTACCGTATTTTCGTAATTGAAAATACCCGGTTTACGGTTGTAGCTTGCATCTTCATTTTCCGTAATAACACCATACCCATACCAATAGTGCGCCAAGCCGCAAATAGTATCTCTCGTCTGTTCTATTCCGTATTCAGTCAAAAAATCTTCAATACTAAAGTTTTTTAAAAATTGCAACACATCATCATATTCAGCATAGGTAACCACTTCATATGTATCATCCTTTGGCTTCCTCAATGTTGCTTTATCTGTGTATATCGTGCCAATGGCTTTTCCTACATATTTTTCGTATGTGTCTTCCCCTGCTCCGGATTCATCCAAATAACAGCCTACGTATATTGTTTCATCCTTTTTTCTTAAATACAGATTCCTTCTCAATTCAACCCAACACGAATACTTAGTGTCTGAACCATCATGTATAGGAACACTTTTTATGTATCTCCACACCTCTCGTGCTTTTCCGTCTTCGTCACAAATGCAGTAAATACGCGCAGTATCTGCTTCTTCGTTCCACAACAAAGGCATAAAATTATCAATAAAATCTATACTTCCGCATGGGAATACCGGAAGATGCTTAGACCCACCAGTTGTTGCATTCCATGTCGAAAATACACAAACATTTTTGTTTGTCGGCAAACTTACATCATTGCCGCTTGTTTTCTCTACAAAAACACACCTTGTTTTTTCGGTCGGCAATATTTTTTTTGAATTGGGAAAATCCACTTCATCTTCGCACATCATCACGTAACAGAATTTTCCGTTTATTACTCTGCCGTAAACATATCCTTCTTCCGCCGCAATAAAAATCTCTTCGCCTCTCGTCACGCAGTCATAAACCTTACCTAAGCTTTTTTCAATATTCGCTATTGTTCCGTCATCCCCAACAAGCTTCTTAACCATTGTAAACTCTGCCACTACCTCAGGTGTCACCACGCTCTCCACGTTCGGAAAATCTCTGAATGTCACATTAACCGCTTCGGAAAGAGCTCCCGAATCAAAGGTAGCACGTTTGTTCATTCCTCTCCATCCGCCAAGGTGTACAATGTTACTTCCCTGTACGGGTATTTTTGCCTTGCTCATTTCTACGGTATCACTTTCAGGCTCACTTACATTGACTGCAGGTATATTCTTCAACATACCTCCCGCTTCTCTTTCCGGAGGCTCCACCTTTGTCATTAAAATACTTTTTTTCATACCTTCGATATGTCTTTCAGGCTCACTTACATTGACTGCAGGTATATTCTTCAACATACCTCCCGCTTCTCTTTCCGGAGGCTCCACCTTTGTCATTAAAATACTTTTTTTCATACCGGTCGTTTCTTTTGCAGGATTATTTATATTTCCTTCAAAAACACTCTTTTTCAATCTCTTTCACCTCACTCCAAATCGTCCCCCACCCAAGCCTTCCCCTCAAGGGGAAGGGGGACCGCTTTAGCGGCGGATGAGGTGTAGCTTGCTCCGCAATCATCAATTCTGCACTTTGGCTAACCGCAACGGGTTAGCCAAATGTAGGTCTTGTGCTTTCAACCCACTTGTCAAAGCCCTCGCGGTATGCATTATAATCTGCCGCCCACTTCGCGCTCATGTCATCCTGATGGATGTACTTATACGCTTCTGTTCTGATGGCAGAAAGCAACATCGGAATGTACTCCGTGGGAAGCTCAACCTTATTGACCTTTGTATTTTTATTAATTTCCACCGGGCGGTAATTGTAATAAATCTCAATTTCACCTCTTAATGTTTCTTTCGTAACAACTCTTATCTCTCCATCAGCACCCTCATAATATGTGTTTTCATACGCATGTGCATTTTTGGGAAGTGTATACATGAAATTTTCCCCATTGGCTCTTACAGTCACAATATCCTCAAATGGAATTGTAACACCTCCTGGCACTGAAACGTTTGTTGCAATTCCGGCATTAGAATCAAATTCTCCCGTCGCCATAATCTGCTTCTTTATTACCTGACTGTACAAATACTGCATTTCGGTGTTACATGCCAGATACAATATATCATCAGGCACCGCTTTATAGCTTTCAACCTCGTTCTTAATCATCGTAAACAAATCATCATATGTATATGTTTCACTCTTGAACATCTAATTCACTCGCTTTCCTTACCACTTCGGCATTACACGGATTTTGTTCCCGTTCTGCCTCTCCTTAACTCTGCCCTTGCCTTCTTCAACATATTTATAAAAAAGACTCTTTTTATTATCGTCACCTGTCAACAAGTAACAATTGTTTTCAATTATCGCGTTATGGAACAAATCATTGCACCATATTTTTTCACCACTCACCATTGTAGGATGCTTCTCTGCCCCCGTGTTCAGCCATAAATACTTTTTAGAAACAAGCACCTCTAATTCTGAAAGCGTATCCTCCAGGAAGTTTATAAACTTTCTCTCGGAAAGCTCCACATCCAACGGGAGCCTCAAGCATACCTTTTCATATAATTCCTTAACCGTCATTTCAATCACCCAACTAAAAAAACAAAGGCAGGCAAGGCATTGCCCGCCTTTGTTTTATCTTCTGATTATTTTCTCTTACGCTGCAATATCGCAGTTTGTAAGCTTGAACATGCCGCCGGGGTTACGGTAGATATAGTTACCATAGCTTGTCATAAGCGCACCGTACTTGCTTGTACCGGGAATAAGCTGGAATGCAACCGCTTCGGGAGCCGCCTTCGCATAGTCAAGCTTGGACATATACGGAATAATATCCTTTGTGGAAAGACCAATCATTTCGCCCTTCTTCACAAACTGCTCCTCATACACGTCAACCCTGTCTGTACCATGGATAAAGGAAAGGCTCTTAAATCCGCCTTCACCCTCGTTCTTAGAAATAATCTGTGTGCCGCTTGCCTGAATTTCTTCCGCAAAGGCATCATATGCACCTGCGCCTGCGGCAATAACGTCAATCTTGCCGTTCTTCCTTCTTGCACTTCTCATCGCATCTCTCATCTTGTTAAATGTAAGGTCGTGACCCACATCAATCACCTTGGGTTTAACCCAAAGATTCTTAGCCTTTTCAATGCCGGCAATCTCTGTAACAGACTCATCAAATAACGCATCAATACCTGTGATTTCGTTACCATAAGAATTCTGAAGTGTAATAAATGCTTCAGCTGCCACAGTAATGCTCTGTCCTTCAAAGTAAACTGTTGCACTGCCGTCAGCATTATCTGCAACGTCTGTAATTCTCGCCTTCTTGTATGTAGGTTCACTTCCTACTGCAGCTCCCTTGGGGTAAATGTCAACCAAAATGCCTGCTATAAGATTTCTGCCGTCATCCACTTTTACAGACTCTGCACCGGCAGCCTGAGCCGTAATTGTAGCCAAAACGCCTGTGCCGTTGCCGAAAAGCGCTCTGCCGAACTGCCACTGCGCTGTTTCAGTAGCACCTTCCAGCTCATCCTGGACATAGTTAATCATCTGAGCCTTGCTCATGTCGCTTCTTGCAAGGCGGTCATAAAGCTCAATTGCCACCTGGAACTCAACAGGGGTTTCAGTGTATCTCTTTCTGATGCGGTTTGCTGCCTTTGCGGCGTTTTCGCCTGTCAGGTCACCAAAGCCTGCACCGCCTACTAAACCAACGGGAACAGGGCAAGTAATTACATCACTGCCGTCATACCCCTTATTGTTTGCCCAAATCTTCTTTGCAATGAAGCTGGATTCTGTAAAAATCGCATTACGCATCGCATCAATATACCCCTCTTTAAGGATCGTATCCGCAATCGCAATTAAATTATCCTGATATGTCATTATGTATCATCCTTTCTTTTAACCGAAGAACTTTTTCTTCATTTTTTCTCTTGCCTCAGCCATTGTCTGGGGCTTCTTTTCTGCCTTATAAGGTTCTGCCTGGGAAAAACTTCCACCCATAGGCACAACAGGTACCTCACCTGTAGATTTCAGCTTTTCAAGCCGGTCCTTTTCAATCGCCATCTTGAACTCTTCATTCTTGCGGTAAAGGTCCATCAGCTCATCCACACTCATGCCTGTCTTATCTTTTTCAATCGCTTCCAGACCCTTATTCATAATGTAAGCAGCAATTCTCGCCTGCACGGGGTTTTCATAAGCTTTGAGAACCGCGTCTCTTCCGATAAGTGCCTCTATAGCATCGCTCTTTGCTCCATATCCGGGGAAATCTTCCTCCATATGGCTCAAAAGCTTAATAGCCTTCGCTATACCACTCTGTCTCTCAGCTTCGTCTCTCTCTGCCAGAATAGGCGCCGCCTCGCTCTTTAAAGCTTCTAAAAGATATGTAACAAGGTTTTCCTTCGCCTTGCCTCTTTCTTCGTCCGTACCATACAGAAATGCTGAAAAATCAACGCCGTCCAAAGCGCCTGTGGCAACCGCTGTAATACCTTCCTTGCCAAGCTCTCCACTCTGCTCCAACGCCTTACGAAGGTTTTCAATTTCTTCCTTCTGAGCTTTGTTTTCAGCAATCAAAGCCTCAGCATCAATATTGGCTCCCTCCCCGAGGGAGCTGTCACCGTCAGGTGACTGAGGGAGTGCTGCATCATCCCCACCCGCTTCGGTCCCATCAAGGTTTTCCACATCGCCTCCCTTGCCTAAAGGGAGGGGGACCGCGTCAGCGGTGGAGGGATTTTCCTCATCAGGAACTTCTTCCGTTTCCGCCATAGGTGCATCTGCAACTACCGAGCTTTCCGGGGCGGTTTCCCCTTCAGGAATGTTTTCAAGTGCCGCTTCTTCAGCCTCAAGCTTCTTCTTTACCTTTTCCTTAGCTTCTTTAAAAAAATCTTTACTCATTTCTCTCACTTCCTTTACATCACTGCAGGCATTTGCGCCTTCTTCTGCTCGCACCTGGCCTCATGTGCACTGTAATGCGCCAGCACAAGCTCTGCCCATTGCGGCTTTGTTCGCCTTAACTGTTCAAATTCTGCCGACAGAATGAACCGCTTATGCTCCTCTGCGTGTATTTCGTCATCATCATAGGAATTAATATCGCAAAACATCCCCTGCCTCATGTACACAGTTTCCCTCTGGGCGCTTTGTACCTGCAGGCTGTTCATATCCATAATTTCCGTGAAGTTTCCTAATTTCGCTTTCTGTAACACAAAGTTTTTCACCCTTTGGCTCGTCACACCGTTTTCATCTGCAAAATATCCAAGGCTCATGAACATCTTGAATCTTTCAAGTTGCATATCTTCACTCACAATAAGCTGATTTTGTGCGTCAAAGTCAACCTCATAGCTTGTTATATCTTCGCTTGTAAAGATAAGCGCATTGCCAATTTCATTCAGACCCACACATTCCACAACTCTCGGAATCGTTGAATACCGCTTATAGAGCACAAGCCACATCACGGCAAGCCCCTTCACGCTCTCGCGCATATACTCGCCAGTCTGAGCCATCCTTGTGTTATCAATCTCCTTAAGCTCTTCAATACCTTTGCCACTCTTAATTCCGCTCGGAGCTGCACCTACCATCTGCATTTGACTTACACCCGATACGTACTCCATATCATTTTCAAGCTTTTCAATGGTAGTTATTACTTCTCCCGGAAGCCTGTCAATAGGCATATTTGTCGGTTTTTGAGATCCTTGTTTATACTCAATAATACGGCCGTCACGTCTTCCATACATTTCCAGGCTGTCAACATCAATACTTCCTTCTTCCGCTAAAAGCTCTCCCACAGCAAGACGTTTTATGTACTCTCCTACAGAATTCTTAGCGTCGTTATAAGCTCTCTGCAAAGGAATTAAATCCTCAATCACACTCTTGCCAAAAAACTGTCCCGGAATACTCTTGCACTTAAACTGACTCAGCGGGATAATTCCACCGGGCAACTCCCCGTTGTAAAGAATAACTCCCTCTTCAACGTCTGCCATTGTAATACATCTGCCGTTAGGGAATTCTCGTCCGGGTTTTTCGTAATATGTAATTATCCTCACGGCATGTCTTTTCTCGCTTTGGCTCAAAATATTGCCTGTGCATTCCTTTTCAATACCATAGCTTATAGGCTTTGGTGTAACGGTAAAGGTCTGTATGGTTTCTCCGTCGGTTTTAATGTTGTATCGGTCATAAGCTTCTTTTCTGTTTATAACCTGCACAACCATAATACTGTTTTGGTTTTCGATGCCTTCAACCATTACATCATCGGGATACACCTCAAAATTACTGAGAAGGGAATATTCTACATCGCCTTCGTGAACTTCACGCCGTTTTACATTGATGCTTCCATCCTCTTCAAGCTCCGTATATTCTTCAATCGTCGTAACTCTGCCCTTTGCACTGTTCCAACCGCATACCCAGAAACCTCCACCCGTGATTTCATTCCACATAATAGCCTGATTCTTCTTCTGATTGAATCCACTGACATCCATCATGTGGTTTATAATCTTACTGCACACGTCAGCCTTTGCCGCATCGTCTACATCGTTACGTCTGGGTTTCACACTCATGGCATAGTCAATTTTTTGCAAATTAGCAGCTCTCGTCTCAATAATAGGAGCAATTCGGTTGTAAACCTCTCTCTCCTTCTGCTTATTGAGCGGCAACAACTGTTCAATGCCAAAATCTCTGTATGTATTAATGTCACAATATTGATTGCCCATGTAAAAGTTAGCATTTAATGTCCACCTTAATTCATAAGGCATCCTCTCCTGCTTTCTTCTCCCGAACTCCTCACGGATGAACGCAATCAAATCTGCGTTGTCCTTTTCTGCCTTTCGCTTTTCCCAATCCGCTTCACTTTGTTGGAAGAACAAATCTCTCAAAATCATTTACCCTTCTCCCACCTTTCGTGCCAGCTGTCGGGTTTCTTTGTCTTATGTGCTGCGTTTAACAAGGTATTAAGAACACCGCTATCATTACAAGGTTCTTCTCTCGCCTTTGGTGTTACTGCCTTCCAGATGAGCACATCAAATGCTGCCAAGGCAAAAAATATCAGCACCAAAAGCGAAATTATAATAATATCACTCATATTCCTATCCCTCGCTCGATGTTATTCCTCCGCCGCTTCTGTTTTCTGCTTTCCGTTTTTCTTAGGCTCCTTCTTTGAGGAAGCCGTCTGATCTGCCGGCTGAGGGAGATTTTCCCCGGTAACCACTGTCACACCGGTCAAATCATTAAGTCTTCTGTTAAGTCCCCTGATGCACTCTTCGCATATAATCACGCTGGGGCCAAACCCGTCACTTGCCGACACATAAAAGGTGTCAACCCGTCTTCCGTTGCATCTGCAGCCCTTAATCTGACACTTGCCTGTTACCTTTTTGAAAATCTTAATTTTATTCATTTTCACGCCTCCATTCATTCGTTGAATAGAGCGTATCACACTTTTTGACACACCGCGAAAAATAGGATTTTTACCTTCCTCTCCTGTATCTCATCTGCTGACGGTAATGAAGTGCAGCTTTATTTGCCACCACTTCTTCAGGTGTTTTTTGTATATACATCACCGCAAAGTAACGGAGCGCATCCACGCTATGCGTCAAACTGTGAGGCTCTTTCGCATAAATATCAGGCCGCTTCTTGTCCTTCTGTATTTTCGACAACGAATAAGAACACATCTCCGCACTTCCACGCTCAAACAGGAGCCTCGGAGCCTTTCCGTCTTCGTGATACAAAAGCTCCTTAAGCGCTGCACAACCTGCCGCAATATCATTACTGCTCTTAATTAGTACAACACCATTTTCACGGAACAAGTCAAATCTGCTCCTGCCCGTGCTTGTCTCTCTGTTCCACATATCAGGCGGAGCAAACACAGCTTTCGGCTTTCCTTCCTCCTCCCAATATCGTCTGATTTCCCTTGCCGCTTCACTAACAATCAAATCAGGGCAGTCAAGCTCACGAAAAACTCTGCACACACCCTTTTCATCAACCGAAATCCATTTAACGGAAAGCATATCCAAACCATAGTCAATACTCTGGTAATAAACAAGCCGCTTCCTCTCCTCCGACTCCATGGGCGCAACTACGTGTACACTCGTATCGAATTCGGGGAAGAAGCTTCCTCCCGGTATAGTCAAAGCTTCCTCTACCGTCGCAGGATATTCCTGCAGAGTCTTGTCCTTTCCCATGGCTTCCACCGTCTCCGCATACCACTTCGCATCACGGCTCGGATCAGCATACCAGGGGATAAAAATTCTGTTAAATCCCTTCGTCTCGTAATTAACAACAATGTCTTCAAATAGTGTCCCTCTCTCCATAGTTGACAACCCGATGAACTTACCGCCGTTTTTTCTGTTAATCGTCGGGTATGCGGCCGTGTATGTTCTTTCTGCATAACTATGTGTGGCCCATTCGTCAAAAATCAATAAATCTCCCGTAAAACCTCTACCGCCGTCCCCCGAAGTGGCAAAAGCTTCCATGACGCTCTTTTGTCCATCGTGATGCACAATCTCAACCTTTTCTGCCTTGGAGTTTATTTTTGCAATGCCCCCGTCACCAATTAAAAAGCTCATTCTCGGCAAAATAACCACGCCTGCTCTGCGTATCAGTTCTTTCGCTTCCTTTTCACCCTGAGACAAAATAATCACTCTGTACCCGGGATTTGCCACCATCTTTGTGACTGCATAAGCACACACGAGCCACGAAAATCCTAACTGTCTCGCCTTCAAAATTACCGTCTTTTTATTTTCGTCAATGGACAAAACCGCTTCCTTCTGTTCTTTCCAAAGCTTAAAAAGGCAAACACCGCCATCATCACTTTTGTCCTCAAAATATACAAAGTTCTCAATGAATTTCACAATATCGGTCTGACTGAGTCTTATTACTTTCTCCCTCGCTTTTTTCAAAGCTTCCGGCACATCAATTCTGCACTCTGAACTCCGCACTTTGCATTTACTCAATGCCATTCACCGCCTTGAGCAGTTTTCTGTCATCTTCTGTAAGCCCCAGGTTCTGTGTAGACGCACCCGTCATCAACGCCTGCTTCTCATGCATCACATCAATAATGCCACCCAACTCTTTCAATCCGGGAACTGTAAATTCCCTTGCCTGCTTCTCCAGTATAAAAACAAGCTTATTTCTCGCTTTGTCGTCAAGGTCTCTCCCCTCAATAACGTCCTCAATTATATCCATCAATTCTCCCGCGTCAGCTTGTGCCATAAAAAGCCTCTTTTTAACAAGCTCCATACCTTCGTTTATAATCTTCCATGCATTCTCAACAAAATTCTCTTTTCCTGTTTCTTCTGCAGTTTTTTCTGCTTCCGTCCTTTTCGGCTTTTCTCCGTTCACAATACGCCTTGCAGCACTTTCACTTATTTTGGCAGCATCTGCACACTTCTTAAAGCTCTCACCCGTCTGCCTCATTGCAATTACAATTTCCTTCTGCTTATCAGTAATCTTTTTAGCCAATCTTTTCACCTCTCAATGTACGGGGACACACCTGTTGTACAGATATGTAGCCCACTTGATTTAAAAGTTTTGTTCTATTATTCCGAGTGCTTATCTGTGGGTCAGGAATATCCCCGCCTTTACATACGCTTCGCTAAACATTTTGAAAGTGAGATGTAAATGCAAACTTCTCATTTCACATTTCACATTTCTCATTCCTAACTCCTCACCCAAACCCTAACACAAAAAAATGCAAACCGCGAAAAAAGGGACCTGCCAAAGCAAATCCCTTCTATTTTGCACACACGTACACACATGCTCGTGCGCTGCCATCATTCTTTTGCACACCAATAAGACAGGTCACCACCCGTCACTTTTTCTCTGCCTCCTTACAAAGTGCCTTATAAAAACTGCACTCCTTGTAATTCCCTGCACAATACGGATAAACAATCAACCTCCGCATTTTTTTATCATTGAACACAATATCTCCGATACCGCACTTCATAGTAAGCTTGTACGTACTCTCCTCTTCCCAGAAAGGGCACAATCCATAGAGTGGCAATTCTATCACTCTCCCTTAAAGCTCTCTTCCTATACGTCATTTCGCTCTAAAACACACGACTTACAAGGCTAAACATAAAGGTGTCACATCACATCCTTTCACACCCGTTTTCACGCAACAACTCTGTTCTTATATGTAGGGATTTTAACAAATTTGAAATTTAAAAAGCCGTTTACACCCTCGTAAACGTTTACTAATTTATATCCCTTTGGAGTCTTCGGAGGCTTGTCCACACTGTAATTTCTCTTTATTTCCCTTGCCTCTTCCTTCTCAGGCCGACTCACATTTTTAGTTTGTATCCATCTCTTGCCTTTTACTTCAATTGCATGGTCAAAGAGGTAATTGGCAAGAGATGTGTAATCTCGGCCGTGGTCAACACCGTTATAAAGGTTGTGAGCACGAAGCCTCTCTATTCTCATTGTCGTACCATTCTTCCACTTATCTATTATGTAATTCTCCCACACACCGTCTATAATAAGATGATGATGAAGTCTGCCGCTTTTTCTGCCATAACCCGTTACCGCCATTATCTTTGCATTCTTAAACTTATATCTTATCTTTCGTATAAACTTTTTTAATTCCGCTTCAGCTTCCTTATAGTCCTTCGGCAAATGCTTGTCGTCATATGTGAGTGTTACATATAAACCTCCGTACTGGAATGTAGCATTTACATTCCCGATAAATCTCTTTCGGCTCTGCCTCTCGTTGGCAATACGTTTTTCCTCATCAGTACGAGGACGAGAGAGCTTTCTCTGAATGTCGCTTGCATCCTTCACGCCTTCATTCACGGCGTAAACTTCAACATCCAACACACAACCCGAGTATATTCTTCTTTTATATTTTTTGATGGCCATACTCTCACCTCAAATGCGATATATTTGCCTTTGGCAAATTCGATATATCTCCACTCTGCTCCGATGCGATATATGCTCATTACATTCACATGCGATATGATATGAATCCACACACGCCCGCAGGCATATCGCGTGAAAGGCACATATCGCTCCCCGAAGGGGAATATCACAAATCCTCAAGGATTTATATCGCTGGCTAAGCACAATCAAAGATTGTGCTTAGCCACATACTGTCCGTAGCTCATTTTCTCTTTGTCCCAAGCTTCTTTTGAAATCCTCGCCCGCTGTTCATACACGGTCTCTTCTCTTGCTTTCCTGTTTCCCTGTTTCTTGCATTCTGCACTGCAAAAATGCTCGTTTCTCTCAATCTGATTAAATTCTTTTCCACAGGCAAAACAAAATCTCTTCTCAATCCCTAATTTAGCGGCATTCAAATCTCTGCAGTCAGGGCACCTGAAAAGTCTCCGTCCTGACTGCGCAAATCTCTTGCCGCACAATACGCAATAACCTTTTTTAATTTTCACTGCACTTCTTGCCTCTCTTAATACTTTTATCCACACGTATCTTCAACCACAGCCCGCATTTCCTGCAATATGCCTTTTTTAAATCCTCATATTTATGTACTGTCACCAAATACGGACAATTATCTTTACAACTCATGCCATCACACTTCTATTTCCAAAATAACACTCTTTCTTGCATCCCGCGAAAAATCCTATCAGTTTTTATAAACTTCATGGCTTCCGTCAAGCAGTGCTTTCTCCTCGTCACTCATTACATACCCAAGTTTCACTAAAAATGCATACACTTTTTCCATTCCTTCGTTCTTCTCATACTCGGCATCATAATAATTGTACGCACTCGAAGCATTTCTCTTAAGTTTTACATAAGCCTTTACTGCCAAAAGGTTTAAGACCATTTCTCCATTGTATATTTCCACAGCCCTTTCATCACTTACATCCTGTATCCTGTCGCCCAAAACGCTCTTAACATCACACCACATACTTCTGTATGTTGGCTCATCTGTTAACAGGATGGGTGCAATTACTGCAAGATGCTCCTGCTTAAATTCATAACCCGCAAAGAAATCGCTTCTCATTTGTTTCATTCCACCCCAAAGTTCCTGAAGCTTATCTCTTCTCTCTCTGATTTTAGTCTCCTCGCGCTCTTCTTCTAATTCTTCAAGGTTTTTCTCCTCAATCTCTTCTTCGGTCAATCTTCTGTAAACAGTAAAAGTATTACTACCATTATAGTAATAGAAAAGTTCCCGTCCGTCTCCTTCCAGAGGCTTGCTGAAATCTTCCTGACTCTGCCATGTATACAATGAAGTAACCTGCCGCATATCTTCTGCCACCTCATCGGCACCAATCTCGGTTGCCTGCGCATCCATATACTGTTTCAAAATTTTTATTTTCTCTGCATCCTTCTCAGCATCAATAGCACGTCTTAATTCCCATGCAAAGTTGTTTGTGCCGATGCTTTCAAGCACCTTTTCACGCTTCGCCTCATCCTTAATCTCCAAAAGCTTCTCATAATCGGCAAGTGTTGCTCCCTTCATTTCCGCTTCCTTAAGCTTGTCAACACTTGCAATCTTCATCAGATTTTTTCTTCGCCTTACCGTACTTTCGCTCAAGCCGGTCTGCCTCGATACGTCACTCACCGTATCACCCAAATCAAGCATCATCTGGATTCCGCCCGCCTGCTCCACAATGGTTAAATCGTTTCGCTGCATATTTTCACTTAGCATAACAGCAAGCTGTTCCTTCTCGCTCATGGCACGCACAACACAAGGCACTTCCTTCAGCCCTGCCATTTTTGCCGCCGCCAATCTTCTGTGTCCTATAACCACCGTATAGCCGTAGCTTCCCGGCACAACAGTCAGGTTCTGCATAATTCCCTGTTCCTTTATGCTATCAACAAGCTCACTAAGGTCCCCCAAATCCTTTCTCGGATTGTCCGGATGCGGATGTATCTTATCCACCTCAATCATCCTTATAACAGGCGCATTGGCTCCCTCCCCGAGGGAGCTGTCAACTTCGCTGACTGAGGGAGTGTCGCAATTACTTGTATCTTCCGCTTCCACCTTCCTTGCCCAGCAATCCTCGCAGGATATAGCACACATTCCCGTTTCGTCCTTTTCTGGATCATCCATAAGATTAAAATCACACGGGCATTTTTCTTCCGTTTCTCTGTCAATGTCCAATTCCGGATGCTCCTTCTGAAGCTTTTCCTTTAATGTCATACTCATCCTCCTTTCCTGACGCCATTACAAATGCCGCCATAAAACTTTCTCTCACTACCCCAAGTGGCATATTTGCCTCTTTTGCTATGTTTTTCAACATGCACGCAACCGACAAAGTCAGCTCTGTCATCACCTCTGTGAATGTCCCCTGTCTCTCAGTATTACAAGACGTGCCTTTTACTTCAATCTTAATCATCTTTGCTCTCCCTCTTTCCTTCTTTCACATCTTCCAAAAAACTTATAACCGCATCACATATTTCTGCCTTGCTCATATCCCCGGTCTTCGCCAGGCCTTCAACCAGCACACTCAGCCAGCCCATTACCGCCACCATATACAACTTCGGATGCAAACCGCTTCTGCTGCAGCTATGTTTTATTGCCAAGCCGTCCTTGTCAGCATTAAAAACGAACTTGACCTTAATCCACTTCTTCATTTTCAACCTCCACCCCAGGCTCCTTTGTGCAAAGGGAGCTGTCAGCTTCGCTGACTGAGGGATTGTTTTCTTCTTCAATCTCATCACAAACAATCTCTCCCGGAGGCAATTCTGCAGGCGTTTCACCTTCGCAAAGCTCTTTCAGCTTTTCAATAATTTCAGCTTCGAAAGGGGTACGCTCATCCCTATTCCACCAACGCTGCTCAATCTCCACAGCATCAGGCATCAACGCTTCCATATCAACCCTCATGCTTTTAATACCGTACATCTGTGCAACCCTCGATTCAATCCCACAGCCGTGATAAAAGTCCGAACCATATCCAATCCCAACAAAATAATCCGCTTCGCTCATAAGCAATATGCTTCTGCCCAGGTACCACACAGGCGGATTCTTTCTTTCCGGAGCTTCAGCCACAATAAACGAATTAATTACCTCCAGCTCCTCGCCAAAAGTAATCTCCGCAATCTTGTGCATCTTTTCCATGGTCTTCTTAATGTTTTCATCTGTTCTGCCTTTCATCGGACAGCTGATAAATAATTTCTTCATTTCTTTACTTCCTTTCATTCCCACTCATCCTCTTCCTCGTCTTCACTACAATAATCGCCCTTTGGTTCAAACCCATTGTTGCACTCAATATCATGTCCCGCCTTGCAGGACACAACACATATCCTGCATTCAGGGTATTCTCGGCACTCTTCGCAGAAATTTATATCCCCTGCCAGTTCGCACTCGTCATAATACCCGCAACAATCACAATGGTTCATATTTACAAGACACCGCCTTTCAACGCTGCTTCTTCTCTTTTGAGGAATACCGAACTACCGATAGCACTTTCATCAAAGGCAATTCCGTCTGTGACGAATAACACCGTCTTAACCGTGCTTTCATACACCCTCACACCGTCAGTCTGATACACCGTATCTCCCACCTTGCAAGGCGGTGCAATTACACCATTGGCAAGCAGGTGGTCGGCTTCTATCTCGTATATGTTATACCTGTCTTTCCATTCTCCGTGCTTCACTTCCACAACATCATCTACCGTCTTTCCGTCCACCGCCATTTGTGCGGCTTTTTCAACGAGTTTATATTTTTCTTTGCTGTCGGTTTCAAACTGCAAAGAATATTCGCCATTGCCTTGCTGTGATTTCCAAGATGTTGCCATTACACCCACTCCTTTCCGCAGTCTCGACACTTATACACAAGCTTTTCTATTTTACTGTCGTAATACACGCTATCCATAATCCCATCACAGTCCGGGCAATGGGATTTCAAATACTTATAATAAAAGTTTTTCAATTTAATAAGCCACTTTTTCGTCACTTTGCCCTCCTCAACTCTGCACTCTACATTCTGCATTCAACACTTGATTTATCTTCTCATCCATCCGCTTGCCAAGCCTATAACAATTCCCATGTGATACATGGTTTTTCCACGCACCATAGGAAGCATCAAACTTCTCCTGTGAAAGCTTCCCCTCCCGGACAAGCCTCGCCATCAGCACGAACTTCTTCTGAGCATTCCGCTTGTTCTGGTTCTTCAGCTTCCGTATTACCTTCCCGTTTTCTGTCACATACGTATGAAACCCAAGATAATTCACACCATTCTTAAAGGGCATTATCTGTGTCTTACCATTAAAGGTCAAATCCAGCGTTCCGAGGAACTCTGTCAGCACTTCAAGGCAGTATTTCAAATATTCCTTGTCGGGGTGTATCAAGTAAAAATCATCCATATATCTGCCGTAATACTCAATTCCCAGCTCGCCTTTTATAAAATGGTCCATACCGTCTAAATACAACAGCGCAAAGCCCTGGTTAATCTGATTACCGAGCGGTATCCCAAACCCTTCCGTGCTGTCAATAAACAAATCACATAGCCAACATATGTCTTGGTCATGTGAGAAGTGGTAATTTACAACATCCTTCAGCTTTTCGTGAGGGATGCTGTAAAAGAACTTTGTAACATCACACTTTAATATGTAACCGTCATGTCGGTACTTCTTCCAGAACTCTTTCATCTGCACACTCAAACGGTCAAGACCGAAGAGTGTACCTTTTCCTTTCTGCCCGGCACAGTTATCGCATATAAATACCTCCTGCAGCTTACAGAGTATCACATTATCACATAAGCTATGCTGTACGACCTTGTCCTTGAAAGGCGTTGTTTTTATAATACGTTCCTTCGGCTCATACACTTTAAACTCCGTGTACTCTGATACCCTGTAAGTCTTATTTCTCAGCTGTTCTATCAGAAGATGCACGCCGTCTAAAGCTGATGCAGAAAACCGTGCAGCACTTTTCTTATTGCCTTTTCCACACTTGGCTCTCCTATAAGCCTTGTACATATTCTCAAAGTCTATAACCTTTTCAAAGTCGGTCATACAGCATAACTCCTCTTTGTTTATCCGCAGCATAACTGCAGAAAGGTTGCACGTTCTTTTGGTGTGGTGCATTGATTTCAGCATTTGCTTACTCTGTCGAGCTGTCCACCAGTACGGGCGAACGCCGTTATTGTTGTTGTAGTTATTGTTGTTGATATTGCCACGGGGCGAAACACAAAAAGAAAAATACAACGTACAACCTGTTTAATTTAATAACTGCTCTGTTCCTTCTTGCGCCAGGCAAGTGCCATATACTTCACATCACACACAAGCTTCGACCAATACTTAGCTGAATTTTCACTCAACAGCTTTATGTTCATCGACAACTCTATGTAACTGAGTAAATTGTCACACCGCATGATAGCTTTCGTTATCAGTTCGCACCTCTCCCGGCATCGTGCCTTGTTGTCTGTCCGGTTCGCCTCAAGAAGTATTTCGTAAATATCCATACTCCTCAACTGCATTCGGTCAACAAGTGAGTGCCTGAATTTCTTCGGATACCGTTTTTCATTGGTTGTCAGTGTAAACGTGTGTGCCATAAGCTCTTTTGCCTTTACAATGACTTTCATGTTATCGTCAGCCATTTACTTTACCCCTCATCAGATACAAAGATAAAAGATGAAAAGCGTAAAAACGGGCGAACGCCGTTATTGAGGTGGCAGTTACCGTTGAAGATACCGCCACGGGGCGAAACACAACGTACCCAAATCGGGTCATAATGAGGTTGTGCCGTATCGGGTGTTGCAAGCCACCACCAACTGTTTACCTTGTGCTCATCAAACACATCCACGTTGTCACGGTAAAAATCGAGTGTCGGTAAGCTTACCTTCGATACCAGGTTCTGATACGGTCTTAAGCCGTCAAGCGTCCTCAAGTCTGTTTCAAATTCAAGGATATTTTTTTCTCCCACAGCCTCTGCAATCTTCGGAAGAAACTCCTCCTGAAGTTTCTTCAATACCAAGCTCTCCGCAAGGTTGTTATTTTTCTTACCAAACTGTTCATAACTGAAAATGAGGTCCTTCGCCACCACATCCACACTGCCATCCTCACGAGGGAAGCATATAAGCTCATACCCCGCAACATTGATTGTCTGTCCACGTTCAACTGTCTTAAACATAAAAATTACCTCCTATATTTTAATTATTATTTTTTATCCCACTCCGTGGGGATAGAGGGAAACAGTTTGTTTCCCTCTATAAGGAACTTCGTTTGCAACATCAATTCAACTTTGCCACTATCACGATGGCTCGTTTCATTGTGTTGCAGCACAGCCCTCCGTGCTTCCTTCATCCGCCACTGGCGGCGGTCGCTACTCGGTTCCTCTCTATTTATAAAATTTTTAAGATACAAAGATATCAGATTTTAAGATGCAAAACGGGCGAACGCCGCTATTGTCGTAGTAGCAATTGTTGTCGATACCGCCACGGGGCGAAACACACTTAATCCAGGATGCATCTTCGTGTGTAGGTGTGCTGTAAGGAGTTGCAAGCCACCACCAAGTCTTAAGCTTGAATTTATCAAGAATATGTACATAACGGCGGTAAAAGGTTGTTGTAAGAAGGTTTGCCTTTCTCTTTACCTTGCCGTAGTCCTTCAAGCCATCGTCACTTGTAAGGTCAACCGTATGCTCAACAATATTTTCTTTGCCTATAATGGCAGCGAGTTTTTCTGCAAACTCGTTACACAACTTGTCCACATTGGAGCCGTTGTAATTGTTGTTCTTGCCGAATTTTGCTCCGCCGGGCAAAGCTTCCTTCAGGATAACCGCCGTTGTTTCTTCAGAACGGTCGAGTACAATAAACTCAAACGGGCCAAGCTTACAAAGCTCACCTACCTTAACATCCTTAAGCTTCTTATCCGTTATTCCGAAGCTCTTTCTGATTTCCTTTACCTGTTCCTCTGTAAGGTCAACTCTCTGACCATTTAACATAATGTAGTTCATATCTCTTTTCCTTTCTTTTTTCTCGCTTTTACCACTTGCGATATATTTTTACAAGCCGTTTTATTGTCAGCACAAGTCCTATAACATCTACAAGC
>JAFYPR010000069.1 GCA_017547445.1 Clostridia bacterium
AAGGCAATAAGAGAGGTTGAAAGGATTGCAGAATACATAGGTGCTAAAAAGATTGTCCGCATTTCGCCCCATGACCATGACGAGATGATTGCATACACAAGTCAGCTGATGCATGTTATTGCAGTTGCCCTTTGCGACAACAAGCATATTGAAATTGCATCAAGCTTTGCGGCAGGCTCCCTTCGTGACTGTACGAGGGTTGCAGTTATAAACGAGGTTTTGTGGAGTGAGCTGTTTATTGAAAACAAGGATGCCCTTTGTATTCTTATAGACGAATTGAAGGGAAGCCTTGAGAGGATTGAGGATGCAATAAAGGCTGAGGATTATGATACATTGAAGGCTATTATGAAGAGAGCGACTGAGGCAAAATTGAAGTACTTAAACGGCGAAACACATATGAAGCCGATAAATCAATAAAAAATATAAGAGAGCAGAAATGCTCTCTTATATTTTTGCTCTTAACTCGACTACTTTGCCGATGATGGTGACAGGGGCAGATTCAACCTCATCAGGTGTGAAGAACAAAGGGTCGTAATTACTGTTTAAAGGCATAAGAATTATACCTGTGTCTTTTTTTATTATTTTTTTTACTGTGGCATCCGAGCTTCCTACCATGGCAACACAGATGTCGCCGCTTGTAAATTCAGCCTGCTTTTTTACAATTACCGTATCACCTTCCATCATCCTCGGTGCCATACTGTCGCCCTTGATGCGGAGGGCGAAAAAGCTTTTTACTTCTTTTTCGGGCAAAACTAAATCTTCGTAATCTATAACCTCTTCGACTGCTTCGGTGGGGACGCCTGCCCTTACATAGCCGAGAACAGGAATGCTATGGGCGGTTTTACTGCTCTGACCTGTGAGGAAATCGGTGCCTACGGAGAAAATTTCGGAAATTTTTAAAAGGCTTGAATATTCGGGACGGTTTTTGCCCTTTTCCCACATTGCGATTGTGGACTGACCTACATTTAGCATGGAGGCAAGCTGAGCCTGTGATATATTTGCCTGTTTTCTTAATTCCTTTAATTTTTCGCCGAACATTATTACGCCTCCCTGTACCATTTATCGTTCTTTAATATCAAATACTGTCATATTACGACATAATTATATCATAATAAATGATAATGTCAATACCTTTGACACTAAAAACCACTAAAAAATCATTAAATATCATTGACATTCGAGAAAAACCGTGTTAAGATTATCACATCAAATGATAATATGTAAAAATTTGAAAGGAGAATACATATGACGGCAGAAAAGATGAAAAAGTATCCGGGGATGCTTATTGTTAAAAAGGAAACAGAGGTGAGATTGAGAAAGCTCCGTGATGAGATTGATGAGCTTGAAAGAAGGATGGAAAGAGCGGAGAGAAAGTGCGTGACAAGTGATAAGGTGACAAGTCTTCTTGAAATAAAGAAAGAAAGACTTCGTGTGACAGAGGCTCTTTTAAATCAGATTGAGGAGTCCACCTTAGAGGTTGAGGAGGCGCTTGATAAGATTGCTCCCGACCTTACACCGTTGGAGCATATCATTATACTTAAGCTTTATATTGAGGGCTTAAGATGGGGGCAGCTTATGGACCTTTTGCAGACGGACCCTGAATATACCCGTTTTTGCTATGAAAGAAGCACATATATGAGGGCGCACAGAAGTGCTTTGGATAAGCTGATGGGGATTAACAATTAGGAGTCAGGAATGAGGAATTAGGAATTAAGGAAAAAACACCGCGGACAATTTCCGCGGTGTTTTTGACTGTCAAAAAACCTAAAATTTCTGCACAACAGCTGAAGGTGCGGAAACAAAGAGTTTCCGTATAAAATCGGAGGGGTTAATCGCATTCGCCCCTCCGAAAGTGGCGATTTTAGGGCTCCCATAGGGAGTCTTGCACGAGAAATCGTCACTTTATTCCTTATAAAATTCAGACCTCAAAGTGCCGAAGGGCGTTAGCCCGCCTTTGAGGTCGCGTGTCGATAACGCTTTATCGACACGCTCAAACACCGCGGAAAGTCTCCGCGGTGTTTTAATTTATCAGATTCATTATTTCCCGGTTTTGGGATTTGGCGTAGTTTATTGTGTTACGTGTACCGCCCGGTTCACCTGTGAAAAAGGCTATAACGAGAGAGGAATTATCAACCATCCACATATTACGGCTCTGGAAAGAAAAAGGGGAGTACGTCGGGGAGGATATATGGACAATTGAGGCGGTATCCAGCATTTTCTGACGAATGAGCTTTTCCTCAGATGTGCTGCCTTTTGCAAAAGTCGGATACGGAATCGCACATACAAGCTTTATGTCGGGGTAGATATTTTTAAATTCCATAACCATTTCGCCTGCCCAGGTGTCAACGCCCTTTGCCATGCCTGTTATAAAAATGCGGTAACCCCTATCAATCGCCCTTTGTATGCCGTGGCACAAAAGAGCTTTGACTTCTTTTTCGCTCATGCTTAATTTTTCGGGTCGGTGGCCCGTAAAGCAACAGCTTTTTTTAATATCTAAAGCTTCCATTTTGTCTCACCCCTTGCAAAAAATTATATATTAAATAGTTTTTGGTGTCAATGGGCATAATAGATGCATGAAAAAGATGAAAAATATTTTAATGGGCATACCAATAGGCTTTGTAAACGGATTTTTTGGCTCAGGCGGTGGCGTTGTGGCAGTATATGTGCTTAAAAAATTTCTTGAAGTGGAGGATAAAAAGGCTCATGCGACAGCACTCAGTATTATACTGCCCTTATCATGTGCATCGCTTTTTATGTATCGGAATTCGCCTGTGAATTTTACTGTAGTGTTATACTGTTCAATCGGCGGTGCTTTGGGAAGCATTATAGGGGCTAAATTTTTAAGGCGCATACCGAAGTTCAAGCTGCAGATTTTATTTGGCGTTGTCATGATGATTTCGGGATTGAGGATGATTTTATGATCAGTATAATAGCGGGATTTTTATCGGGAATTATATCGGGCATGGGAATCGGCGGAGGGATGCTTCTGATACCTGCTTTGGTGTTTTTTCTTCTTATGCCTCAAAGGGTGGCACAGGCAATAAATCTGTGGTATTTTATACCTACGGCACTGATTGCGATTTTTATCCATGCAAAAAATAAAAATATCGAATTTAAAAAAAGCGCATTTATACTTCTGTCGGGGGTGCCTTGTGCACTTTTGGGTGCTTTTCTGGCTCAGAAGATTGACGGAGCTCTTTTAGGAAAGCTTTTCGGTGCATTTCTGACATTTTTCGGGGCAAAAGAGATATATGGTGGCTTTACAAACAGAAAATAAAATGTTATAATAATCTGAACGTACTTTGATAAGGTAGTTGAAGGAACAGGGACAGGGCGGCTTTTATTCATCGGGAGGCGATGAATAAAAGGATGCTTGCGAGCATCTGTCACCCACTGTCCCGTATTGTGGTTTTTAGTAAGGTAGTAATTAGTTATGGACAGAAAATCGTTAAACGTACTTGAATTTGATAAAATTAAAAATATGCTTGTAAAAGAGGCTGTCACGCATTCGGGTAAGAGCCTTTGTGAGAGCCTTTTGCCTGAATGCGATAAGTATCAGATTGAAAAAAAGCTCCGTGAGACAAGCGAAGCGGAAAGCCTTATTATTAAAAAGGGCACACCGCCTCTGTCGCCTGTTGGTGATGTGAAGGGCAGTGTTATGCGCGCTGTGGCAGGAGGAACACTTTCTGCCCGCGAATTGTTGAACTGCGCCCATGTGTTAAGGGTTGCATACGAAATATCAAATTATATTGATGAGGAAAATTTTGAAGAAAATTACCCTGCTACAGCAGCTGTTACAAGAGGTCTTTTTGTGGATAAAAGGACATCTGCCAGGATTATATCTGCAATTATCTCGGAAGAAGAGATTGCAGACGATGCAAGCCAGACCCTTTACAACATAAGGCGCAAGGTTAAAAGCTATGAGGCGCAGATAAGGGATACTCTTAACAATATGATTAAAAGCCCCAAGTATGCTCAGGCTCTGCAGGATGCTATAGTTACCATGCGTAATGACAGGTTTGTTGTGCCTGTTAAGAGCGAAAACAGAGCAAGTGTGCCGGGTATTGTACATGATTCCTCCGCCTCGGGTGCTACGATTTTCGTGGAGCCTATGGCAGTTGTGGAGATTAACAACAAAATCAGGGAATGTCATCTGCAGGAAAAGGAGGAGATTGAAAAAATACTTTTGTATTTTTCGTCTCTTATTGCAGAGGATGCAGAGGGGTTAAAGCGTGACTGTGATATTATCACAAACTTTGACTTTGCCTTTGCAAAGGGCAGATTAAGCACAAGAATGCGGGGCGTTGAGCCGGTTATAAACGATGACGGCATTATAGACATAAAAAAGGGCAGACATCCCCTTCTGGACCAGAAAACCGTTGTGCCTACGGACATATATTTAGGTGAAAAATTTGACACTTTGGTTATTACGGGCCCTAATACGGGCGGTAAGACGGTTGCGTTAAAGACCTTGGGTCTTCTTACCCTTATGGCACAGGCGGGATTGCATATACCTGCAATGCAGGGGAGCGTAATATCCGTATTTGAAAATGTTTTTGCAGATATCGGTGACGAGCAAAGTATTGAACAGTCACTCTCTACCTTCTCGGCACACATGGTAAATATTGTGCGCATACTTAAAGAGGCAAATTATTCCTCTCTGGTGCTTTTTGATGAATTGGGTGCAGGTACTGACCCTGTGGAAGGTGCTGCGTTGGCAGTTTCTATCTTAGAGAGGGTCAAGGATATGGGCGCAAAATGTGCGGCAACCACTCACTACAGCGAAATTAAGCTTTATGCCTTAGAGAGCGACAGGGTTGAAAATGCGGCATGTGAATTTGACGTTGCAACGCTCCGTCCCACATACCGGCTTCTTATAGGTGTGCCCGGCAAGAGTAATGCCTTTGCCATATCAAAGAGACTGGGTCTTGAGGATGGAATTATCACAAGGGCGAAGGATCTGATTGACGGAGAATCAACTAAGTTTGAAGATGTTATTTCCTCCTTGGAAGAAACAAGGCGTACAGCTGAGATAGATGCTGAAAAGGCAGAAGAGGCAAGAGTAGAAAGTGAAAAGGCGAAATTAAAAGCCGAGAAGGAAATTGCCTCCATCGAAAAGCAGAAGGAAAAAATACTTCGTGATGCCCGTGAGGATGCAAAGCGCATTTACGAAAGAGCCAAGAAAGAGGCTGACGAAATCATAAAGGAAATGCGAAAGGGCGCAAAGGATGCCCACATCCTTGACGAAAAGAGACAGAGACTTAAAAAGGGTCTTGGTGAGGTTGAGGATAAGCTCAGCGAAAATGTGTTTAAAAAGGATAATCCCCCCATTGACCCCAAGAAGCTTCTTTTGGGGCAGGCGGTTGAGGTTACAAGCATGAATCAGACAGGTAATGTGCTTACCATTCCTGATAAAAACGGCAACCTTACTGTGCAGGTAGGTATTTTAAAGATAAATGTGCATATAAGCGCATTGCGCCTTGCAAAGGAAAAGAAGGAAGAAAAGAAGAAGGGCGCAGGCTTGAAGATATCCACAGGTAAGTCAATGCATGTTAAGAGCGAGCTGGACCTTCGCGGTTTATTGGTTGACGAGGCATTGATTGAGCTTGACAAGTATCTTGACGATGCCACCTTATCAGGTCTTGATACGGTGAGAATTATACACGGCAAGGGCACAGGTGCGCTGAGGAGTGCTATATGGGAATTTTTAAGAAGACACCATCATGCAAAGAGCTTCAGGGCGGGTAACTTTGGCGAAGGTGACTTAGGTGTTACGGTTATAGAGATAAAGTAAAAAGGATTTGATTAAAATGAGCATGAATTTTATAAGAAAGCTGCCCCTTCCTATGGATATGAAGGAAAAATATCCTGTGAGCTTAAAGGTGGCAGAAACAATACAGAAGAGAAATGATGAAATAAAAGCAGTATTTTCAGGCGAAAGCGACAAGTTCGCTCTTATCATCGGTCCCTGCAGTGCAGACAGGGAGGATGCGGTAATGGAATATATGTACCGTTTAAAGGATTTACAGGAAAAGGTAGAGGAAAAAATCCTTATCATCCCCCGTATTTACACTAACAAGCCCCGTACTACGGGCGAAGGGTACAAGGGTATGGCATCTCAGCCTGACCCCACAAAGAAGCCTGATTTATACGAGGGATTATTGTCAATAAGAAGGTTACATACAAGAGCTATTGAAGAGACAGGCTTTACCTGTGCAGATGAAATGCTCTATCCTGAAAATTACCGCTACCTTTCCGATGTTTTAGGCTATGTTGCAATAGGTGCAAGAAGTGTTGAAAATCAGCAGCATCGCCTTGTATCAAGCGGTATTGACCTTCCCGTTGGTATGAAAAACCCCACAGCGGGCGACTACTCTGTTATGCTTAACTCTATCGTTGCGGCACAGAGAAGCCATATGTTTGTATACCGTGGCTGGGAGGTTGAAACAGAGGGGAATCCTTACGCACACGCTATACTCAGAGGTTATGTTAATAAGCAGGGTGCAAGCCACCCCAACTACCACTATGAGGACTTGGCTCTTTTACATGAAATGTATCAGAAGAAGGACGTTGAAAACATGGGCGTTGTTATTGATACGAACCATGCAAACTCCGGAAAGAAGTATCTTGAACAGATAAGAATAGCGAAGGAAATTATGCACAGCCGTAATACAAATGACGAAATGAAGAGATTTGTCAAGGGTCTGATGATTGAAAGCTACCTTGAAGACGGAAGCCAGAAAGTTGAAGAAGGTATTTACGGCAAGAGTATTACTGACCCCTGTCTTGGTTGGGAAAAGACAGAAAAATTAGTATTGGACCTTGCTGATAAGGTTTGATATAAAAAAGAAAAAGGAGAGATGGGAAAATGAAAAGATTTCTCGCATTGGCACTTACAGTTGCAGTTTTAGCTTCTGTAATGATGGTGCCTCAGGTACAGGCAGCCGGATATACAGCGCCTGAGTACAAGGATGTAATCGCAACAGTTGAATTGGTTAACGATTACTGGATTAGTGAGCATAAGAACTCTGTTGGTTCCTCCTTCTGGGAAAGAGGCGCTTACAACACAGGTAATATGGAAGCTTATGCTTTGACAGGTATTGAAGAATACCGTGATTATTCTGTTAAGTGGGCATCGGCTAACCGCTGGATGGGTAACTACAACCAGGGTGACAAGAACCGCTGGACATGGGGTTATACCGGTGACCAGAACGGCACAGGCGCACTTTTCGGCGACTGGCAGACATGCTTCCATACTTATGCTGACCTTTACGTTTTTGACGAAGTAAAGGATCCCAAGAAGATTGCAAGAGCAAGAGAAGTTATGGAATACCAGATGAGTAAGTCTGAGGACGGCTTCTGGTGGTGGGCTGACGGTCTTTACATGGTTATGCCCGCTATGGTAAAGCTTCATAACATTACAGGTAATGATTTATACCTTGACAAACTTTATGAATACTACAAGTTTGCACGTGAGTTGATGTATGACGGCCCCGGCGGTATCCCCACAAGTGCTGAAGGCTATACAACAAGCGCATCTCTTAAGGGCGGTGCACAATACTCCGACCCTGCTACTTATACAGGACTTTTCTATCGTGATGCTGAATATGTATACCCCAAGAACCCCATCCCGGGCAGTGAAACAACAAAGAACTTCTGGGCAAGAGGTAACGGCTGGGTATTTGCGGCATTGGCAAAGGTATTGCAGGATACTCCCGACAACTGGGAACACAGAAAAGACTTCATGGATGCATTCGTAGGTATGGCAAAGGCACTTAAGGCTTGCCAGAAGTTTGACGATGACGGCAACGGCTTCTGGACACAGAGCGTTCTTGCACATAACTACTCCTGCTCCAATGAGAACCCCCTTGGTTACGAAACAAGCGGTACAGCATTCTTCACATACGGCTTCCTCTGGGGTATCAATGCAGGTATCCTTGACGAAAATGAATATAAGGACACAGCTATTGCAGGCTGGAATTACCTTACAAAGGTTGCTCTTCACGAAAACGGAAGAGTTGGCTATGTTCAGCCTGTTGGTGCAAGAGCAGGCAGTGCTGCAACAAAGAACAATACACAGGATTTCGCAGTAGGTGCAACATTACTTGCGGGCTGTGAAATGGCTCGTTACGTTGGCGGTATGCAGGGTTACTTCTACCCCTACCTGCAGAGAAGAATGAGCGGTATGGTTGGCTTGAAGATTAACTCTCCCTATGCATTCACAGAGGGTAATGTTAAGCCTGTCGACGCAGCACCTGTTATTGTAAATGACAGAACTCTCGTTCCTGTCAGAGTTATTTCTGAAGGCGTTGGCTGTGAAGTTAACTGGGACGGTGCAACACAGACAGTTACAATCACAAAGGGTGCAACTGAAATTGCTGTTAAGATTGGCGCAGCATCCATGGTTGTTGACGGCGTAAGCGTTCCTCTTGATGCACCTGCAAGCCTTATCAACGACAGAACAATGGTGCCTCTCCGTGCTATAGCAGAAGCACTTGGCAAGATTGTTTACTACAACGATAACTACAAGATGATTATCGTAGGTTATAAGAACGACGTGTTTATGGATTGCGAAGAAGCAATGGAAAAGATGCTTTCCGATACTCTTGCAACAGGTGTAAGACCTGAAAAGAACCCTGTGTTCAAGGATCTTTGCGGTCTTCCTGCAGAATTGAAGGATAAGGCTCTTATTAAGCCTGTTTCCGCTACTGCAACACATGAGCCTGAAAGCTTTAACGGTATTCACATGAGCGTTGACATGAATACAGAAACACGTTGGGGCAGTGATAAGGAAGCTGAATTAACAGTTGACTTCGGCGAAGTGAAATATATGGAAAAGCTTGGTCTTTGCATCTGGAGAGGTTCAAGCGGATTAAGAAGTACAACCTTTGACCTTTATGTATCCGCTGACGGAGTTAACTTTGAAAAGATATTCTCCGGTGACAGCCTTAACACTGCAGAATGGAATATTCTTGATTGCGGTAAGGATGTAAGATACGTAAAATTCCACGGCTACAAGAACAGTGAAAACAACTGGGTTAATGTATTTGAAGTTGTTGGCTACGGCAAGGGCGTACAGCTTGAAACAACGCTTAAATAATTAGGAATTAGAAATTAGGAATTAAGGTGAAAAGCCACGGACTTGTCCGTGGCTTTTTTTGATATTATTTAATTGATATATGATACTATTTATATTCTGTGAAGCTATGACCGATTTTACTCTTCGTCCTCTTCCTCTTCAAAGGAATAATTATTCAGCTCGTCAAAATCAAGCAACTCGGAAACTGTCATATTAAATGCAACAGCTAATCGGTGCAAGGTTTTTAGCCGAGGATTTTTTGTAAGTCCTCGCATGATATTGTCAAGCGTTGACTGCTTTACTCCGCTCATAGTAGCAAGCTTGTTGATTGAAAATCCTCTTTGTTTGCATAATGAGTTTATTCTTTCTATCAATATTTGTGAATATTCCATAGCCGATTCCCTCACATAAGTAAATTACCCAATAACGGGTTAAAATAATCATATAAGAGAATAAGGATGATATTACCCGAATACGGGTTGACAAAACAAAAATAAACAAATACAATATCATTAACCATATTCGGGTAAGGGGTGGCGAAATGAAATGTGCATTTTTTGGGCATTCGGATGCATCTGATAGTATTGAAAGGGAGCTGGAAGAGGTTATTCTGAATCTGATTGAGGAAAAAGAGGTTGATACCTTTTATGTGGGGACGCACGGAAATTTTGATAATATGGTATACAGAATACTGTTGAGGTTGGAAAAGGTTTATGAAATAAAGTTTTATGTTGTACTGTCTGCGGTAGTTATGAAAAAGGCAAAGGATTATAAAAACACAATCGTTCCCGAGGGCATTGAGACTGTGCCTCCGAGATTTGGGATTGATTACAGAAATAAGTGGATGGTTGGAAAAGCGGATTTTGTTATAACTTACGTAAATCGTTCTTTCGGAGGGGCGGTAAAATTTAAAGAGTATGCCGAAAAGCAAAAGAAAACGGTAATTAATATTGTATGAAAAACAAACGCAAAGGCGTTTATATCACAAATCCGGAGGATTTATATCACATTTGCGGAGCTATAACACAAAAGCGGTTGAAATTTCAACCGCTTTTATTCCTTGCGGGGCCGTAAAGCTCCATAAAATTTACAGGGTCAGTTTTTTCGGTTAAAACATCAAAGGTATAATTTCTTGATGAAAAATAGTTTAATATACTATCTAAGTTATTTGCGGTGGATTTTCTGTCGTGAAGGAGGACTATGGGGTTTTCGTTGCCCTTAAGATCATTTGTAATGCGATTGAGCATTGTGTCAATTGTCGGTGTGCCTACCCCGTCACGGGGGTCAACTGTCCAGTCCCACAGGTTATAGTTTGCCGCCTTCAGAATTTTGTACTGCTCTAAATTCATATAGGGATAACTGCCGTAGGGGGTGCGGATAAGACGGGTTTTAAAGCCTACGGTATTATACAGGTTTTCGTTTGCTTTGTTCATTTCCTCCAATGGCTTGGAGGGGGTGGAATAAATGACATTAACATCATGGCTTGAGCCGTGCAGACCTATTGAATGACCCTCGGCAATTATACGTCTTAAAAGGTCGGGGTTTTCTGTTATGCGGTCATTAAGAACAAAGAATGTTGCCTTTGCATTATATTTTTTTAATGTGTCAAGTATTACGGGTGTGTTATGGGTGGGACCGTCGTCAAAGGTGATATAGACTGTTTTTTCGGAGTCTGTGGAGGCAAATACTGCTACGGATAGAATGGTTATGCTGCAAATGAGAAGAAAGATTATTCTTTTCACCTTAAACACTCCTTACCGAAAATTTTCTGAGCCAGTATTCTATCTGTATAAAGTAGGCTATTGTCTGGGGTGTTGTCATTAATTGACCGTACCAGGGCTGACTTTTTTCCTCGGCAAGAAGCGTTTTTGCTTTTTCTATGTTCAATATATCCCAGAGGGGATTATCTTTATCCTTTAAGATTGCTGAGAAGATTTCACGAAGGGCAGAGAGATATTCGGGGTTATGGGTTTTGGGGTAGGGACTTTTCTTTCTCCAGAGGATTTCATCGGGAAGAGTGTCGGAAAAGGCGTAGCGGAGAAGACCTTTTTCACGATTCTGGTAGTTTTTATACTCCCAGGGGACAGAATACATATATTCGCAGATACGTCTGTCACAGAAGGGAACACGGACCTCAAGAGAGGCGTGCATACTGCAGCTGTCCTTCCTGAAAAGAAGGGTCTGCATAAAGTGGTCGATGTTAAGGACAAACATTTCGCGCATTCGTTTTTCCGTAGGAGATAAGCCATCGGCAAGAGAAACCTCGCTTAAAGCTTCGCAATAGCATTTGTTTACGTAATCGGATGAAATTCTGTCTTTAATGGCGGGGTTTAAAAATTCCATACGATAGGATGTATTCTGTGCCCAGGGAAAACCGTAGCTGTCACGGATATCCTTGTCACGATACCAGGGGTAGCCGCCGAAAATTTCGTCGGCGGATTCGCCTGAGAGTGCAACGGTGACGTGCTTTTTGATTTCCTTACAGAATGCAAGAAGAGAAGAGTCCACATCTGCCATGGCAGGGAGTCCCTTTTCGTCAATTACGTCATAGAGTGAAGAAATAACAGTGTCGGTGTCGAGGATTACCTCGTGGTGGTTGCTTTTTATGCGGTTAACCATTATTTCGATATACTTTTCGTCACTGTCCGGCTGGAAGTGGCTTGATTTAAAATACTGTGAGTGGTTTTTATATGTTACGGAGAAGGTATCAAGAGTTTTGCCCGCCTCTTCATAGGATTGGGCTACTATTGCGGATATCAGAGATGAATCCAGTCCGCCTGAGAGGAATGTGCCTAAGGGCACATCTGAGACGGTCTGTCTTAATATTGCATCCCTGACGAGGTATTTTACGTGAGAGAGGGTTTCGTTAAAGCTATGAGGGTGGGGTTTATCCTGAAGGCGGAAATACTGCTTTATGCTTAAGCCGTTTTTTGAAAAAGTGCCGCAAAAGCCCGGAGGAAGCTCTTTGATTTCGGAGAAAATTGCATTGCCCTTTGACCTGCCCGGACCTAAAAGAAGCATTTCGCTTATTGATATATCATCAATTGTATGAGGGATTGCACTGTGGGCAAGAAGTGTGGGGACTGTAGATGCAAAAGCGAAAAAGAATGGGGAGTTATGATAAAAGAAAGGCTTTACACCCATGGCATCACGGGCAAAAAAGAGGCTTGATGCGGAATTGTCCCACAGGGCAAAGGCAAAAATACCGTTGAAGAGGTCAAGACATTTTTCGCCGTAAGCTATATAGGCGGTAAGGACAACCTCGGTATCGCCATTGGTAGTGAAGCTATAGCCCTGACAGAGCAGGGCAGATTTAATCTCTTCCGTATTATAAAGCTCACCGTTATAGACTATGGTGTATACTGTGCCGTTTTCCTCCTTTGTCATTGGCTGAGAAGAAAGACGGGGGTCAATGACAGAAAGACGCTTGTGTAAAAGACAGACGTTTTTCCGAAAAAACATACCCTCATCATCGGGACCGCGGTGGTGCATGGTATCAAGCATTTCTCTGAAGCTTTTATCCTCTTTGTCAATAGTTTTTTTATAGTCGACAATTCCTGCAATGCCGCACATAATAACACTTCCTTATATTTTGGTGTAAATATTATATGCACAGACAGGAAATTTTAGGATATGAGTTGATTTTATTAATGTGTTTGTGATAAAATCAAGAAGGTATACAATATTTGTAAGTATTGGAGACGAGGATATGGAAATAGTTATTATCGGTCTCGGCAGAATTGGCAGAATTATATTGAGAAGCCTGTCAGGTGAAGGTCATGACATCACAATAATTGACGAGGACAAGGCAAAGGTTGAACAGCTTATTGAAAAGCATGATGTTTCGGGCGTTATCGGAAACGGTGCATCGATGGATATCCAGAAAGAGGCAAATGTAAAGCATGCTGATTTGGTTATTGCCCTGACAAGAAGTGATGAATTGAATATTTTAGCTTGCCTTGTGGCAAAGAAGATTGGCGCAAAAAATACGGTGGCACGTGTGAGAAACCCCGGTTACCGCCGTCAGATAGAGGTTATGAAGGATGAGCTGGGCATTGCCATGGTTGTTAACCCTGAAAGGGAGACGGCAAACGAAATTTTTAACCTTATAAACCTGCCTTCTGTTGCACAGATTGAACGCTTTGCAAAGGGCAAGGTTTCTCTTGTGGAGATTGTTGTTGAAAAAGACAGCTCTTTAATCGGCGAAACATTAATTTCTCTCGGCAAACGTCTTTCGACCAAGGTGCTTATCTGTGCAGTTCAGCGAGGCGGTGAGGTTATTATTCCTTCAGGTAATTTTGTAATCGAAGAGGGAGATAAAATACACTTTACCTCAGAGGCTAAGGCGTTGGGCGATTTCTTAAATGAAGTAAACCTTGTAAAGTCACCCCTTAAAAATATTATGATTGTAGGCGGAGGAAGAGTGGGGTATTATCTTGCTGATTCCCTGTCGAACAAGAAATATGCAGTTAAGCTGATTGTAAATGACCGTTACGAGGCGGAGGAGCTGGCAGAGCTGTTGCCGAAGGTTACCGTAATTTTAGGCGACGGAGCACAGCACGAGCTTCTTATCGAAGAGGGTATTGAGGCGATGGATGCTTTCGTGGCGCTCACCGATACGGATGAAGAAAACATGATTGTTTCCATGTTTGCCAATAAAAAGAATGTGAAAAAGACCATCACTCTGATTAAGAGTGAGGATTTGTATGATATGCTCGATGAACTTAATATCAGGAACAAGGTTTCTCCCAAGCATATTGTGGCAAGCCGTGTTACAGGCTATATCCGTGCGCTTATGAATTCAAGGGGCAGTAATGTGCTTAATATGTATCAGCTTGTAAACAATAAGGTTGAAGCACTGGAATTTGCAGCAAAAAAACAGAGTAGCTTTTATGACAAGCCCTTGAAGGAAATGAGAATTAAAAAGAATTGTCTTATTGCATGTATTATCAGGAAAAATGAAGTTGTTATTCCCAACGGTGACGATTGTATAAAGCTTGGGGACAATGTGGTTGTTGTAACAACACATAAAAGCTTTGACGACCTGGCAGACGTATTTGAGTAAGGTGAGGGTATGAATTATAAAAAAATAGGCGGAATTTTAGGTAAGATTATGATTTTAGAGGGGCTTCTTATGATTGCACCTCTGATTGTAAGTGTTATCTATAAAGAAGGTTTTACAAATATGATGGCGTTTCTGGTGCCTGTTGTTCTTCTGGTTGTTCTGGGGGGACTGTTGCAGCTTCCGAAGCCTGAAAGGAATAACCTTTATCAGAAGGAAGGGTTTGCACTCACTGCATTGGCGTGGATTGTAATGGCACTCTTTGGTGCAATACCTTTTACCGTAAACGGAGATATACCAAATTATGCGGATGCTTTCTTTGAAATAATGTCAGGCTTTACCACAACGGGTGCAAGTATAATTGCCGATATCACAACTGTTTCTTATTCGGGTCTTTTCTGGAGAAGCTTTTCCCACTGGATTGGCGGCATGGGTATTCTTGTTTTTGTTCTGATATTTATACCCGAAAGCGATGACGGCTCGTCCATGCATCTTTTGCGTGCAGAAAGCCCCGGTCCGCAGGTAGGTAAGATTGCTTCAAAGATGAAGGCAACAGTTAGCATACTTTACCTTATATATCTTGGATTGACAATTTTAGAGATTGTTATGCTTATGCTTGATGAGCCTATTGCAGGATATGAAAATGACAGGTTCTTCTTCAGTCTTCTTGCAACCTTTGGCTGTGCAGGTACGGGCGGATTTGGGTTTATACCCGGAAGCATGGAGCTGTTTCATCCCTTTTCCCAGTATGTAATGGCAACCTTCCTTGTTTTGTTTGGCTGTAACTTCGGACTTTATTATCTTATACTGATTGGCAAGATAAAGGAAGTTTTAAAGAGCGAAGAGCTGAGGACATATTTTATAATGATTGCCTGTGCGGTGGGATTTATATTCTTAAGCCTTATGGGGAAATTTGAGGCTTTTGGGCAGGTTTACAATGCGGAGGAGGCGTTCAGGCATTCTTATTTTCAGGTAGCTTCGATTATTACAACTACAGGTTATTCCACAACTGACTTTAACCTCTGGCCTATGCTTGGGAAAACGACCCTCGTTGTGATTATGTTTATAGGTGCGATGGCAGGCTCTACTGCAGGCGGCATGAAGATGTCGAGAATTGTTATTGCGTTGAAGGGCGCTTATATCAATGTGAGAACACTTATTAACCCCAGGTATGTTCCTAAGGTGAAATTTGAAGGGAAAACACTGGATACTAAAACCATAAATGATGTATTTGCATTTATTACACTGTACTTATTTATATTGTTGGGTGTGGTATTTCTTCTTGCCTTCGATTCTGTTAACGGGCAGATTATTACGGTTGTATCCGATGCAGGGACACATGAGGTTAGTCATGGATTCTTTTCAAACTTCTCTGCGGCATTGGCGTGTATTTCAAATATCGGCCCCGGCTTTGAAGCGGTGGGACCTTATTCGTCTTATCTGAATTACAGCGTATTTTCAAAAATAATTTTAAGCTTTACCATGCTTGTGGGAAGACTTGAGATTTTACCTGTTTTAATCTTATTCAACAGGAGAACCTGGAAAAGAATATAAAAGATAAAAGAAGTGCGACAAGTCGCACTTCTTTTATCAAAAAAGCCGGGAGATAAACTCCCGGCTCATTTGTTTTCATAACCTGACCTCTAAGAAAAGGAGATTACTTGTTTTTTGCAAAGCATTCGCTGCAGTAAATAGGTCTGTCGTTCTTGGGAACGAAGGGTACCTTAGCTTCGCCGCCGCAGGATGCGCATACAGCAGTATACATTTCTCTGTTTTCCTTAAGGGACTGCTTCTTTGCTACTCTGCATTCCTTACATCTCTGGGGTTCGTTCTGGAAGCCCTTTTCTGCATAGAATTCCTGTTCGCCTGCTGTGAAAACGAATTCGTTGCCACAATCTTTGCAGACTAATGTCTTGTCTTCGTACATGGTTCTAATCTCCTTGCTTAGATAAAATAAATATTATTCACCTCTCATGGCTCTTGCGCCACGTAAAGGTATATGGTAAAATAATGGTATGCCTTAAAATTCGTCAGAAAACTTTTCGAACTTTTTCTTGATGCGCTGTAAGGCATTGTCAATGGACTTAGGCTCTTTGTTTAAAATGGCGGCGATGGAATTATAGCTTTTGCCCGTAAGATACAGGGATAAAACCTTACATTCAAAACCTGAAAGAAGCTCTTCCATCTTTACGTTAACCAATTCCATACTTTCTTTGCCGATAACTATTGCTTCGGGATTACTTGTATCGTCTGCGGCAATAATATCAATAAGGGAAGTATCGTAATTTTCTTCGTTATAGGGCCTGTCCAGAGAAAGATATGTGTTGAGCGGAGCGTGTTTAAGCCTTAATGCCGATTTTACCGCACTTATAATCTGGCGGGTTATGCATAAATCAGCAAAGGATTTAAAGGATGCATCCTTCTCGGGGTTATATACCCTGATTGCTTTTAAAAGACCTATGAGCCCTTCCTGGATAATATCGTGCCTGTCACCGCCTGCTATAAAGTAGGAGGAGGACTTCATGGCAACAAAGCTCTTGTACTTACGGAGAAGGTAATCACATGCTTCATCGTTGCCATTTTGTGCAATAAGTGCAACTTCTTCATCGGTCATTGTTTCAAAGCTATGGTTGCTCATTAAATACCTCCGTGCCATATATTAGTATTATTCTACAGCTAAATATGTGAAAAGTCAACAAAAAAATGAACTATTGCATTAAAAATTTTTATCATGTATACTAAAAATGACGAAAAAGTGTAAAAAAGAGAGAAGGATGTAATATGCCACTTGATGCATCGGCGGTAAGATGTACCGCTTATGAAATAAATTCGGTTTTAAAGACGGGCAGAATCGAAAAGATATATCAGCCTGAAAGAGATGAGATTGTTCTTGCCATCAAAACTCCCCATGGGAACAAAAGGCTTGTTATAAGTGCCAACGGTGCAAACCCCAGGCTTTATATAACAGATACGGTGAAGGAAAACCCTCAGGAGCCGCCAATGTTCTGTATGCTTATGAGAAAGCACTTATCCTCGGGCAGAATAGTTGAGGTTAAAAGTGTGGATTTTGAAAGAATAACCGATATTGCAATTGAAGGACGTAATGAGCTGGGGGATGTGGTTACTAAGCATCTTATGTGTGAAATTATGGGCAAAAACAGCAATATTATTCTTGTGGGTGAAAACGGGAAAATCGTTGATTCCATAAAGCACGTTGACCTGAGCTTGAGCCGTGTGAGAAATGTATTCCCCGGACTTGCTTATGCTTTGCCTCCCGGAGGGGAAAGAAAAAATCCTCTTGAAATGGATAAAGAGGATTTCTTTGAGGTGCTCAAAGACACAGGAGAGGGAAAGACGATTGACAAGGCTCTTACAGGTGCCCTTGAAGGTATAAGCCCTCTTATGGCAAGAGAAGCGGCGCACAGGGCGATAAAAAGATGCGATGCAATCATCGGGGAAATGAATGAGGATGAGAAAAGAGCAGTTGCCGATGAGCTTTATAAAATGTTTGAAAAAATCAGGAATTATGATTTTGAGGTGAATATTTTATATAAAAAGGGTGAGGCGAAGCCCTTTGATTTTGCGGTGTATCCCGTAGCACAGTACGGGGAGGACTATATATGCGAAAAAATGGACGGAATATGTCAGGCGCTGGAGGTCTTTTATTCAAAACGTGATGCTCAGGAAAGAATGCGCTCACGCTCATATTCTTTAATGAAAACAGTGACAGGACAGCTTGAAAAAATAAGAAAGAAGATTTCTCTTCTGCACCTGACCTTATCAGAATGCGAAAAGAAGGAAGAAAGTCGTATTGCAGGGGATGTTATAACCGCAAACCTTTACCGTATGAAAAAGGGGGATACCTCTCTTACGGCTGTAAATTATTATGATGAGGAGCAAAAGGAGATTACGATTGCTCTTGACGAAACAAAGACACCGCCGCAGAATGCCCAGCAGTATTATAAAAAATACCGGAAGGCAAAGGTTGCAGAGGTAGAAGCGGCAAAGCAAATTGAAAAGGCGAAGGCGGAGGCGGAGTATTTAGAAAGCGTTATTGTGCATATAGATATGGCAAAAACTCCTTCAGCATTGGATGAAATAAAGGATGAGCTTATAGAAGCAGGTGTTATAAAGAGCACTTTTGTGAAGAAAAAGGGCATAAAAAAGGTTAAAATGTCGCCTCCTGAGGAATATTTGTATATGGGGTATACAATTTTCTCGGGCAGAAACAATGTACAGAATGACTATCTTACGTTGAAGGTAGGCAGAGCAAACGATATGTGGCTTCATACAAAAAATATCCCCGGAAGCCATGTTATTATAAAAAGTCAGGGTGAAAAAATACCCGATAAGGTTATTGAGGCGGCGGCAATTATTGCTTCTGTAAACTCAAAGGGTGCTTCCCCGGGCAAGGTGGAGGTTGACTATTGCCCCGTCAGCCATGTGAAAAAGCCCAACGGTGCAAAGGCAGGTATGGTTATTTATGAAGGATATTCTACTGCGGTTGTGTCACCTGACGAAAGCTTTGTGGAAAGTATACGGAAAAAATAAACAATATATTGTGTATACTTCCTTGACAATGTCTACAAAAAGGTATATAATATGATTTGTGTTATTGTAGGTGAAGTAGTACCTATAATACTTAATTTTATAGATTGGAGGGATAATGGTGAATCCGGTAGTTATTATCAGTATAGCTGCGGCGTGCGGTGTCTTGGTTGCAATTATTGCTGCTTTGGTTGCTTTCCGTCTCGGTATATCTTACCGTAAAAAGATAGCAGAAGCGGAAATCGGAAGTGCAGAAGAAGAAGCTAAGAAAATTGTTGATGACGCGTACAAGGCGGCTCAGAGTAAGAAAAAGGAAGCCCTGCTTGAGGCTAAAGATGAAATACATAAGGCCAGAGTTGAAGCGGACAAGGAAATAAAAGAACGCAGAAACGAAATAACAAGACAGGAAAGAAGAATTCAGCAGAAGGAAGAAACTCTTGATAAGAAAACAGAGGCTCTTGAAAAGAAGGATGAAAAGCTCAATGAAAAGATGAAGGAGCTTGACGTTGAAAAGGAAGAGCTTGGTAAGGTTCGTGCAAAGCAGATGGAAGAGCTTGAAAGAATTTCAGGTCTGACAGCTGAGGATGCAAAGCAGTTTTTACTTAAAAATGTTGAAAGTGAAGTTCGTCACGAAGCTGCAATGATGATTCGTGATATTGAATCCCAGGCTAAGGAAGAAGCCGAAAAGAAAGCCAAGAATATTATCGGCCTTGCAATTCAGAAGTGCGCGGCTGACCATGTGGCTGAAACAACGGTTTCTGTTGTAAGCTTACCCAACGACGAAATGAAGGGAAGAATTATCGGTCGTGAGGGCAGAAACATCAGGACTATTGAGTCCCTGACAGGTGTTGAGCTTATCATTGACGATACACCCGAAGCAGTTATCATTTCGTCCTTTGACCCCATCCGTCGTGAGGTTGCCCGCCTTGCACTTGAAAAGCTTATTATGGATGGCAGAATTCACCCCGCAAGAATCGAAGAAATGGTGGAAAGGGCACAGAAGGAAGTTGACGCAACAATTAAGCAGGAAGGTGAACAGGCAACATTTGATACAGGTGTTCACGGTCTTCACCCTGAGCTTATCAAGCTTCTCGGCCGTCTCCGTTACAGGACAAGCTATGGTCAGAATGTGTTGAAGCATTCTATCGAAGTAAGCCATGTGGCAGGCATTATGGCAGGCGAGCTGGGCGTTGACATTACAATCGCAAAGAGAGCAGGCTTGCTCCACGATATCGGTAAGGCTGTTGACCACGAAATCGAAGGCAGCCATGTTACAATCGGTGTTGACCTTGCAAGAAAGTACAAGGAAGGCGCAAATGTTATTCATGCTATTGAAGCTCACCACGGAGATGTAGAGGCTAACAGTATTGTGGCTTGTCTTGTTCAGGCGGCTGATGCAATCAGCGCGGCTCGTCCCGGTGCAAGAAGAGAAAACATCGAAACTTATATCAAGAGACTTCAGAAGCTTGAAGAAATTGCTACAAGCTTTGACGGAGTTGAAAAGAGCTTTGCTATTCAGGCAGGCCGTGAAGTAAGAATTATGGTTAAGCCTGACAGAATCGGCGACGGCGATATGGACTTTATCGCACGCGAAATCGTTAAGAAGATTGAAAGCGACATGGAATATCCCGGTCAGATTAAGGTTAATATTATAAGAGAGACCAGAACAGTTGCTTTTGCAAAATAATTTTTAAAACGACGGACATTAACGGACCCTCGGAGTATATATACACCGTCGGGTCCGTTGTTTTGTTCTGAATTTGCAGTATATCGGCATCTGTCGGGTCCGTTTAAAACAATAAGAGAAAGATTGATTTTATGAATATACTTTTTATCGGAGATGTTTGCGGAAGGTGCGGACGAGAAGCCCTTTTTGAATATCTTGAAGATGTTAAATACGAATATAACATTGATTTTACCATTGCCAACGGCGAGAATGCCGCAGGAGGCTTAGGTATATCGGTGAGGACATACGACGAAATGGTAAAGGCGGGGGTTGATTTCTTTACTCTTGGCAACCATGCTTTTTCAAAGTCAAATGAGGCGAGAATTCTGTTTGAAAGAAAGGAAGCTCTGGTAAGACCTGCCAACATGCTTCCTGAGGACTTGCCCGGTGAAGGAATGGAAATTGTAAGATGCCCAAACGGTGAGAAGATTGCTATTATAAATCTTTTGGGCAAGGTGTATATGGAAAATGCAACTGACCCCTTCCTGTGCGTAAAGACACTTGTAGAAAAGGCAAGGAAGGTTACAAATATTATTATTGTGGATTTTCATGCCGAGGCAACAAGCGAAAAAGAGGCTATGGGTTTTTATCTTGACGGAAAGGTTTCCGCAGTTTTCGGCACACATACCCATATACAGACAGCAGATGAGAAAATACTTCCAAATGGCAGCGCATATATTACAGATGTAGGTATGACAGGTGCAGTAAACTCGGTTTTGGGTATGGATGTGGAAACTGCAGTGGGTAGGTTTGTAACCCCTGAGGAAAGGCATCCCTTTAAATCGGCAGAGGGAAAGGCGAGATTTTGCGCAGTAGTTGTAGAAATTGATGAAAAAACAGGTAAGGCTATTGGAGTGAAAAGAATTTGGAAATCTTAAAAAAGGGCGAAGTCAGTTTTCTTGTGAGCAAAAAGCTCAAGGGTGTAAAGCACGGGTTTTCCATGCGGCATGGCGGTGTCAGCAAGGGTGATTTTAATGCCTTGAATGTTGGTTTAAGGCGAGGAGATAACCCCTTTGATGCCATGAGAAATATTGAAATATGCCTTGATGTACTTAAAATGAACAAGGAGAATATAACACTTACCTATCAGCTGCATACGGATAACGTAAGATTTCTGGAAGGCGAAGATATAGGAAAAGGCTTTATCCGTGAATGGGGCGAGGGTGTTGATGCAGTTGTGACAGATATGCCGCAGGTACCTGTAATGTGCTACAGCGCAGACTGTGTGCCCACCCTTTTATATGACGGAAAAAGAAAAATGGCAGGTGCAGTACACGGCGGATGGCGTGGCACGAAGGAAAATATTGCAGCAAAAACAGTTGAAATGATGAAAAGCAAGGGCTGTGATGCGAAAAATATCGTTGCGCTCATTGGTCCTGCAATAGGTATGTGCTGTTATGAGGTGTCCTTGGATGTGGGTGAATGCTTTGAAAGGGATTACCCCGAAATGGTAAAGAGAATGCCAAATGACAAGTACATGATAGATTTAAAGGGTATTACAAAGGCTCAGCTTATAAATGCGGGGCTTTGTGATGAAAATATTGACAATTGTATGATATGCACCGCATGTGAAAATGAAAGCTTCTTTTCCCATCGCAGACAGAAGGGAAGAAGCGGTCTTTTAGGCGGTTTTATACAATTGGATTAAAGGAATTGATTTTTATGAAAAAAATAATTTCGATGCTGATTTCTTCGGTTATGATTCTTTCTCTCTGCGGATGCAGAGGCAAGGTGGAGGAAAAGCCGGTTGATATAACAGAGGAAGTGGGCGAGGATAAGATAATAAATTTGCAGATGCGTGAGGCGGATACCTTGGACCCTCTTTTAACAATGCGAAAAAGTGTGAGAGATGCGCTTCTGACTGTTTATGAGCCTCTTTTTAATATTGATGAGACCTTTACCCCTGTGCCAAATCTGGCGCAGAGCTATGCTTTTAACGAAAATGCAACGGTTATGACCCTCAGGGTGAAGGAAGGGGTTTTGTGGCATAACGGACAACCCTTTAGTGCAGATGACGTTGTGTATACAATAAACAGGATAAAGGAAAACCCTGATTCCTCCTATTACCTTAACCTTGAAAGTGTTGACAGGGTGGAAAAGTTGTCAGCTTACGAGGTGGTATTTTACCTTAAGGAGCCTGATGCATTTTTAGTACATTCTTTATATTTCCCCATTATGAGGACAGATACTCCCGTTGATGCCATGATTGGTACGGGTCCTTTTATGCTTAAGGAAATGGACGGCAAAAGTATCAGCCTTGTAAAAAACGGGGCATGGCATATGGGTAAGGTACATTCAGACGGCGTAAAGTTTGTGTACATGCGGACAGGTGCAATGGCGCAGGAGGCGTTTTCCTCGGGAAAAATCCACGCAGTTACAAAGGAAATACTTGATACGGAGAATTTTGCCATCAAGGAAAGCCATACGAGGCATATATATCCCGACGGATTGTTTGAGTTTATCGGCTTTAACAGTAAAAAAGGCATCTTCTCGGATGCACTTTTGAGAATTGCCGCATCAAATGCCATAGACAGAGCAGCTCTCGGAAATATTTATGGTGACGGAATTCCTTCGGGATTTCCCGTTATGCCGGGAAGCGGTGCTTTTACGCCGACTTATGAAATGAGCGAGTATAACCTTGATTATGCAAAGGAGGTTATATTCTCCTCGGGCTGGATGGACCTTGACGGAAACGGAATAATTGAAAAAATAATTGACAATGAGTGGACGAGTCTGAGCTTTGAGCTTCTTGTGGCAGATACCGACCCCTTAAGGAGTGCGGCGGCGGAAGCTGTTAAAGAAAACCTTCATGGCGCAGGCTTTGTGGTGAACATCAGAAGGGTTGATGCCCAAACCTATCATGAAAGGATAAAAGAAGGGGATTATGATGCGTTTTTAGGTGCATTTTACTGCGCTGACCCTTATGATACTTCACAGATTCTTGCATCAGACGGAAATCTGGCTTTTGAGGCTTTTACCTCCTCTGAGATTGATTTTGCACTGTCTAACCTCTTTGGCGCAACAACAAGTGACAAGGCGAGTGTTGCTTTTTCAAAGCTTCAGGCGTTATATATTGCGTATCAGCCCATTGCGGGACTTGTGTTCAGGACAACCTATGTTGTAACCTCACCTTATGTTGAGGGAGAGGTAAAGCCTTATCCCTATTCGCCCTATGCGAATGTGGGGTTGTGGGCTTTGTCGGGTATAGATGAAAAGGAAGAATAGGAGTATATTTATGCGAAAGCTTATAGGCTCATGGAGCTTCTATAAAAAAACACTTATGATAGCAATACCTATTATGGTGCAGAACCTTATTACCAATTTCGTTGCATTGATTGACAATATCATGGTTGGCGCCATTGGTACTGAGCAGATGACAGGTGTTGCCATTATAAATCAGTTATTATTTGTATTTAATCTGGCGGTTTTCGGTGCAGTATCAGGCTCGGGCATATTCTCGGCTCAGTTTTTCGGCAAGGGTGACCGTGAGGGTGTAAGGCATACAATGCGCTTCAAGCTGATTACGGCTGCATTTATATGCCTTGCGGGAATTGCGGTTTTCATTTTTGCGGCAGACCCGTTGGTTAATATGTACCTTAAGGGTGAGGATGCGGGACTTGACGTGGCAAAAACCTTTATATTTGCCAAGGATTATCTTGCTGTTATGCTGATAGGTCTTGTGCCCTTTGCCCTTGAAAATGTTTATTCAAGCACTCTTCGTGAGGGCGGTATCGCAACGGTTTCCATGTATGCAGGTATTGTGGCGGTTATTACAAATACCATATTGAATGCTCTTTTAATATTCGGGTTGGGACCTTTCCCCGCATTGGGTGTTAAGGGTGCGGCTATTGCAACGATTACATCAAGATTTATTCAGGCGGGGATTGTTGTTTTCTGGACCCATTGGAAGAGAAACGAGCTTGTTTACCCAAAGAGCTTGTACAGAAGCTTGTTTGTGCCGAAGGAATTGATAAAGCGCATTTCGATAAAGGGACTTATACCCCTTACGGCAAACGAGTGCTTGTGGTCGTTGGGTATTGCAACTCTGGCGGCGTGTTACTCCATCCGTGGGGTTGATGTTGTGGCAGGACAGAATATTTCAAGTACGGTGGTTAACCTCTTTAATGTACTGTTTATTGCCTTCGGCAGCGGTGTCAGTGTGGTTATAGGTCAGCTTTTAGGTGCAAATGAGCTTACTGAGGCAAAGGAAGCGGCACCAAAATTGATTGCCTTCTCTACACTTTTGTGTGTTGTAGTGGGAAGTGTTATGGCGATTTTCGCTCCGCTGTTTCCGCTTATGTACAACACGACGGACAATGTAAGAGATCTGGCGACGGCATTTATCATTATTTCGGCAATATGGATGCCTGCTCACGGTATGCTCCATGCTACATACTTTACCTTAAGAAGTGGCGGCAAAACGGTTATTACCTTTTTCTTTGACTGCGGTTTTTCGTGGATTGTAAGCGTGCCTCTGGCTTTCTGTCTGGCTTCGTTTACGTCATTGGATATTATAAGTGTGTACTTTATGGTGCAGAGTGCGGAAATTATTAAATGTGTAATTGGCGGTACGCTCATTTATAAGGGTGTGTGGCTGAGTAATATAGTGAAATGAGGTAGGAAAAATGAAAAGATTTACTTTAATGATTGCGTTTTTGTGCTTGATGTTATTTCCGGTGATGGCGTCTGCTGTGGGGGAAGCAACTGAAGCAAGAGTTGTAAGTTCAGGATATGAAATGAATGTTTTTATGAACAATGAAACAGCATATGCGTTTATGCCATCAACGTGCGATCTTAGTAATGTGACGGTGACAACACTTGACCAGAATGGAGATGTAGTGTTCAAAAAAGAAAATATAAATCTTCTGGAAGACAAGCTTGAAATTGAAGTAAGCGGAAAAACATATAACGTAGTTGCAATGCAGTCTGAACTTCCGTCGTTGATTTTTGATATAGACGAAAAACACGGAACTATAGAAAATATGCATGCAGATAAAAACCACCAGGTTAAATGCTACGGCGATGTAAGACTGGAAATTCCCGCTAAAGTAAGTGAAAAGAATGACTGGGAAGGCTTTATCTCAGAGGAAAACGATGAAGAAAAACCCGGAACGGTTGAAATAAGAGGACGTGGAAATACCACATGGACATGGAAGGAACCCGGTTCCAAAAGACCATATCAATTCAAGCTGGAGAAGAAGGTAAATATTTTTGGTATGGGCGCACATAAGACCTGGATATTACTGAAAAATGAAGACACCCTTATAAGACAAAAAATAGGTTTGGACCTGGGTATTATGATGGGGATTAAATATACTCCCCAATCCGAGTTCGTGGACTTGTTTATGAATGGCACATATCTTGGAAATTACCTGCTTTGTGAAAAGGTTCAGATAGGTGACGACAGAGTAAATATAAGCAATCTGGATGATGAGTTTGAAGCGAATGGAAACTCTTCTGAAGGTCTTGATCTGACGGGCGGTTACCTTATTGAACTGGACAATTGGGGCGATGGTGCAATAAAAAGAATGCATAAAATGTGCACGTACATAGTTATAAAGGAGCCTGAGGATCTGGCAGAAAAAGCATCTGATAACAATGAATACGGATACATTATGAAGAGAATGACGAGTCTTTTTGATGCAATATATTCAAATGGTGTAATGCCTGACGGAAAAAGTTATCTCGAATACATTGATATGGACAGCTTTGCAAGGTATTTCTTCCATCAGGAATTTGTGCGCAATGGCGACTGCGGAATAAGCAGTACATATTTTTACAAGGATAAGGACAGTAAAGACCCTTTAATTTATGCAGGACCCATTTGGGATAACGACAGAGCATACATAAATCAAAAATACGACGGATGGATACATCAAAACGTTATTATGCCCGGATTTAAAACAAAGACTATTTACAACCAGTTGGGAAGAAGACTTGATTTCGCAACACTTTTAATAGAAAAATACGAAAATTCCGACATGAAAGATACTTTTAAAAAGGCACCAGAGTTGGTAGATCGCTATATTGAAACTATAGGTAAATCGGGTGAAATGAACAGTATCCGATGGAGCTTGAAAAAATTTGATCCTGCATGGATTAAAACTGTTATGATCCAAAGAGCTGAGTGGATTGAAGAGAACTATAAAACCCTTCTTTCTGTTGCAAGAGATGACGGAATAACTGTTATGGTTGACGATATGCCTGTAATATTTGATGTTAAGCCAACCATAAAGGACAACAGAACCTTAGTGCCGGTGAGAGCAATTTTTGAAGCTCTCGGAGCAGAAGTTTTGTGGGATAATGAAACACAGACGGTTAAAGCAACGAAGGAAAATGTAAAGGTATCTATTCCGATAGGCAGCAAAACAATGACAGTAAATAATGAAACCAAAGCACTTGACGTGTCTGCAGTAATTGAGGATGGAAGAACATTGGTTCCTGTAAGAGCTGTTTCAGAAGCATTTGAGTGCGATGTTCAATGGGATAATGATACACAAACAGTCTTAATAACAGTAAATAATTAAAAAAAGCCAACGGTAAAAACCGTTGGCTCAGACTGTCGAAAAAGTCCAGCTAC
>JAFYPR010000004.1 GCA_017547445.1 Clostridia bacterium
CAGGGTGCGATATTGTCCGCCTTGCAATCCCTGACGAGGCAGCTGCAAAGGCAACGAGAGAGATTAAAGCACAGCTTCCCGAAGTGCCCTTGGTTGCAGATATTCACTTTGACCATCGCCTTGCTCTTATGTGCGTGGATAGCGGTATGGATAAAATCCGTATCAATCCCGGTAACATAGGCGGTATAGATAATGTAAAAAGAGTTGTTGACAAGTGCGGTGAAAGAAATATTCCCATCCGCATAGGCGTAAATGGCGGCTCTCTTGAAAAAGAGCTTCTCAATAAATATAAGCACCCCACGGCAGATGCCCTTTGTGAAAGTGCAATGGGTCATGTGCGCATATTGGAAGACTGTAACTTTTATGATATTGCAGTTTCATTAAAGGCAAGCAATGTTCCCACAACATATGAGGTTTACAAAAAATTTGCCGATATGGTACCCTACAGCTTGCATTTAGGTGTAACAGAAGCAGGCACAGAATACTCAGGCGTTGTAAAGAATGCTATCGGTATAGGCTCGCTTTTATTGAACGGCATCGGCGATACGTTAAGAGTTTCCCTTACGGCTGCCCCTGTGAAGGAGGTACGTGCAGGTATTGAAATTCTTAAGGCAATCGGTCTGAAAAAAGGTGTTACAATGACCTCCTGCCCCACCTGCGGCCGTTGTAAGGTTGACATGATACCCGTTGCGGAAGAGGTAGCAAAAAGACTTGAAGGCATAGATAAGGAAATACATGTTGCGGTAATGGGCTGTGCCGTTAACGGACCCGGCGAAGCAAGGGAAGCCGACATCGGTATGGCTTGCGGTGACGGATGCGCCCTTTTATTCAAAAAAGGTGAAATTCTCCGCAAAGTGCCTATTGATACTGCCGCAGACGAGTTGTTTAAAGAAATCGCAAATATATAAGGAGTAATTTTAATTGGCTACAAACATTCCATTAAACCAGGTTTTTTCAAAAATCCAATTCAATACAGACAGCCTCAACGGCATGGTAACGGATATGGCGGCAGATAAGCTTACCCGTTCCTTTGTCATATCCGTTACATATAAGACTATTGTAGATGCAAAGGCCCTGGAGCATTGCTGTGAAGAAATAAAAAGATGCTACAAGGCTGAGCATGTCCGCATTATCCCTACATATGATATTGAAAATCCCACCGAAGAAGCTATCTTAAAAGCAGTTTCCAACATAGTTTATTCAATCGGTTGTGAGACACCCTTCTACAAAGCTATTTTTGATTCATGCGAATACAGATATGAGGAGGACATGGTGAAAATTGTCCTCCGTCATATGAATGTGGATTATCTCAAAGCGGACAATATACATACAAAAATAGCCCGTGAGGTTTCAACGGCTTTAGGAATTAATATTAAGGTTGACTTTATTGATGAGCCTATGGATATAGAAACAAATCTTGAGCCTATCTATGATGTAGCACCCGTTAAGCGTAATACTGTCACAGAGCTTACAGAGGATGATCCTATACTCGGCAAAAAGTTTGAAATAAAGGAGGTTACTCCTTTAGGCAAAACAGATGAAGGCTCGGGTGAGGTTGTTGTCAAGGGTAACACCTTTGCTCTCTCCTCCCGCTATCTTGAAAAGAGCGACAAATACATCATATCCTTTTATCTTACGGATAACACAGGCTCAATTGCAGTTAAGTTCTTTACCGCAGCGGCAAATGCCGAAGCTATAATTTCTGCCCTTAAAGAGACAAAAACACTTGTTGTAAAAGGCAGATGCGAGCTTGACTCATACACCTCCGAGTTGACTATCAATGCAAGAAGTATTCTCAGAAGTGAGGACGAGGAGCTTACAGGCGATGTTGACACAAAAATGGCAGATATCAATGAGGAAACAGGCTTCTGTGTCACTCACGGCAAGGTTCACTTTATAGATGTAAAGGAAATACCCAAAGCGCAGAGAGCAATTATAACATTTTATATGAATGACTCCTCAGGCTCTGCCGCATACCGCTTCTCTGCTCCCCTTGCAGAAGCCGATAATATGAAAGGCTTTATTAAAAAGGCAGGGGCACTTTTGGTCCGCGGTATAGTGACAAAGGACCGCTTTACTCAGGAAATTACAGTATCTGTCCGCAGTATGGATAAGCGCCCTGTACCCATCCGCCCCGATGAAGCCGAGGTTAAACGAGTTGAGCTTCATGCTCATTCCAAATCAAGTGCTATGGATGCGGTTGTGACGGCAAAGGATCTGGTAAACCGTGCTATCCATTGGGGACATAAAGCCGTTGCCTTGACTGACCACGGCTGTGTACAGGCATTCCCCGAAGCAATGCACGCCAAAGAAGGCGCAAAAAGTGATATCAAGATAATCTACGGCGTGGAAGGTTATCTTATAGATAAACCCGATAATTATAACTCAAAGGAAACAAAGCGTTACCATATAATTATTCTTGCACAGAATCTTACAGGGTTAAAAAACCTTTATAAATTAATCAGTATTTCCAACCTTAACTATTTCTATAAACGACCCCTTATGCCCAGAATTGAAATTGAAAAGCACCGTGAGGGCTTGATTATCGGCTCCGCCTGTGAAGCAGGCGAGGTCTTCCGTACAATGATGAAGGGTGTAAGCGACGAGGAATTGGAACAGGTTGCCTCCTTTTACGATTACCTGGAAATTCAGCCCATTGGCAACAATTCCTATATGATACGTAACGGCACCGTGCCCGATGAGGAAACTCTCCGTGATTATAACCGTAAAATCGTTGCCTTGGGCGAAAGGATGAACAAAAAGGTTGTTGCAACCTGTGACGTCCATTTTTTAGACAGTAAGGACGAAATTTACCGCCGTATTCTTCAGGCAGGTCAGGGTTATGGCGATGCTGATTTCCAGCCACCGTTGTTTTTCAGAAACACAGAAGAAATGCTTGCCGAATTTCAATATCTGGGCGAAGAAAAGGCATACGAGGTGGTTGTTACAAACACAAACCTCATTGCAGATATGATTGAGGATATCCGCCCTGTTCCCCATGGCCAGTTCTCACCTAAAATTGAAGGCAGTGAGGACGATATACGTAATATCTCCCGTGCCAATGCAGAAAGGCTTTACGGCACGCCTCTTCCCAAGATTGTTGAAGACAGATTAAATGCGGAAATTGAAAGTGTTGTTGACCACGGCTATGCGGATTTATACAATATTGCCCGATTGCTCGTTGAGCACTCCATCGAGGACGGCTACATCGTAGGCTCCCGTGGCTCCGTTGGTTCAAGTTTTCTTGCATATCTTTCAAACATCACCGAGGTTAATTCTCTTTGTGCACATTACCGTTGCACAAGCTGTCAGTACAGCGAATTTTTCACCCATGGTGAATATGACTCAGGCTTTGATATGCCCGATAAGGTTTGCCCCAGATGCGGAACCATGCTTACAAAGGACGGTCATGATATCCCCTTTGAAACCTTCTTAGGCTACGGCGGCGGTAAACAGCCCGATATCGACCTTAACTTCTCGGGCGAATATCAGCCAAAAGCACATAAATATACAGAAGAAATTTTCGGCGAAGGCTATACCTTCCGTGCAGGTACGGTTTCTACCGTTGCCGAAAAGACAGCCTTCGGCTATGTTATGAAGTACTGCGAAGAGCGTGGTTTACATTATAACCCTGCAGAAATCGAAAGGCTTAAATTAGGCTGCATGGAAGTAAAAAGAACAACAGGTCAGCACCCCGGCGGTATTATCGTACTTCCCAAGGGGCATGACATACACGAGTTCACACCTGTTCAGCACCCTGCCGACGATACCGAAACCGATATCATAACAACGCACTTTGACTATCACAGTATCGACGAAAACCTTTTGAAATTGGATATATTAGGTCATGATGACCCCACCATGATACGAATGCTTGAGGATCTGACAGGCGTCAATGCCCGTGAAATCCCCCTTGACGACCAGAAGATTATGAGCCTTTTCCTCTCCCCCGAAGCCTTAGGTGTAACAAGTGAGGATATCGGAAGTGAAACAGGCACCTTTGCAGTACCCGAGTTTGGCACAAACTTCGTGCGACAGATGCTTATGGATACAAAGCCTAAAACCTTCTCGGATTTAGTCAGGATATCAGGTCTTTCTCATGGTACAAATGTGTGGACAAACAACGCACAGGATTTAGTCCGTGCAGGTATATGTACACTGAGCAAATGTATCTGCTGTCGTGACGATATCATGATTTATCTTATCCATATGGGCATTGACCCGGGCCATTCCTTCAAAATTATGGAAAAGGTAAGAAAGGGTAAAAAGCTCCAGAGTGAGGACGAGGTTGAAATGCGTGCAGCAGGTGTACCCGAGTGGTATATCGAATCCTGTAATAAAATTCAGTACATGTTCCCCAAGGCTCATGCGGCGGCATATGTAACAATGAGCTTCCGTGTAGCATTTTTCAAGCTCTACCACCCCATCGCATTCTACCAGTCTTATTATACTGTCCGCGCCGATACCTTTGATTACGAGATGATGGCTCTCGGCAGACAGAAGGTGCAGAACACCATGGCGGAATTATCACGTACTGAAAAGCCTACCGCCAAGGATAAGGTTACAATGACTATTTTAGAGGTTGTAAACGAAATGTATGCAAGAGGCATAGAGTTTACTCCCCTCAATGTATTTGAAGCGCACCCCACAAAGTTTTTGAATATTAACGGCAAGATTATGCCTGCCATCAATTCAATTGCAGGCTTAGGTACTGCGGCTGCTGAAAGTGTTATGAAAGCCAGAGAGGAAGCACCCTTTAAATCTATAGACGATTTCAAAAGCCGTACAAGCGTTTCACAGACACATATCGAGGTTTTAAAACGTCTTGGTGCATTCGGCGATTTACCCGAATCAAGCCAGGTATCAATATTTGAATTAGGGTTTTAAAGCAAAAAAATAACGGCTTTTGCCGTTATTTTTTCGCTTTAAAGTATTCTTCCTCACGGGGAATCCATATATTGATAAAATCTTCAAAATTATCGGGATTTCTCTTTTTTATCCTTTTAACCTGTTCTTCTCTTGCTATATCAAGAACAAAGGAATAATCCACATATTCCTTTAGCTTTTCATGGGTTGAATATGTCCCCTCCAAAAGAAGCACGTTGCCTTCTTCTATCTTTTCAACATCCCCCATGGTCTGCTTTTTGCATAAAAAAGATCTGTATTCTGCCGCTTCACCCTTTTTAAAAGGGATTAAAACATCACTTATCAATCTTTCAAAACAGATATTGCCGCCTATTTCGTCTCGTCTTTCATTCCTTGGCACAAAAAAGTCATCCATATGCACAACAGCGCAGGCGGTTCTTTCTTTTATCTCTTCTGCTAAAGTTGTCTTCCCTGAAGCACATCTCCCGTCAATTGCAATAACCACTCTTCCCGTTGCACTATTGATTATGTCAATTATTTGTTTCTCCATTTTATAACCTTCGCCTTTCCCAACTTCACCATAATAACAGGTATCAGTATAAGCTGAAGTATAATACCGGGAATAGCCGTTACAAAGGCTCCCGCAAAAAACATTTTAAAGGTAAATGCGCCCATACCAAGAAGAAGAGACATAGCCATTCCCCACACAATTCTTCCCGCAACCATTGCCGCAACAAGGCTCTTGTAAAGCGCCTTTAAGCAATGCCAGTGATATTTTTCATATAAAATACCAACCACCAGAGCATATGTGCCAAGCTCAAATGCCATGGCTATTGCCCCGGGGTACATTACAGGCATCGAAAAAAGGCCCGACCTTAAAAGAGGCATAATAAAGCCCACTAAAAAACCATATTTCCATCCGCATATAAGACCACATAAAAGCACGGGTATATGCATGGGCAAAAGCATATTTCCTATGTGCTGAATTTGCCCTGTTAAAAACGGAAGCACAATCCCTATCGCAAGAAACATGGCAGATAAAACAATATTTTTTATATGTACATTTTTCATTTTCTGCACCTTCCCTTAATTAAGGTGATTATAACACATATATATCTTCTGTGCAACAAAAAAGGTCAGCATATGCTGACCTTTTTGTTGTTTAATTTTCGGGCATATCACACAAAGGTTCCATATTTTCGTTCCAGATAAACACCTTAACGTCACCGCCCACGTTGAATGTAAGGGGTTCGTCGTCATTTGCTTTAACTGTAACCTTTTTAGCTTCTATCTTGATTACTTCGTCGTTTGTGCTGTAGGAGGCAACATAAACCTTAATGTCCTCAACATCGCTTGCTGATACATTAGTGAGCTTTACAACGGTTTCGGTAGATGTTGTACTTACAATTTCAGCCTTGATAGCTTCCTTTTCAACTACATATACCTCAAAGTTATCAAAGTACCAGTAAGGACCGTTACCCGCATTGTTACTGCTGCCAAGATATGAGAAGTGGAAGTAAATATATCCGTCCTCTTCTGCCGTGATGGCAAACTCGTTTGTCTGCCAAGCTGTTGTCACGCTTGCGGGAATATTATTGCCTGATGCATTCAATGCAAAGTCCTTTTCGCTTACAAAGGCTGTACTGATATAGCTTGCATCTGTACCTTGGGTGGTATGCTTGTAATCATAAGCTACATAATATGTCTTACCCTTCTCTACGGGAATGAAGTTAGCCATGGAGCAGAGACCTGTTGTACCGTCGTTCCAGCGTGTACCCAGGGCATAATCGTCAGCAACAAGATTTGCCGGATACAATACAGCCGCATTTGTATCTCGGTTTACCTTATAGAACCAGTCATTGCACTTGGTCTTATAATATTCGTTGTTGTAGCCGCCGTCAGTACGAGGAGTCTGCCATGTACCCCATGAGAAATTACCGTTTTCGTCTTCAAAGCTTCCATCGGGCACAAGGTTTTCGCCCTTTGTGGTATACTTTTCGTAAACTGCTGTGTGGTTCATATTACCAAAGTCATATTTAATTTCACTAAACTTGTAAACCACACCGTCAACAATGATTGTTTCCTCAGGCTTAAAGTTGTAATCATCTGTACCGGGGTTAAGGGTAACAGTTTCGCTCTCTTTTATTAAAGCACCTTCTGCTGTCACGTAATTAAGTGTAACTGCATCTGTGCCACTGACTTCGGGGTACTGAACAGGATAGTCGATGCAAAGTGCCTTTATCTCGTCATGGTTAAGTGCACGAGAGTAAACGTAAACATCTTCAACCAAGCCGTCAAAGCCTCCAACCCAAACCTTTTCGGGTCCGGGGTATCTGAAACCATCCTTAAACTCAACAAGACCATCACGGTAAATTGTTAAATAACCATCCTCACGAGTTACTGTAATATTTACAAATCTGTCATATTTTGTGAAGAAATATTCCCCGCCTGTGCGGATGTTGTGGTTTTGCCACTCGTCACTTGTACCATAAACATTACTTGTCACATATTCAGTTTCAAAATCGGTGTCAGGGTAAAGTGTAAGTACAACTCTTGGTCTGTTGTCGAGAGGCTCACTATCATCACCGTATTTTGTGGGCATATTTTTAACAGAGAGCTTCATATTGCCCATATCAAAAATATCGCCTTCGTAAGCTCCGTCAAGATATACATTTGCAGAAACAGTGAAGGAACCGTCTAATGAAGTATCTGTTACAATGTTTCCTGTTTCAGTTGTAGATACAAATGCACCGCCGATAGAGTCATAATCCTCTGCTACAACTGCATCGGAAAGGTCAACATTCTCTTTGGGCAATTCCACCTCACCCATAATGCGTGTGGGATAGCCATTAGGATAAACAGAGTTAACCATCCAGAAGTCGTAGTCGCCGTTCATCCACATCAATCTTAAATCGTCGCCTTCGCTTCCGGGGATAATCCATGGACGAACATTATTCTTCAGGGAATTTTCAGTAATCTGCTCAGAAGAAAGAACGCTTGTACCATCTGCACTCATTGTGTATTTAACAATTTCAAATATATTGCCGAACACACCCGCTACAGGCTTTGAAACATAGAAAACGTTGGGATTATCTGTATCAATAGTCATACCGCCACTGTAGCAGTATTCCGTATTTGACGGATGGAACTTGCCGCCCGCATCTGTAAGGAAGGTCTTAACCCACTCAGACCCGTTCCACTTCACATAGTAATATGTATGATTGTTTTTGCTTGAGTCAATTCGTACATTTGCGATAACAGGATATCCGTCCTCGGCAACTGCCACCTGCCAGAGCCAGTTACGGACATTACCTGTATTGTCAACAATGTTTGTAAGAGAAGAGGAATGGCTTATTGCCAAGGGTCCCTCTGAAATAGTCTTCATGGTTGTTCCCTTAACATTCTGAAGAGTCATTGTGTCGATATCAACATAGTTAAAGAACAACCAGTTGGGATTATAATTGTCAGGATGGGTTGCCGTATAGGACATATAAATCTTATCCTTGCCGTTGGATGCATACTTTGCATAAGGACGCACATTACTTCCCACGGAAGAGCGCACCATCTGATAAGGACCGTATGTAAATTCCATATTGCCGTCTTCATCGGGAAGGCTGAGCTTGGCTATTGTGGGATGCCATTCAATACCTCTCCAGCAAAGATAGATATGCTCAGGGTCATCGGAAAGCCAGAAGGGCGAAGGATATGTTGTGTTGTTAGCCGTCTCCAAACATTTTTCCTCGCCAAAGGTTGTAATATCACCGGGCTTTTCACTAACACGATACCAGAAGCAGGCTTCGTCTGTATGACGGGAATAGAAGGTTATAATTCTTCCGTCCGGAACCATGATAAATGTAGGATTATTATGGTCGTCAGGCTGAATGTTTGTTCTTATTAAAACCTCGTCAACCTTATTTGTGAGATTATTAATCTGTGTAGCCTTGATGTTACCGTGAACGTCGATATAGCCGATAACTGTCACGTCAATTGTGCCCTCTTCGTTTTTTAAAACAACGGCTCTGGGGTCAGCGAACCAGCACCATGCACCCTCGTCCTCGATTTCATAACCGGAGAAGGAATTAGCGTCTGTATATTTTTCATAGACAATAACAATTTCGCTTGTGCCATCCTCTGCCACCGTTACGGAAAGCTGCGATTTTTCCTTTGAATATACAAATATATCCTCACCCTTTACAACAGTTGCCACAGGTGTTTTATCGTATGTATACTCAGAGCCTGAAACCACATTCTTCATGATTTCACTCTCTGATGAAACCTCTTCCTCACCGTCATAAAAAACAGTATTTACATTAAGTGTTGTAACAACACCCTCTTCAATCTTAAGAGTGGGCGGAAAATCGGATTCTGCGTTATAAATCCATGCACCACCATAAGGAATGGCTAATCTGAAGGTTACTTCACTCTTTCCTTCCTGTGCCATTTGTTTAACGTAATCTGTAAGTGCGAAGGATGAAAGGGTCAGCTTTTCGCCTGCAACGCCTGTTGTAATGGGACTTGTCAATCCAAGAAGCGGAAGAGCGCTAAGACCTGAATCTGTTCCGTTTGCACCAAACTTTGTCTTATTTGAGCCTGATACTGACCATGTTCCGTCAATACTGTTACCATAAACCGCCAGCCTTACACCTGCTGCCACCTGCTTGAAATACTTCAAAGAAAGTGTAAGAGTTACCATGCCTGTCTTTTCGGCATCAAAGCCCTCGGGAATTTCAAAAGAAACAAGAGCATTTCTTGATGTGTTAAAGGGTGTACCGCTTGTCACGGTCTGATTTGTAACAGTACCGTCTGTATCTGTAAAGGACTGCGCCGCCTGCCAGTTGTCGCTGCCGTTATATGCAACAAGCACGCTTACGCCTTCGCCCTCACCACTTTGTGCCGCCGCCCATTCGCTTGCGGAGTTAAAGTATGCCGTTCTTACTGCACCAACTGTGGTATTTGCCGCAAAGCTCACACATGGACAAACACTTAACACCATGCAAAGAACAACTAAAATCGCTAATAACTTTTTCATTTTTATCTTTCTCCTTTAGTTTGATTATGGTTTCAAACCACTTTGATTAGGTAATTGACACTTTTAAGGTACGGGGACAGGGCTGCTTTTCAAAGTCGGGAGACGACTTCAAAAAGGACCTCTGCGGAGGTCTTTTCACCCACTGTCCCACGTTGTGGGTTTTAGTGAAGTTTGCAATTATTCCAAGACCGCTCCTCTGTTGCCTGAAGTTACCAGTCTTGCGTATCTTGCAAGATAACCTGTTGTAACCTTAGGCTCACGAGGCTTCCATTCTGCCTTTCTTTTTGCCAGTTCTTCATCACTTACCTTGAGGTTAAGTGTGCAGGCTTCAATATCAATTGCAATAATATCGCCTTCCTTAACAAGTGCAATAGGTCCGCCTACTGCCGCCTCGGGCGATACATGACCAATGGAAGCACCTCTTGATGCACCTGAAAATCTGCCGTCTGTAATAAGGGCAACAGTACTTCCAAGACCCATACCTGCAATGGCACTTGTGGGGTTTAACATTTCTCTCATGCCGGGGCCGCCCTTGGGTCCTTCGTAACGGATAACAACAACGTCACCTGCTACTATCTTACCGCCCTTGATAGCATCAATTGCATCTTCTTCACATTCAAAAACTCGTGCGGGGCCTTCGTGTTGCATCATCTCACTAACTACAGCGCTTCTCTTAACAACACTGCCGTCGGGCGCAAGGTTACCCTTCAACACTGCAAGACCGCCTGTCTTACTGTAGGGGTTATCCATAGTACGGATAACCTCACTGTTTTTGTTCACATGACCCTTTACAGCCTCACCGATAGTCTTACCCGTAACTGTCATGCAGCTTTCGTTGATAAGACCCTTTTCGCAAAGCTGATTAATAACCGCATATACACCGCCAGCCTCGTTCAGATCCTCCATATATGTGGGGCCTGCAGGAGCAAGGTGACAAAGGTTGGGTGTACGTGCGCTTACCTCGTTTGCAAGCTCAATATCAAAGTCAAAGCCAATCTCATGTGCAATAGCGGGGATATGTAACATACTATTTGTAGAACAACCAAGCGCCATATCAACTGTTAAAGCATTCATAATAGCATCCTTTGTGATAATGTCACGGGGACGGATATCTTTTCTGTACATTTCCATTACTGCCATACCTGCATGCTTTGCCAATTTTATTCTTTCGGAATATACTGCAGGAATAGTACCGTTACCCGGGAGCCCCATACCAAGTGCTTCTGTTAAGCAGTTCATACTGTTTGCGGTGTACATACCTGAACAGCTGCCGCATGTGGGACAAGCGTTACATTCAAAGTCCTTAACATCCTCTTCTGTCATTGTGCCTGCGGCATAGCTGCCTACAGCTTCAAACATTGAGGAAAGCGAAGTCTTGTGACCCTGTACATGACCTGCAAGCATGGGACCGCCCGACACAAATACTGTGGGCACGTTTACTCTTGCCGCCGCCATAAGTAAACCGGGCACGTTCTTGTCACAGTTGGGTATCATAACCAGCGCGTCAAACTGATGTGCCATAGCCATAGCCTCTGTAGAATCGGCAATCAAGTCTCTTGTTACCAAGGAATACTTCATTCCGATATGACCCATTGCAATACCGTCACAAACTGCAATTGCAGGGAACATAATAGGTGTACCGCCTGCAGCCGCAACACCTAATTTAACTGCCTGAGCAATTTTATCAAGGTTCATATGCCCGGGCACAATCTCGTTGTATGAACAAACAATACCAACTAAAGGCTTGCTGAGCTCTTCCTCTGTCAAACCTAATGCATTAAACAGGCTTCTGTGGGGTGCCTGTTGCATACCGCATTTTACGTTATCACTACGCATTTTAAACATCTCCTTAAAAACCCTTTCCAAGGGTGCAATATATTAGAATAATTATACCACTTATCAGTATTTTCGTCAACACAAAAAGTGTGTATGTATGAATGAATGTATGTGTGTCAACAATGCTCAGCAAGCATTATTTTTTATTATCCAAATCCCAATGGGGACGGGTTTGGGAAAGAAGGTTTCCCAAAATAAAATCGGAGGG
>JAFYPR010000070.1 GCA_017547445.1 Clostridia bacterium
AGCGTAGCATCCATGTTTATTCCCGAAAGGGTATCTTTATATGTTAATACTGTTGAATACCAGATGCATTATATATTCTCCCTTGCAGGCTCCCGTGTGTATGAATGTACTATTAAAGTGCCCTCTGAGGGCGGTCTTTTATGGTATTCTTTCAAGGTTGATGCCGATGGTGAAACAAAATGGTATTCAAATAATGACCGTTTCTTGGGCGGTATAGGTCAGACCTATGATGAAAAACCTGCTATCGCATATCAGATAACGGTATTTGATAAAAACTACAAAACTCCCGACTGGATAAAAAATGCCGTTGTATATCAGATTTTCCCCGACCGCTTTTATCGCGGCGAGGACACTCCCATTCACGGCATTCCCCGCACCTGGGGTGATGAGCCCTTCTATACCGCAGAGCAGTTCGGCGGCAATTACCTGTCCAATGACTTTTTCGGCGGCACACTTTCGGGTGTTGAACAAAAGCTTCCCTACCTTAAAGATATGGGCGTAACTGCGATTTATTTAAACCCCATATTCAAGGCGTTTTCCAACCATCGCTACGATACAGGTGATTACGAAAATATAGACGAAACCTTAGGCACAAATGAGGATTTCAAGCGCCTTGCAAAAAAAGCAAGGGAAATGGGCATCCGCCTTATTTTAGACGGTGTTTTCAGTCATACCGGCTCAGACAGCCGTTATTTCAACAAATACGGTAACTACGACAGTGTAGGCGCATACCAGAGTGTGGACTCTCCCTTCTACAGTTGGTATCATTTCCATGGCGACAGAGACCACTACGATTCCTGGTGGGGCTTTGACACTCTTCCCAATACAAATGAATTAGACCCCGAGTACGAAAAATATATTTTAAATAACCCCGACAGCATTATAAAGCGCTGGATTGAAAACGGTGCTTCAGGCTGGAGACTTGATGTTGCAGATGAATTGCCCGATAAATTCATCATAGACCTGAGAAAGGCAGTTAAGGAAAAGGACCCCGATGCTTTGGTTGTCGGCGAAGTATGGGAAGATGCATCCAATAAAATCAGCTACGGCGAGAAGAGAAAATTCCTTTTAGGTCACTCCCTCGACGGTGTAATGAACTATGTTTTCCGCTCTGCCGTGCTTGACTATCTCACGGGCGGTGATGCGTATCTTTTTGCTCAGCGCACACTTTCTATGATTGAAAATTATCCCGCAGAGGCTCTTTATGCATCACTTAATCTTATTTCCACACACGACGTACCCCGTGCGCTTACAATTCTTTCTGATGCACCTTCCGTGTCAGGTCTTGACCGTAATGCACAGAAAGCCGTTGTGGTAACAGATGAAAAACGTGCCTTAGGCATACAAAGATTAAAGCTTGCAATACTTATGCAGTTTACACTTCCCGGTGCGCCCTGCGTATATTATGGCGATGAAATCGGCATGTACGGCTATGCTGACCCCTTTAACCGCCGTTGCTTTGACTGGGGAAAGATTGATTGTGAGCTTCGCACTTTAACAAAAAGGTATGCTGAGCTTCATCATAAGTATCAGGTTTTAAGAACAGGCGAGGTTAATATGGTCTATACCATTAATTCTACCGTATGCTACCTTCGCTATAACAATGTTTTCGGCGAAGATAAAACAAAATTCAAGGTTCTCACCTGTATCAATGCGTCCCCGGATTCGTCTGAAAATCTTCATCTTGAAATGGGAAGATTTAACTTCGATACAGCAATCGACTTTGAAACAGGCGAGGAAATCCCTTACGAAAATCATTCACTTGATATCGTAATTCCTCCCCTTTCCGCAAAGATTTATATTTTAGAAAAGTGCTCCGCCGAGTGTTATGACACAGAATATATTTAACAAAATGGGGATGATATCCTCATTTTGTTAATGAATATTGAAAAAATAATAATTGATAATTCAGGAAGAAATTCGCCTTGCGAATTTCTTTCATTCGTTCTGCACTCTGCATTTTGCATTATTAAATTATAAGAGGTGTTAACATGAACCCCAACATTTTCACATCCCCTATATACTCCGTCGCTGAGGACGGCAGCGGCGTTGCAAAGTGTGACGGCTATACCGTATTTGTCAAGGGTGCCGTTATAGGCGACGTGTGTAAAATTGAAATCACAAAACGTAATAAAACCTATGGCTTCGGCAAGCTTTTAGAGGTCATTACCCCCTCCCAGAGCCGAATTACACCAATTTGTCCTCAGTTTGAAGGTTGTGGCGGTTGTACACTTCTTCATACAGATTATGAAACTCAGCTTAAAATTAAAGCAGAAACAGTTTACAATGCATTAACACGCATAGGCAATTTTGAAGATATCATCGTGCATAGCGCAACACCTTCCGTGCCTGATTTGCATTACCGCAACAAAAGCCAGTACCCCGTGGGTGGAAGCTGCGCCAATGTGAAAATAGGTTTTTATGCCCCGAGAAGTCATAACGTGATTAACTCAGACTCCTGTGCCATAGAAAACCCCGATGCAAGAATTATTCTTAATGCATTCAGATCATGGATGGAAAAATATAAGGTTGCACCTTATAACGAAGAAAAACATACAGGCACAATCCGTCATATCTATTCCCGTGCAGGTGAAAGCATAATGGTTGTTGTTGTATCCCGTACACGTGAAATCGAACATCTGGACGAATTAAAAGAGGCACTCTTATCTCTTGATTTGTCAAAGCCTATAGGCGGTATTGTGGTTAATATCAATTCACAGAAGACAAATACAATACTCGGCAAATACGATTATGTCATTTATGGTGAAAAATTCATATATGCAAAAATTGAAGATATTACTTATAAGGTTAATTACAAATCCTTCTTCCAGGTAAACCCCTATACCACAAATCTTTTGTATAAAAAAGCAATGGAGCTTTGCAATCTTACAGGCAATGAAACAGTTTTCGACCTTTACTGCGGTATAGGTACAATAAGCCTTTTTCTGGCAAAAGCTGCAAAGAAGGTTATCGGGGTTGAAATTGTTCCCGAAGCTATTGAAGATGCCCGTGAAAATGCCCGTCTCAACAATATAACAAATGCAGAATTCTACTGCGGTGCCGCAGAAGATGTGTGCTCCGGCATTATAAAAGCAGGCGAAAAAGCCGATGTTGTGGTTGTCGACCCGCCCCGCAAAGGCTGCGATGAAAAGTTACTTGATGCTATAGGCAAAATGAAACCTGAAAAAATTGTCTATGTTTCCTGTAACGTATCAACACTTGCCCGTGATGCCCGTATTTTACATGAAAAATACGGCTATAAAATGAAAGAAGCTTTCCCCTTTGACCAATTTCCGCATTCAATGCACGTAGAAGCAGTCGTCTCCCTCACATTAAATTAAAACCCACTATGCAGGCTCCCTCCCCGAGGGAGCTGGCAAGCCAAAGGCTTGACTGAGGGAGTGTTGCAATTACTAACATTCTAAACAGAGGTGCTAAAATGTCACTATATTACGAAAAAAATTTAATTTCAAATGCTAAATATCTACGTAAAAATATGACCAGACAAGAAAGACATCTTTGGTACGATTTTTTAAGCAAATATCCTATCAAATTTCAAAGACAAAAGGTTATTGATAATTATATTGTTGATTTTTATTGTCATAAAGCAAAACTTGCAATAGAATTAGATGGTTCCCAACACTATAGTGATGCAGGTGTCAGCAACGATGAAAAACGAACTCAAACCCTAAAACAATATGGATTGACAGTGATGCGTTTTTCCAATCTTGATATAGATAGAAACTTCGATGCAGTTCGTATTGCTATAGACGATTATATAAAATCGCTTTAAATAACTCCTTCCGTCAAAACTTCGTTTTGCCACATTCCTCAAAGAGGAAGGCTTTTTTATAGGCTCCCTCCCCGAGGGAGCTGGCAAGCCAAAGGCTTGACTGAGGGAGTGTTGCAATTACAGACATACTCCCTTGGAGCTGTCAGCGAAGCTGACTGAGGGAGCGAGGCAATTATAAATTTGTTTTATTACTAATTACTCCTTCCGTCACACTTCGTGTGCCACCTTTCTCAAAGAGGAAGGCTTTTTTATAGGCTCCCTCCCCGAGGGAGCTGTCAGCGAAGCTGACTGAGGGAGTGTTGCAATTACAGACATACTCCCTCGGAGCTGTCAGCGAAGCTGACTGAGGGAGCGAGGCAATTATAAATTTGTTTTATTACTAATTACTCCTTCCGTCACACTTCGTGTGCCACCTTCCTCAAAGAGGAAGGCTTTTACACAACAAAAAAGAAGTCCGATTTCTCGGACTTCTTTTTATTTTAGCTTTCGCTATTTATTACTTGTAAGAACCTACGGGTGTACCAAGGTTACCTGTTGTGATAGCTTCAAGAGCATTTACACCAACAAGGAGAGAGATACCTGCAACTGTAAGTTCGCCTTCTGTAAGTGTAACACTGGAGGAAGGAATCTGAACTTCACCGTCAATTACGGGTACTTCTACAGCCTGTACGCAGTATGCCTTACCGTCCTTAAGGTAGGAGATAACAACAACTACTGTTTCGTAAGCTACATCTTCAGCAACGAACTTACCGGAGATAGCAACACCAAGAGCAGAGGGTTCAACTACAACGTCAACTGCTTCGAAGGGAAGTTCAACGGGTTCGTCAGAAGGTTCTTCAGAGGAAGGTTCATCGGAAGGTTCTTCAGAGGAAGGTTCTTCGGAAGAGGGTTCTTCGGAGGAAGGTTCTTCGGAGGAAGGTTCTTCGGAGGAAGGTTCTTCAGAAGAGGGTTCTTCAGAGGAAGGTTCTTCAGAAGAGGGTTCTTCGGAGGAAGGTTCTTCAGAAGAGGGTTCTTCAGAGGAAGGTTCTTCAGAAGAGGGTTCTTCGGAGGAAGGTTCTTCAGAGGA
>JAFYPR010000071.1 GCA_017547445.1 Clostridia bacterium
CAGTAAGGAATATATCGACAACGCATCCCTTGATGTAGCATCAATGGTAGAGGATTTAAAGCATGTTAAGGGCGTTGTTAAAACCTCATGCCCCAACACAGGCGAATGGCTTGATGCCTTTGAGGGAGCCGATTGTGTATTTGCCATTACCCTCACAAGCAAGCTTTCAGGCTGCTATAATGCGGCAATGCTTGCAAAGAAGCAGTTTGCTTCCGAGCACCCCGAGGTTAAAATCCACGTTATTGATTCCTTGTCTACAGGCGGTGAAATGCAGCTTATTATCGAAAAGCTTACAGAGCTTATCGAATCGGGCAAAGCCTTTGAAGAAATCACAACTGAAATCGAAGAATATAAGGACACAACACATCTTATATTCTCACTTCAATCCCTTATAAATCTTGCCCGTAACGGAAGAGTCAATCCTGCGGTAGCAAAGATTGCAGGTGTATTGGGCATCCGCATCGTAGGAAGTGCAACCGAAGGTGTCCTTGACCCGGGGCATAAAGTAAGAGGCGAAAAGAAAGCCCTTGCCACAATTTTTGACGATATGACTAAAAACGGCTACACAGGCGGCAAGGTGCGCATAAACCACTGCCTGAATATCGAATCAGCAGAGGCTTTAAAGGATAAATTATTATCCGCTTTCCCTTCTGCCGATGTTGAAATTGTCCCCTGCAGTGCTCTCTGCAGCTTCTACGCAGAAGAAGGCGGCCTTATAATAGGCTATGAAGGTTCAAACAAGCATTAAAAAAACACTCAAAAGGAAAAATCCTTTTGAGTGTTTGACTGTCGAAAACCTAAAATTTCTGCACAATAGCTGAAGGTGCGGAAACAAAGAGTTTCCGTATGAAATCGGAGGGGCAATCGTATTGCTTCTCCGAAAGTGCTGATTTTAGGGCTCCCGTAGGGAGTCTTGTACGAGAAATCGGCACTTTGTTCATTAGAAATTACAGACCTCAAAGTGCTGAAGGATGTAATCCGCCTTTGAGGTCGAGTGTCGATAATACTTTATCGACACTCTGACACTCAAAAGGAAAAATCCTTTTGAGTGTTTTTTTATGCCGTCCACTTCCTCAGTACTTTCCTGTACATCTTCATAAAGTCAATTTTTTCAACATCTTCTGTTGCAACAATATCAACCCTTCTCTCTCCATCCTTTGTTTTAAGCACAATCTCTCCTAACTTATCACCTTTTTTCACAGGTGCTTCCACGCTTTGGGTAAGGGTTACGCTTTTTTCGATACTGTTTGCATCGTTTTTATTGACAACCACCATGCAATCATCCCCGATGACTGCACCAACCTTTTCCTTCGCGCCCTTTTTTATTATAACCTCTCCCGCCGCTTCGTCCTTTTTCATGCCTTTTAACGAGAAATTGTCAAAGCCGTAATTCAAGAGCGTACTTGCGGCGTTAAATCTTAACTGGGATGTGTCGCTGCCCAGTACAACGGCGCAAAGCTGCATATTATCCCTTTTTGCCGTAGCAGAAATGCAGTTTTTCGCCTTGCTTGTAGAGCCTGTTTTAAGTCCGTTTGCCCCTGCATAAAATCTCACAAGCTTATTTGTATTCGCAAGCTGGAATTTACCACCACGGAGCGAATCCATCCATATGGTAGTATAACGGAAAACATCCTCATGCTTTAAAAGCTCACGGCTCATTATGGAAATATCCCTTGCGGAGGAATAATGCGCATCTGTATCAAGTCCGTTACAGGTTTCAAAATTTGTATTGACCATTCCAAGCTCTTTTGCCCTGTTATTCATAACCGCCACAAAATTTTCCACCGTCCCCGACAAATGCTCAGCCATTGCAACGCAGGCATCATTTCCCGATGCTACAGCTATGCCTTTTAACAAATCGTCCACACTCATTTCTTCACCCGTATCTAAAAATATTGTACTTCCGCCCATGCTCTTCGCTCTCTCCGATGCAGTCACAACAGTATCGTATGTAATCTCGCCCCGCTCTATCGCCTCCATTATAAGAAGCATGGTCATAACCTTTGTAACCGATGCAGGTGCAAGCTGTTCATCTGCATTATTTTCATACAGCACTTGCCCTGTAGAGCATTCAATCAGTATAAAGCTTTTCCCGTTAAGCTCCATCGCATGTGTTTTTTCTTCAATTATCGAAAAAATAAGCACCACTGCCAAGAGTGATGCTAATATCTTTCTCATATACCTACCCCCTTGTGGTATATGAATATTATTAATCTTTGTTTTTATTCCTCTTGAGCCTCAATTTTTTTAATCTCTTCAATAACCTTACCGTGTCCGTACTCATTAATATCCGTGGGAAGGTTCTTTTTTTCAAGGCTCTTGTCACAGATTGCCGTTACAATACCGAAAACAGTCGCAAATACAGGCACACCCACTATCATGCCGGGGATACCGAAAACTCCTCCGAAAATAAGGATTGAGAAAATAACCGCAAAGCTGTCAAGCCCTGTTTTGTTGCCTAAAATCTTCGGACCTATAACATTACCGTCAAGCTGCTGTATAGCAAGTATTAAAACTACAAAAATCAATGCCTTCACGGGGTTAACAAGAAGTATCAAAAGTGCACTGGGTATTGCGCCAAGGAATGGACCGAAAAACGGTATTACGTTTGTAACACCTATAACAACGCTTACCAGAAGAGTATATGGTATGTTGAAAATTGAAAATACGATAAAGCTCAGCACACCTATAATAGCACTGTCAAGGATTTTACCAACTAAAAATCCACCAAATTGATCATCAGTATATTTTGCAAGAGCAATAACCTTTTCAGCTCTTGTCTTTTTAAAGCAGGCATAAGTAGCCTTTTTCACGCCTGCCGCATACTTTTCCTTTGATACAAGAACGTATATCGCTACAATAACGCCGATTATTATATCAAGAAGCGCCTTGAGTGTACCGTAAATACCCATTGACAAATCTGCAATAAACTGGTTTGCATTGGGCAGCACGCCGTCACGTACCCATGCAATCAAATCCTGAGATGCCTCTCGTAAATAGTCTATCACAGGGTTTACCAGTTCAGGATATTCCTTAGAAAGCTCCGTCAGGTAGTTGATGGTGTTTTCGGCATATACAGGCAGGCTCGTCACAAGTCTGTTTATGTTCACAATCAACTCGGGGATTATAAGAAGCATTAATCCCGACACAATCGCTATAGCCGTTATAAGGCAAATCACGATACCAAAGGCACGGGCAAGCTTTTCTGCCGCCTTAGGCTTGTTTTTGAATATTTTCTTAAAAAGCTTTCCGAAAACATACTTCTCGTAAACCTTTAAAAGAGGGTTAAGAACATACGCAATTATAAGACCTGTAATTATCGGTCTCAATGCCTTTACAACCACACCCGCAAAATCGGATACGGTATTCCACTGTGTCATAATCTGGTTCCACATAAGTGCCACGGCAATAACAACAAATGCCGTAAGCCCCCATTTGAAATATTTGTTTTCACGAATATACTTTCTCATCAGATCACCCTTACGCTTTTTTGATTCTTATCATCGAGTCAGGCTCTGCCGCCTCGTCAAGCTTCATATAAATAGTTGCCGCCGCATGGTTTGCAACATCAATATCGTTTTTATCCTCATCCATCAGAACTTCTACCTTCTGTGTAAAGGAAGGCTTCATAGGTCTCATGACCTCAATTTCGTCACCCTTGAAAAAGCGGTTTCTCTGCAAAACCTTTGCAATTTTCGTCTCTTCATCATATTCACACACAAGACCTACTATGTCCCAGTCACGTATATATGAGTTCGAGCCGAAAACCTGTGCACCTTCTTTTGGCATACCAAAGAAAAATCCGGTATAGTAATCTCTGTGGCTTACCTTGCAAATCTCTTCAAAATGCCCGGGATTATATTCTCTTCCCTCAAGGTAATCGTCAATTGCCCTTCTGTATGCACCGATAACCGTTGCAACATAATATTCACTCTTGACTCTGCCCTCGATTTTGAAGGAATAAACCCCCGACTCGCAAAGCTCCTTAATGTGGTCTATCATGCACAAATCCTTGGAGTTCATAATAAATGTGCCCCGCTCGTTTTCGTATACGGGGAAGTATTCTCCCTGTCTCTTTTCCTCCATAAGTGCATAATTCCACCTGCAGGGATGCGCACACGCTCCGCGGTTAGAATCACGGTTTGTCATATAATTACTGAGAAGACATCTTCCCGAATAAGAAATGCACATAGCACCGTGTACAAAAGCCTCCAATTCGCAATCCGAGGGAATATTGTCTCTTATTTCCTTAACCTCTTTTATGCTCATTTCACGGGCAAGCACCACCCGCTTTGCGCCCAAATTGTACCATGCCTTAACTGTTTCGTAGTTTGTGTTATTTGCCTGTGTGCTCACGTGTATTTCCAATTCGGGAGCAACCTCACGGCAAATCATAAATGCACCGAGGTCAGAAATAATAACCGCGTCTGCGCCCATTTCATAAATTTCCTTGAAATACTCCCTCATTTCGGGAAGGTCATAGTTACGGGCAATAATATTTGCCGTTATATACACCTTACAATTGTGAGCATGGGCGTATTCGATGCCCTCTTTCATTTCTTCCTTTGTAAAGTTATCTGCCGCAACACGTAAGGAAAACGCCTCACCGCCGATATATATGGCATCGGCTCCGTACTTTACCGCAATTTTCAGTTTATATAAATTCCCCGCAGGGGCTAAAAGCTCACACTTTTTCATCGTATCAATCCTTCCTTTCAGCCTTCCCCTTGAGGGGAAGGTGTCGCCAAAGGCGACGGATGAGGTGCTCCACCGCTTTTTAAAGTTAAAGCAAAGTCACCACAATTATTTTCTCACTTCTTGTAGCTTATCGCCACACCCTCGCCCACCTCTAAAACAGTCGTTTCAAGCTGTGGATGATTATTTATCACTTCAAGATACTTCCTTAATCTCTGCACAATAGTATACTTTCTGTGTCTTTCCGTTGCATTTTCTTCAATGTTGGGGTCGTTATACAAAACATCGTCTGTTATAAGCACTCCGCCCGATTTTAAAAGATTTAAAACACGGGGCAAAAATTCTATGTACTGCCCCTTAGCACCATCCATAAAAACCAAATCAAAGCCTGTATCAAGCCAGTTTATAATATCTGCCGCTTCGCCCTTTACAACCCGTATCTTCTTTTCAAAGCCTGCCTCAAAAATATTATTTATGGCAATATCTGCCACTTTCTCATATCTTTCAACGGTTATAATCTCGCAATCCTCGTCCGTATTCTTCGCCATAAGAATTGCCGAATACCCGATAGCCGTACCAATCTCCAGAATTCTTTTCGGCTTTATGATTTTAAGCATCGTCTTTAAAAGCTGTGCAGTTTCGCTTGGCACAATGGGCGCATAGGTTTCGGTATCTGAGGCAACAGAGCGCATGGTTTTAAGAGGCTCTTCTTCCTCTTTTATTAAGCTTACTATATACTCTCTCTTGTCCATACATCTCTCTCCGTAACAATCATATCCATCTTAACATCGTGCTTTTCGCAAGGAATATGGTCAACAATCTGAAACAAATGGCAAACTCCTATCTTTATCGCCCTCATATCCTTCAAAAAGCGGTCATAATACCCTTTCCCAAAACCCATACGGTTAAAAGCCTTATCAAATGCCACACCGGGCACAATAACAAGGTCAATTTTATCTTTATCAAAAGCCTCTTTTTCTATAGGCTCCATTACACCAAAGGCACCCTCCGTCACATCTCCCACAAGGCAAGCGGACATATCCTCCCCCTCTGTCACAGGAGTCAGGAAAACCTTATCGTCAGAAAGCAGTCCCGTAACATCCGCCTCGCCCTTAATGGGCATATAAAGCATTACCGTTTTTGCATTTTTGTAGCAGGATGTATTTCTTATGTTTTTTACAAAGTCTTCGCCGTTTTTCAAATCAAGCATCTTTCTTTTTTCAATCATCTCACGGCGAATGATATCCTTACAGCTCATACTGCATACTCTTTCTTACATCACTTGCTTTTTCTTCATCAAAGCAGGCTAAAAGGTTAAAGCCAAATTCCAACGCCCCGCCTGCACCGATAGCAGTTATAACCTTGCCGTCACGGACAGAATGCTCACGTACCAATTGCGCGCCTTCTAAATACTCTTCAAAGCCCGGGAAGCAGGTTGCCTTCCTGCCCTTTAAAATGCCAAGCTTTCCAAGTATCATGGGTGCAGCGCAGATAGCCGCCACGTATTTACCACTGTTATATGCATTAAGGATAATTTCTCTTACCCTGTCACATTCGTCAAGATTGCTCGTCCCCGGCATACCTCCGGGAAGGATAAACATGTCTCCCTCATCCATCATAACCTCGTTAAGAGAAATATCACTCTTCATCACCATACCGTGTGCGCCTTTGACATATTCACCCGTTACACCAACGGTTTTAACCTCCAGTCCGCCTCTTATAAGCACGTCCCAGGGGGCAATCATTTCAGTTTCTTCAAATCCGTCTGCTAAAAAAATGTATACCATGGCAACATTCCTCCTATTATATCTATTATAATATTTTAATTCTCAAGTGTCAATCTTTAAATAAAATGGCACGAACAACACATAAAGTGGCATAAACAACACTTTACATACATATCGCTATGTGATAAACTTAAACTAAACAAGGAGGTCTTTTTATGAAAAAGTTTTTATGTTTAATTATGGTCTTAATATTCACATTAAGTCTTGCTTCCTTCTCCGCATCTGCAAACACACTTATTTTACAGAGCATAGAAGAAATCAGCATTTCGGGCACTACTCTTTTGGTAAATGTGAAGCTTGAAAGTGCAGTTAACTCTGCAGGCTATTGCGCGGTATATTCCGAAGACAACATCTTAAAGGGTTCCGACACGAAGGATATCAACGGCACCGATGCAGAATATGAAATTGAAAACTACACATACCAGTCAGGCGACTATGTAAAGACCTTTGCATGGGATGATAATTATGCCCCTGTTGCAATGTTCGCAGAAAAGAAAGTTTCTTCTGCAGAAACAATCGAAGGTATCATTCTCAAAACATACCTTTCCAACCCCTACTATGTAAAGGGTGACGATACTGCCACTATTCTTGTCACAAGGTCTTCCTTGGAATCTTACGAAGTTGGTAAAACGTACAGTCTTAGCATCTCCCCTGAAGATGCTATCTCATACGTTGGTTACTCCGTTACGGCAACAGTGGAAAACAATGCTCTTTGCTCCGTATCACCTGTAGCCGGCATGAACAACCTCGTCACCATTAATACCAACGTCATCGTAAACCTTGATGAAAGCAGTATTATCTACTATGAAACACCCACTTCCAAATATAGGACAGAAGCTGAGATACATACAAGTGTTGTGGCAAACTCCATTACAACCAACACCTCCGATAACTTTGTCGTTATAAATGGTTTCAACGCCAACTACGACTATACATCCGAATTTTTCGATTATTGCTATGAGCTTGATGAAATCACTCTTCTTGATAACGACAATGACGGTGCTTTTGAATTTATCTACGCTACCGTCCCCACATCTGATGCAGTTGAATTTGTAGTCAACACTGTTGAGGTTTTTGACGGCATATATGCTTTTGAAGCTGATGATACATCCCTTGAGCTCGACACTGCAGACCCTGATTTATACATAATGGTCGTAAAAGACGGGGAAATTACTACTCCTGACTCAATAGTCAAAGGTGACGTTATTACTCTTCTTGACCAATACGTTTCTGTCTACACCATCTACGCATCATCCTCACGTATCGAGGGCGTAATTGATGAGGTTGACGGCGATATGCATTACATAAACGATATCGGCTACAAAATCAGTCCCGTAAGCTATACGAATAGTTTTCGTGCAGGCACAGAGGGTATCTTCTACCTTAATGCCTTCGGCAAAATTGCCCACATTGAGCTTCCCCCTCTTGATTATGAGTATTTCTACATAACCGATACAGCCGTAGATGAAGGCAGCTTTAACAGCGATATTTATCTTGTTAAGGGTGTCACCGCCTCCGGCGAAGAAGCAGTATATACCATCAAAAGCAGAGGCGTTGATATCTACACTCCCGACGGGGATGCTACAGATATTGCCGGAGATGATGCATACGAATTTGTCAGGGAATACCGGGGCATAGTTAAAATTGTTCTTGACGCTAACAGTAACATTTATACAATAGCCTTCCCTGACTCATTTGATGACTTTTTAACATTTGACCGCTATGAGGACGATGCAGAGAATAAAGTCTACACATATAATGAAAAACGCAAATCCTACGGCATCATAAATTTAAGTGACGACACCCTTATTTTCAATGTCGATACTGTAAATGACACCGTAATTGCAACAACTGTAGGCAAAGCCTTCATTCAAGGCTTGTCCTATTCCTTCATCTCCTATGGTGCCGAAGAGGAAATCGCTCCCGTACTCGTTGCCTATGATCTTGAAACTGATATGGATGAAATTGAGCCTGTTATAGGTGAAAGCGAATATGTATATCTCATTGATTACGACACGGCTGTCGATTCATTCGGAGAAGATGCATATTACGTACAGCTCATGCGTGACAGTGGCTCTGTGAAGCCATGGAAAATAGCCTCAAAAAAAGTAAACATCCACACTAAAGACGGAACAACAAGTTCTTTAACGGCCCAAGATGCATATTCAATTGTATCGGAATATAAAGGCGTAGCAAAAATTGCATTTAACAATTACGATGAGATTGCCGTATTCTATCTCCCCGGTTGTGACGAAATTGTTGAAAACACAACTTATTCATCTTCTGCTGCAACCTATTCCAAAACAGACTGCACCATCGGCAAAACACAGCTTGATAAATATGCAATGGTATTTAACATCGACACTACAGAACAAGATTTGGACTGTGCTCTCAGTGCTCATTTAGTATCCAAAGTGCTTACCGACGGCTCAAAGTATTCTGTCACTTCATATTCCAAAAAAGGCGGCAATGCGGAGATTATTCTTGTAAAAGACTTAAAACTCGCCTTCAATTCTGAAGAAAGTGTAATGGTTGTTACAAGGGTTTCTCGTGTCACTGTTGACAAACCCGACGGAACATATTTCGACACTTACAAGATAACAGGTATAAAGGATGGTACAACCCAAGCTGTAATCGTCAATCCCGAATTTACATCCGGGGTAATTGTCAATAGCGGCACTGTAATTCTTTATTCCATAGAAGATGGCTATGCTACCGATATCCAGCTTCTCTTTAATTCTGATTCCGATGCACCGGGTACACTTTCAGAAAACCTTAAAGGTATCCTCACAAATGAATTTACCGACCAGGGTGTAACAATCCATTATGGTGAAATTACGGAGAAGAAATCAAAATACATCATTCTTGATGATGAATACAAATACTATTTTGCAGATGAAGTAAACGTAACAGTAGTTGACTACACAGGTACAAAAGTCAGCATTGCTGCAGGTACGCTCTCTTCAGTTAAGGCATCAAGCACAAAATTCAAGAAAACAGCATTTGTAAAAACCTCCTACGACTGCGAAGACGAAATAACAGATATAGTTGTATTCAATACAGCTTCATGACAAAAAATCCTGACCTCTTCGGTCAGGATTTTTTGTCAATGTCATTAAATTAGCATTTCGCATTTTAGCCATTTCGGGACTGTCCCAACAAAACCTCGCAAGGTTTCTTTGGTTTGTCGTCCCCCGACGAACCAAAGGGGGACTGTCCCAAATGGCTTTTTATTAAATTAATGACATTGAGTTTTTTTATACTCTCTTTCCCTGATATTTCAATGTCTTGAATATCGGGCAATAGCTTTCCTTTGCTTTGCGTAGGCCTTCAATACCCATATCCTCTTCACGGTTTACAAAGGTTGTATCCTTCCATTCATTCTCTAAAAAGAGCTTGCACATCATGGGGTATGCCCCTCTTATATCCTCTCTCGCCTTTTCAATCTGCACAAGGACGGTATCATCCGTCAGCCTTTCGCCGAAGCTCATTGCAACAATTTCACCGTCAACACGTATCACGCCGCCTGTCAGATTAAAAAGCTTATAATTGCCAAAAACCTTCTCCATAGCGTCGTATTCTATGGGGTTAAGGTTTTTTGTCTTTTCATCCACCCACTTTAAAAGAAGGGGTCGACACTCACTTATTGCAACCTCATCTGTTACACTCTCATAAGTGTAAGCATAATTCTTTTCAAAAAAGTTCACATGATTTTTCTTCCCGTGCAATTTTTTACCCGAAAAGGATATAAGCTTCTCCGTTTCATAAACATAGTCGCACAAATCCTCACGAAGGGTAAAATCAAATTCTCCGGGGAAATTTTCTTCAATAAATGCCTTCTGGTTATCTGTCACAAAACGGAGGTTTATTTTATCCTCCAGGTTCATAACCTTACAGAGCGCACCCTTTACATCACCTTCACCCATAGGGAAAAGGTACTGATTTTTTCCATCTATTGTAAAACGGATATACAAAAAGGTGTCCTCCTCACAAAGGTGAAGATTATAATATTTATCCCAGATATAAAGCGTTACAAAGCTCGCCTCGGAATATTGGCTGGATTTATTTTTATACTTGTCAAAAAGCGCTTTATCCTCGGGCACTAACTTTCTGAAAATCATAAAATCTCCTTAACAACGGCAAAAATTTCTTCCGAAATTTCCTCAATGGTTCTTAATTTATTATCAGGCGCACAGTCAATTCTTGTCCAATTCTGATTTTTCGCCACAAAATGCGCATTAAAATAGCTTGCTCTAAGATAACTAAGGTCACCTTCATGAATATCCTTAACAGCCTCTCCCGTAATCTTATTCTTCCTCTCCTGATTAAGACGAGCCGAAATCTCAGGCGGCATATCCAAAAAGAGCACCATATCAGGCTTTGGCAGACCCATCTTCTCATACTCAAAGTCATAAAGCCATTTTATATAATCTTCCTTATCCTTTTCATTTGCCATTTTCGATGCCTGATGCACCATATTGCTTGTCACATATCTGTCAGCAATAACTATGCCATCTTGTAAAAACGCGCCCCACTTGGTTTTATAGGATGCAAATCGGTCAACCGCAAAAAATGCCGATGCGGTGTAAGGGTTAACATCATATGCGCTTTTGCCAAAATCGCCTCTTAAGTACATTTTAACCAAAGCAGACGACTCCGACTCATAATCGGGGAAAGAAATGCGCATAACCTTATGGCCTTCATTTTTTAAATTGTTATACAAATTTTCTGTCTGCGTTTCCTTACCGCTGCAGTCAACGCCTTCAATAACAATAAGCGGCATAAATTACCCTCCTTAGTTTACTTTATCCGATACTGTAACTGAGAGCTCCACGGGACACTCCCTACCCACAGCCAACCCACATTCTCGTTTTTTCAAATGCTAAATAAAAAATTAATGAATGGGAGTGTCGCTGTACCTTAAAAAAATGTTGCAGTCACCTAATCAAAGTAAACTGACACTCACAAATTCAAATAAAACTCTCTTTTTTCCTTTGCCTTGCCACAGCTCATTTTACCTTCGGGGCAAGCACCTGCCACACAGGGCGGTCCCGCCTTCTTAAAGAGGTTAGGCGCAACCTCTTTTACAAGCTTTAACATTGCGTCACTAAGCTCTCTTATCTCCCACTGAGCTCTTTCGCATGAGCGGTGGTTAAAGAAATTCTTAAGGCTTCTTACATTCATTGTAACAACCATCTTTGTTTCACATGCATTGGGAAGCACAAAACGTGCATCCTCAATAGCCTTTTTCTTACTTGCAGTCCTTGCCGCCTTTTCATCCATACCCGAAGATATCATATCGTTATAATGCTTTTCGGATAAAATTTCAGTAAGGCGGTTATAATCCTCCATATCCTTCTCCATGGCTTTTACAAATATTTCCTTCGCCTCGGGGATTGCTTCAATTTCGGGAGGCAGTATGTATTCAAACATATTCTCGGATACATATCTCTGGCTCTTAACAGAATAGCTTGCAATGCGGTGACGGGTAATCTGTGCAAGCAACGAACGGCTTACGCCTTCAATTGCAAAAGTAAATGTCACATGCTCTGTGGGACTGTCGTGACCGAGACCTGAGAGCATATCCAGAAATCTTTCAATCTGTTCATCAGATAAGTTATCCATAATCTCATTTGCGGGCGAAGACGAATAACACAACTTTGCCGCCGCCGCAACAACTCTTTCAGGGTCGGGTGTATGCGCAATAAGCTGAACTTTCATAATCAAAATCATCCTTTCATATCAGGCTCCCTCTCCGAGGGAGTGTCGCTGCTTCTTTGCTGAGCTATCCGAAGCGTCAGCGAGGCGAATAGCTCGTATGCGAAAACTGTCTGCGATTGACGAGCCATTGGCGACGTCAGAGCAGGTACAGTTGACCGCTATAAAACTATTGCAGTTACCTAATCAAAGTAAACTGAATCAACAGTCAGTTTGTTTATATTTCCAGCCTTTGAATAATACCTTTAATCCAAAAACGGGCAAAGCCGTCATTCTCTTAAATCTCCAGGGCTCCTTCTTCAAGCGGTAAAACCATTCCAAGCCGTGCTTGCAGTAAAACTCAGGTGCTCTTTCCACCGCTCCCGCAAAAACGTCAAGGCATCCGCCTGCACCAATCATGGCTTTAACATCTAACTTCTCTTTATTATCATAAATCCAGTTTTCCTGTTTCGGAAAACCGAGACACACTAAAAGCAAATCAGGCTTGGCAAGGTTTATTTCGTCAATAACCTCTTCATCATCTGTAAAATAACCGTCGTGATAACCTGCCACAACCAATCCGGGGTACTCCTTCTTGAGATTTTCCCCTGCTGATTGGGCAATGCCGGGCTTTGAGCCTAATAAGTATACACTGTAGCCGTTTGCCGCCATCAAGGGGAATATACTCTTTAAAAGGTCAAACCCCGCCACTCTTTCGGGAAGAGTGTTTCTTAATATCTTCGCTCCGTAAACAACGCCTATTCCGTCAGCAATAATTAAATCTGCACTGTTTAACTTAGGCATAAAATCTTCATTTCTTGAAGCATACAAAATTATTTCAGAATTAGGTGTATAAATAACCTTTCTGCCTTCACTTTCAAAAAAGCCCATAGCAATTTCAACCGCTTCCTTCATGGTAAGCTTATCAATCATAGAACCTAAAATATTAACCTTCTTCATAAAAAGCATCAGTCCTTTCGGCACACAAAACTTCAATATACATTTTACCACTTTTCTTTTCTTTTATCAACACAAAAGTTGAAATTTGTTTCCTGATATGATAAAATTACTTATCATATTAAATTTTACTGAAAACCACCATGGGGGACATTGCCTACCCACAGCCAACATACGAAGTCGTTTTGCAACAAAGAAACTGAAAATGAATGAATGGCAGTGTCCCCCTACCTTACAAAAATGTTGCAATCACCCAATCAAAGCGCACCAAGGAGATTAAGGCGTATGAAAAAACTTGTTATCGGTATTCTTGCCCATGTTGACAGCGGCAAAACAACACTTTCTGAAGCTATACTTCACCACACGGGTGCAATCCGTGCCCTGGGCAGAGTTGACCATAAAGATACTTTTTTAGATACCGACGAGCTTGAAAGAGAGCGTGGTATCACAATTTTTTCAAAGGAAGCCAGATTTGAAACCTCCTCAACCTCCTTCACACTTTTGGATACTCCGGGGCACGTGGATTTTTCACAGGAGGCTGAGCGTACACTTTCTGTCCTTGACTATGCAATTTTGGTTGTGTCAGGCTCGGAAAAGGTCCAGAGCCATACGGTTACACTTTACAACCTTTTAAATAAATATAACATCCCCACCTTCATCTTTGTAAACAAAATGGATATTTCACATTATACAGAAGATGAAATTTTAAATTCCATAAAATCTGAAATCAATTCGGGCGCAGTAAGCTTTTCAACCCCCGATTATGAAGAAATCGCATCAACGGATGAAATTCTTATGAACCTTTATCTTGAAGAAGGCGAAATCACCCGTGAGGATATCTCCTACGCTATAAAAAGGCGCAGCCTTTTCCCTGTTTTCTTTGGTTCAGCATTAAAAGAGAAGGGGGTTGACGCTCTTCTATCAGCACTTGACATCTTTACCCTACACCCATACTCCCCCGATAGCTTCGGAGCAAGGGTGTATAAAATAACCGAGGACGAGCGCGGCAACCGTCTTACTCATATGAAAATTACAGGTGGCACACTTTCTGCCAGGAGTGAAATTTCAAAAGGCTCATGGAGCGAAAAGGTTAACGAAATAAGGCTTTATTCAGGGGTAAAATACCAAAGCACAGGTACTGTCACCGCAGGCGATGTATGTGCCGTTACAGGTCTTAGCCACACATTCCCCGGTGAAGGCTTAGGCTTCGAGGAAACTGCCTCTGCCCTCTCTCAGGTTCCGCTTTTCTCATATTCCGTAACTCTTCCCGAGGGTGTTGACCCCTTAGGCGCATTAAACACCATCAAAAAGCTTGAAGAGGAAGAAACAGGTCTGAATATCACCTGGAATGAACAGACAAAGGAAATATCCCTCTCCATTATGGGCGAAGTACAGTTAGAGGTTTTAAAGCGTATTATAAAATCCCGTTTCGACCTGGACGTTGATTTCACACGCGTCAAAATTCTTTATAAAGAAACAATCAGAAACACCGTAGAAGGTGTAGGCCACTATGAGCCGCTGAGGCATTATGCCGAGGTTCACCTTCGCTTAGAGCCGGGCAAGCGAGGCACAGGTCTTATTTTTGATACCGACTGCAGTGAAGAGGTTTTAGCAAAAAACTGGCAAAATCTCATCCTTACCCATCTTAACGAAAAACGTCATAAGGGCGTATTGACAGGCTCGCCCATCACCGATATGAAAATAACCTTAGTCAGCGGCAAGGCTCATTTAAAGCACACCGAAGGCGGCGACTTCCGCCAGGCAACCTATCGTGCAGTAAGACAAGGCTTAATGCAGGCAGAAAGTGTCCTTTTAGAGCCGTGGTATGATTTTACAATAACTCTGCCAAATGAAAATGTTGGAAGGCTTATGACCGATATCACACGCATGGGCGGCGAAATTTCTGCCCCCGAAATGCTCAACGAAGCATTATGCGTATTAAAAGGCTCTGCGCCCATCTCGGGTATGCACGGCTATGATATGACCCTCTCCTCCTACACCAGGGGTACAGGCAGGCTGGAATGTGTTTTTGCAGGCTATGGTGAATGCCCCGAAAGTGAAGAAGCCATTTTAAATATCGGCTATGACCCGGAAGCTGACTTATACAACTCCCCCGACTCCGTATTCTGTGCAGGCGGTGCAGGCTTTTCAGTCAAGTGGTACGATGTGGAAAAATATATGCATCTTGGCAAAGAAAAAACCGCCGAAAGAGTTTACAAAGCAAGTGTTGGCGGTGGAAAAGCAGGCGTTATTGATGAAGATGAGCTTATCAGAATATTTGAAGCTACCTACGGCAAAATCGAAAGGAAATTGCCTCAGCAGATGAAAACTGTCAAAAAAGAGCTGGGTGATTATGTTGAAAGAAAAAAGAAGCCCCAAGGCTCCGACTATCTTTTAATCGACGGCTATAATATCATATACTCAGACGAGAACTTAAAAAAGGCGGCAGCCTCCTCCCTTGCCGACGCAAGAAACCTGTTGATTGATATAGCCGAAACCTACAACAGCTTAAAGCAGATTGAGGTCATAGTTGTATTTGATGCCTATAGGGTAAAGGGCAATCAGGGAAGTGTTGAGTCTCACGGCAATATCAATGTAGTATATACAAAGGAAGCCGAAACTGCCGATGCATATATTGAAAAGGTAACACACGAGCTTGTCAAAAACCACCGTGTCCGTGTTGCCACAAGCGACAACCTGGAGCAGGTTATTATATTAGGCAACAATGCCCTTCGTATGTCTGCCCGGGAATTTTTTGCCGAAATCAAGGATGCCGAGCGCGAAATCCGTTCAATCATCCATCAGCAGAATATTGAAAACAAATCACTTGACAACACAGTACTGACAGAAGAGATAATCAAAAAGCTGACAGAAAATTAATTTTCTGTCAGCTTTTTTCCTTAATTCCTCATTCCTGATTATTTAAAACCACTTATTAATAGAGAACTTTTTCATAATCGGTATTACCATACATCCTGCACCGTTACCCACTATTACCATTGTAAAATATAAAGGCGCCTTATCAATGTTTTTAAAGCCACTGAGTGCAAAATATCCCATATCTGCAATGGAATGATTAAACCCGCAGATAATAAATATCATAACGGGGATAAGTGTTGTGAAAAGCGCACCCACATGGTCATCTGCATTGGTACACTTTTTGTCACCCTCTACTGCAATGAAAATCAATATGCCGCAAAACATACTGAGCAAAAACATACTTACAGGCGAATCATACATCTTCCCCGCCATTATCTCATTTGCCCTCACGCTAAGCATGTTGCCAAAGCGTGTAATTGACAAAAGCCATCCGCCTAAAAATGCACCTATTGCATTGCTTATAAGTGTTATTGTAACCTCGCCCGCATATCTGGGTCTCTTTACCACAAGGTAACCAACCTTACCCGTATACAATCCTAAATGCAGCTCCATGATAGCAAACAAACCAAGGCTGAAAAGGAATGCACCTGCAAAGTTATTGCCCGCCGAAATATTAACCGCACAGCATATCGAAAGAAGTAAGCCTGCCATAAAGCCGTCAACTGTAAATGATACTATTCTCTTGAACATATTCTTACCTCTTTTTGTAGTTTACAACTAAAATACCCAGTGCAACTAAAACAAGTGCAAGGACAACCTCAATGCCGATGCTTTGCCATTCGCCTAAAATAATTGCAGAAAGTATAACACCGGAGATAGGGTTAAAGGGTCCGAAGATAGAAACCTTTGAAACATCATTATATTTCATCAAAAGACCCCAGATGGAATAAGCCACCGCAGAAATACACGCCATGTAGAATAAAAGCGCAGTAGCAGTAAGAGCACCGCCCTCTGCGATATCAAACTTGCCGCCCATAGGAAGAGCAAAAACGGTCATAATAATACCGCCTATAAAAAACTGCCAGCCGGAGAGTGTAACAGGGTTTTCATGCTTTGAATACATCTTTATCATAACAGATGAAAATGCATAAGCCAAAGCCGCCATAAGGATAAAGCCTGCACCCATTACGGTAAAGCCCATATCGCCCTTGGCAAGGCTCACAACGATAACGCCTGCAAAGCCCAATACACAACCTATTGCCTTTTTAACAGTCATTTTTTCTGTTCTGAAAACAAATGCCGCAACAAGTATTGCAATAAATACGTTACTGCCGTTTACGATTGCCGCTGTTACGCCACTTGCATAAGCATGACCTATGTAGAAGAACACGTACTGGATAACTGTCTGCACTAAAGATAATGCCAATACATACTTAAGTGTAGCCTTGCTCGGGAAAAGCGGCTTTTTAGCAATAAAGCTGCCGATTAAAACAGTTAAAACACCTGCCAGAATAAATCTGATACCTGCAAAAAGTATTGTTGACATATAGTCGTTACCAACTATGCCAAAAATCTCATATCCTTTTTTAATGCAAGGCGTCGCACTGCCCCAAAGCACACAGCAAAGTAATGCCATAAGAGCAACAACCCATGTTTTCTGTAAAAAATGCTTTTTTTCGTTCATAGAAAAAATTCCTTTCATTCGTGATAGCTTATTTTACCACAAATGAAAGGAATTGTAAACTTATTTATTTAAACTCCAGTATCATATTCCCCTTATACTTAAGTGTGCCTCTTTTCTTCACCTTGTACCCTTTGTATGAAAACTCCGACACGTCAAAGGAAAGCCTCTTCCCCTTATCCGTCTCAAAAACTATAACATAAGCTATAGGGTTCGGGTTATATCTGGACACAGGGGTATATGTATATTTTTCCACCAGCTGCGCTTTAACTGATTTAACCTTTCGGCTTTTTCCGAGCATTTTCCAATAATAGAAACCAATCAGCACCATAAAAAGTATTAAACTTATCTCTGTCACAGTATCCCCCCGTTTAATTTACTCATTAATATAAACTTCTGCTTCGGTAATGCTTATCCAATATTTGTTATAGCTGTTTGAATAGCCGTAAACACGGATATATCTTGCATTTTCGTTTATACCAAAATACTGGAATTCTTCCGTATCCTGTCCCGATGTCCGTCTGGGCACAACAGTTGTAAAGCTCTCACCGTTTTTACTTACTCTGACATCAAAATCAAAAGTTCTCGTTGTTGCCCATCTGAATGCCAACCCCAGTCTTGACAGAGAATAAACATCACCCAAATCAATCTCTATATACTCAGGCTTTGTTTCATCGGGTACATAAAGCACGCAATATGAGTTAAAATCACCGTCACGAAGTTTTTCGGCATTGTTCTGAGGCTCTGTTTCAATTGATGCTTTAAGCATTGCCTGTGTCATATCAAATTTCACATCATCATAATTTTCTTCAGGCTCTGTAACATCCTCACTCGGTTCATCAGAAGGCTCTTCCTCAGGCTCTGTAACGCCTCCTTCGCCGACCTTATAAAACTCAACCTCTGTAGGTGAGAACCAATACATAATGTTCGAATACGGACTTGTGTTTCCGTAGCCGATAAGCTTAACATATCTTGCCTCAACCCCGTTTAACAGATAATATTCAACCTCTTCGGTTTCACCCGGAGAATATCTGCGTGCTATTGCGGTTGTATAATCTTTTCCGTCAACACTTATTTCCACGGCGAACTCTGTTTGTCTTGTTGAATCACGGTAGAATGAAAGCCCCATTTTGTCGAGCTCATAAACATCGCCAAGGTCAAAAATTGCCCAGCAGGGGTCATTTTTGTCGGTAACCTCTGCAGCCCAACGGGTGGCTGTGTTTCCGTCAATCATGTTCGCAGGGATGTTAGCTTCTTCAGGAATCTGCGAAACTGCAATTTCCTCAACTGTTATTATAATTCTGTCTTTTTCAGAAACCTCGGGCACAAATGCATTTTCCCCGCCTGTTATGGTTATTCTGTCGGGGTTTGTATAGGGTCTTTCGGGGAATTTGCCATTTGTTAAAACATCACCAAGCACATCAAGAAGCCTATCTTCCGTCTTGTTAAAAGGCGTAATAAACTCGCTTATCACATATAAATCGTCGTATTTGTACAAATACATTCCCTCAGGAACAATCAATTCTTCGCAATTTATATCGCTTTCAACAAGGCTTCCGTTTTTAATTGCATAGGGAGCATTCTTCTTGTAAACTTCAATATTACCTAAAAGCTTCTTCTGCAAGTAGGGCACAACATCACCCTGCATTCCGCCTAAATACTTTGCCATTTCGCTTGCCGCAAAAACAAAGTTTGCATATGCATAGTGTTGCGTGCTTGTTGCGGTTAAAGTGTATTTTGTAGGGTATGCACCAATGTGCTGTACGTAACCTACAAGTCCACTCTCCTGCAGCGCAACCTCACTGAGCCACTTCCAGCCTCGTGCCGCAGGAATGAAATATTCGCTTTCGTCAAGGTAGCCGTTATTAATGCCCCAAAGCATGCCGTATACAAAGAATCCCGTTCCGCTTTCTTCACAAGTTGGGTTGTAATCGGGGTCAAGTAAGCTTTCATGCCATGCACCATCTTTACATTGTGCCTTTTTAAGCGCCGCACTCATCTGAAGGAAAATATCAACAAAATAATCCTTATGCTCGTAACTGTCGGGCAGTTCTTCAATTATCTGCGCAAATGCCGCATACACCCAACCATCACCGCGTGACCAGTATATTTTCTTGCCGTTTTCGCTCACATCGTCAATAAAGGATGCATCGCGGAACCATAAACCAACCTCTTCGTCATAGCAGTTAAGATTTTCTGCAGTATACTTTATCATTTCGTACATTTTATCAAGGTACTTTTCATCGCCCGTCAGCTCATACATTTTCGTAAAAATGGGCCCTGCCATGTAAAATGCATCAATCCAGTTCCAGAAATTTTTTCTGCTACTGTCTGCAATCGTATCCACCTGGTTTTTCACATAATCAATATTGGCATTTTCTGTACCCATATTATACAAATCAAGATATGTTCTGAAGCAACAGATATTATCCGCATTGGTCTGGTCCCCTGTGGGGTATCCGTAGGACTGCCACAAATGTGCATTTGCCCAACTTTGCGAATAATTTCTGTACAGTTCGTCACCTGTCATGTAGTATGCCTGCATGTTACCTGTATGGAAAACCGCAACCTGCCAGGGGTTTGATGCGGTTTTAACATTTTTATTCTGTCCTATCCAGTAATCGTTTGCCTTCTTCAGCTGACTCATAACGGTTGAATAATCCAAATCGGAAAAATCCTCCCCTGCAGGTCGCATAGCTTCATCCCATGCAAAAAGCCTTATTTCGGCACCATCAACCGTATCAAATGAAATCTCTCTGCCTGTCAGAAGCCTGGAAGATTTCAAGCACTTAACATCGTAAACATATTCACCATCGGTATAGGTTGCATAAAGGGTGAAATCCTTATTGTAATTTTCACCCTTCTTTACGATAACGCCTGTCAAATCTTCATCCGAAAATTCCGACACAATCTCATATGGATTATCTGCCACAACAGGCACCGCACCCGACAGAATGCACAATACCAAAATTAAACAAAAAACTTTTTTCATATTTATCCCTCCTGATAATGTAAAACGCAGAGCAGCCCTTTTCTGTCAAAAATTTTTAACTTTTCTTGTTTTTATATTAACATATCATTATCCCAAATTCAACAATGTGGCATAAAAAGCACACATTTACCCCTTTTTCCGGCAAAGGCACTGTTTTCGCATAAAATAATTACAAATTTCCATTTACATCGACGTTCAGATATTATATAATAATCGTATATGATTTTATATTATAAGGAGGGCTATTATGTTTAAAGCACAGCTTAACACAAACACATTAAAATCCAAGGTTGACAAAAACATCTACGGTCACTTTTCCGAGCATTTAGGCAGATGTATATACGGTGGTCTTTATGTTGGCGAGGACAGTGAAATTGAAAATATTGACGGTATGCGAAAGGATGTACTTGAAGCATTAAAAGGCATCAAAATTCCTGTACTTCGCTGGCCCGGCGGTTGCTTTGCCGACGAATACCACTGGAAGGACGGCATAGGTCCCAAGGAAAAACGACCCACAATGATTAACACACACTGGGGCGGTGTAACGGAGGACAACAGCTTCGGCACACATGAATTTTTGCGCCTTTGTGAACTGCTCGGTTGCGAGCCTTACATAAACGGCAACTTAGGCTCAGGCACAGTACAGGAAATGAGCCAGTGGGTTGAATACTTAAATTCCGACAATATCTCCCCCATGACCGATATGCGAAAGGCAAATGGCCGCGATAAGAGCTGGGGTGTTAAATACTTTGCAGTAGGCAACGAAAACTGGGGCTGTGGCGGCAACATGTATCCCGACTACTATGCAAATGAATACCGCCGTTATGCAGTATACTGCCGTAACTATGGTGACAATAAGCTCTTTAAGGTAGCCTGCGGTCCTAATAACAATGACTATAACTGGACAGAAACACTTATGCGCATGGCAGGCAGAAATATGGATGCTTTAAGCCTTCATAACTATGTATGGCGTTGGCAGGACAGTGCCACAGGCTTTGATGCTACAGGCTACTTTGATGTTGTCCGTGATGCATTGGATATGGAAAATTTAGTTACAAAGCATTCCACAATTATGGATAAATATGACCCCAATAAGAGAGTTGCTCTTTTTGTTGATGAATGGGGCACCTGGTACAAGGTTGAAGAAGGTACAAACCCCGGATTTTTGTATCAGCAGAACACTATGCGTGACGCGGTTGTTGCCGCATCTCTTCTTAATATTTTCAACAACCATTCCGACCGTGTAAGAATGACAAATATTGCACAGACGGTTAACGTACTGCAGAGTGTTATTTTGACAGAGGGTGACAAAATGGTCAAAACCCCCACATATCACATTTATGATTTGTATACACCCCACCACGATGCAACACTCATCGGTTGTGATATTATTGAAAACGAAAAATATACAGTTGAAAATCTTTCCAAGAGAAATGACCGCCGCATGCCCGATGTTTTAGATTGCGTAAACATTTCCGCAACACGTGCAGAGGACGGAAGCATTACTGCAACAGTATGTAATATTGCACATGACAAAGCAGTTGAATGTGAGCTTGATTTAATCGGCAACGAATTTAAAGAAGCTTCTGCACGTATCCTTACAAGCGGCAAATTCGATGATATGAACACCTTTGATAACCCCGATAATGTTACTGTCGGAAATGCTGAAGTTATACTTGACGGAAATAAGGTTAAGTTCACTCTTCCCGCCTTTTCCACAATTGCGGTAACAGTAAAGTGATGAGAATAGTCTGTAAGGCTTGTCAGTACACAAGCGAAATTCATAAACAAACAATCGAAAAAGAGCTTGAAAAATTAAAGAAGGGTACAATCCCCATGGCAGATGATGCTCTTTACGAAAAAAGGCTTAAAGCTTGCTCAGATTGCAAGCATCTTGACATTTCCGGCACCTGCATGATGTGCGGATGCTATGTTATGCTAAGAGCAGCACTGAAGAACAACAAATGTCCTGAAAAACACTGGTAGAATAAAATTTATTTTTACCTTATAGGAAATGC
>JAFYPR010000072.1 GCA_017547445.1 Clostridia bacterium
AAGACTCCCTACGGGAGCCCTAAAATCAGCACTTTCGGAGAAGCAATACGATTGCCCCTCCGATTTCATACGGAAACTCTTTGTTTCCGCACCTTCAGCTATTGTGCAGAAATTTTAGGTTTTTCGACAGTCAATAAGGAGCAACCGAGGTTGCTCCTTGTTTGTTGGTAATCGGAGGGATAGCCGTGGATTATTTTGAAAAGGAATACGAATTTCTTCCGTGGATTTCTCTCTCGGAAGAGGAAAAGGAAAAGCAGAGGTTGTGGCAGAAGGAGCTTATGAAAAACTATCCTGTTACCTTCGGTGAAGGAAGCGTGATATCCCATGAAGCGCATCTTTATTCCGTAAAGGGCAGCTTTGGCAGAAGGACACTTATAGGCTCTCATGCTCTTTTGAGAAGTCTTGATATTACCTGCGGAGACAACTGCTCCTTTAATAGCTACTGTGTTGTACACGGAAAGGTTACATTGGGCAATAACGTGCGAATTGCTCCCGGAGCTAAAATTTTTGGCGAAAACCACGGCTTTTCGGATATAAATGCACCCATATGCACACAGCCTAATACAAGGCGCGGTATTGTTATCGAAGACGATGTATGGGTTGGCGCAAATGCCGTTATAACCGACGGCGTAAGAATAGGGGCGCACAGTATAATCGGGGCAGGCAGTGTTGTAACGGGGGATGTGGAGGAATATTCTGTTATGGGCGGAAGTCCTGCAAGGGTTATTAAAAACCGCCTTGCGCAGATAAAAAATACAGACGAATTTCAGAAAATGATAGCAGATTTTGCAAAGAAGGCAAGGGATAGCTATCAGGATATTTTATCCTTCCATTTTAAGGATGGTGCTTTTCAGAACACACCCTCTGATAAAGAAAGGCGCAGAGCAGTATGCGATGCGGTGGAGATTGCGGCGCTTTTTGACTCGCTGCCCCGACAGATGAAAAAGGAAGAGCTTATCGGTGCAATAAGAGGCTTTCAGGAGGACAGACATGAGTATGAATGTGTTATGTCAGCCTCCTACGCTCTTGAAATTTTAGGGGAGAAGCCTTTGGAATTTAACTATGTGAAAAATCTTGATATATGGAATTTTACGGACAGCTTTAAATGGAAAACCGATGCATGGGATGCAGGACATCATACAGATATATTAGCCACTGCGTACTATATGAATAAAAAGCACTATGGCGGAAGGATGCCCCGGGAGCTTTTTGATTATCTTCAGCTTAATCAGGATTGTGACGGACTATGGGGAGGCGGAGATATGCATCTTCGTGTTAACGGCTATTACCGCCTGACAAGAGGTACATATGACCAGTTTAAGCTTAAGCCCAATTACATAAAGGAAGCCGTTGATACACTTTTGAAATATGCAAAGGATAAGGGCGTGCCTGACAATGCCTGTGACGCATTGGATATTATACACCCCTTGTATTTTGCAAAGGGCTTTACCGATTACCGTGTAAGCGAGGGGGAAGCATGGTGTGTCAGGATGCTACCTGTATTTATTGAAAAATTTACAAACGAAGGCTTTGCTTTTAAATTCGGCACAGAGCCGGGCTTGAAGGGTACCGAAATGTGGCTTTCGATTATTTATTTAATGTGCGATTATCTGGGACTTGCCCATCTTTTAGGCTATGAGCCTAAGGGTGTGCACAGAGTTAAGGATGTAATGTAAAAGGAGGTGAGGGCATGGTTACACAGCTCAATTTTTCAAAGTTTAACGGATGCAGCCGTCAGGCGTATCTTACCATACGTGATAAAAACTATAAAAGCCTGAAGGACAAGTATAACATGTCCTCACGTCTTCGTGACATTCAGGATGATATGCTTAGTAGCTTCCCCGACGGGATATGGGTCTACGGCGACGTGAAGAGAGCGGCAGCTGACACCCGTGCCATAATCGAAAAAGGGGAAGAGGTTATTTATAACGCTGCCTTCATATCAGGCGGGGCATCTGCCAGATGCGACGTGATAATGAAGGAAAACGGCGCATACGATATATATGCCGTAAGGCCAACAAGCCGTTATACACGTTGGATTGATGAGGTGCTTTACTCTAAAATCATAATGGAGAAGGCAGGCGTTAAAACAGGCAACTGCTACGTTTGTGCAATTGACCGTGAGGGCACAAGGGAAAAGACCTTAAGCGTAATAAACGTAAATAATCCAAGACGGGAAAGAAAGCTTGAAGAAAGGCTTAAAAATATTTTAAAGAATATATCCCTTGAAAATATACCCCGGCCTCATCTTACAAAGCAGTGCGGGTCCTGCCCCTATCTTGAAGGCTGCTTTGCAAAAGAGGAGAACAGTATTTTTACCCTTAAAGCAATACCCTTTACAAAGAAAATGAGCCTTTATCAGAAGGGCATTACAAAGGTAGAGGAGTATGCAAAAATGCCCGACTGCGACGAAAGAGCAAGGCGGGAGATTATGGTAAGAAGCACCGATGAGGATGTTTATTCGAAGGAGGACATAAGAGCATTTTTAAATACTCTTCACTATCCTTTGGGATTTCTTGACTTTGAGACCATGGAGGTCTTTAAACCCACCGATAAGATTTTATCGCCTATGGATACTGTGATAACGCAGTTTTCGTACCATGTTATTGAGAGTGAGGGCGCAGAAGCGGTGCATTACGAATTTATAGGTGACGGCGTGCATTACTGTGAAAAACAGGCGGCAAAGGAGCTTATAGGGTGTATCGGTGAGGACCATTGTGTGCTGATGTATTCAGATTATGAAAAGGTATGTATTGAGAGGCTTATAAAAAGGTTTCCTAAGTTCAAAAAAAAGCTTGAAGCTATTGTGGAAAACCTGGTGGATCTGGAAAAACCCTTTGCAAACAAATTTCTTGTAAACCGTGCCATGGAGGGAAAGAGCAGTCTTAAAAAGGTTTTGCCTGCCCTTTATCCCGATTGTCCCTCTCTTGACTATTCACGTATGGCAATAAAAAACGGACAACAGGCAGAAAGCGTATACGCACGTTTAGGTAAAATGACAAAGGAAGAAAGGGAAGCGGCAATGCGGGATTTGAAAGAATATTGTGCCCTTGACACTCTTGCCATGATAAAACTGTGGGAAAAGCTTGAATTTTACGGAAAAATGGAGTAAAATGTTATTTATCATCAGCATAAGGAGATTTTTGTATGCACGGCAGAGCACTTGTACTGGAGGGCGGCGGCTCCCGCGGGTTATATACTGCGGGTGTGCTTGACGCTTTTCTGGATTATAATATAGAATTTGATAATTGTTATTCTGTTTCCGCAGGGGCAACCTTCGGACAGAATTTTATTACAAAGCAGCGCGGCAGAACATATG
>JAFYPR010000073.1 GCA_017547445.1 Clostridia bacterium
CTTTCGCTGTACTCATAAACCTCCTCGGGTATCTCGTCTATAAATCTGCTCTTTGGATAAGGCGATGTTTTGCCGTAAACAGTTCTCGAGAAAGCACCTGTTATATATAATTTCTGCCTTGCTCTTGTAATGCCCACATAACAAAGACGTCTTTCCTCTTCAAGCTCACTCTCATTATAAATGCTCATAAATGAGGGGAATATTCCTTCATCTGTACCTAAGATAAATACAATGGGGAATTCAAGACCCTTTGCAGAATGCATGGTCATAAGGGTACATTTATCCTTACCTTCGCCATCTTCATCATAGTTATCAAGGTCGCTGACAAGGGCGATGTTATCCATATAATCGTCAAAGGTTGCATCAGGCACACTGTCGCAGAAGGTCTTTGCGCCTGATATAAGTTCACCTACGTTTGCCTGTCTGTCCTCAGCCTTTTCGTCCTTTTCGAGGTGCTCACGATAGCCCGTCTTCTCAAAAACATAGTTTACAAACTCATCAACAGAGAGAGTATCCTTTTTTGCAATAATCTCTTCCATCATGCAAACAAAATCTTTAAGGTTTGCCTTTATCTCGTCCTTATGAAGCTGAAGGGATTTAAAAATGCTTGTTTTCTCTCTGTACGCAGTTTCGCTTATGGTATCAACCGTTGTTTTACCGATTTTTCTGCCGGGAGTATTTATAATCCTCTTTAAGCTCATATCATCGTCACTGTTTTTAGCAAGGCGAAGATATGCCACCATATCCCTGATTTCCATTCTGTCATAGAACTTTCTGCCCGCAAGAAGCTCGTAAGGGATATTATCACGCATGAACATAGTCTCTAAGCTTCGTGTCAGGGAGTTATTTCTGTATAAAACCGCAATATCCGAATACTTGTATCCGTCCCCATAAAGCCTTCTTATTTCAGTTGAAATATAATTTGCCTCTTCCTGCTCGTTAGGCTCACGATGGATAAGTATTTTATCGCCTTCGCCCTGGTCTGTCCACAGATTTTTACCCTTTCGACCTAAGTTATTCTTTATAACTGCGTTTGCCGCATCAAGAATATTCTGCGTCGAGCGGTAATTCTGTTCAAGTCTTACAACGTGAGCATCAGGGAACATCTTTTCAAAGTTTAAGATGTTTTCAATATTTGCACCGCGGAATTTGTAAATACTCTGGTCGTCATCGCCTACAACGCATAAATTGCGGTGATTTTTCGCCAGAAGCATAATAAGTACATTCTGTGCATTGTTTGTATCCTGATACTCGTCCACCAAAATGTATCTGAACTTGTTCTGGTAATATTCCAGAACATCACGGTTTATCATAAAAAGTCTTACCGTCTGCACAATTAAATCGTCAAAATCAAGACAGTTGCTCACCTTCAGCTTTTCCTGATAAAGCTCATAAATTCGGGCAATTTTTTCCAATTTATAATCTCCCGCCACACTTTTTGCATATTCAACGGGAAGCTTTAAGCTATCCTTTGCCGAAGAAATCTCCGCCATAACACCTTTAGGCGTAAAAATCTTGTCGTCAAGATTCAATTCCTTTAAGCATTCCTTAATAAGGCTCTTCTGGTCATCTGCATCAATAATATTAAAGCTTTTGTCAAAACTGATGCGGTCAATATCACGTCTTAAAATTCTCACACAGGCAGAATGGAAGGTTCTCACCCACATATCATTTGCAGCCTCGCCGATAAGTGCTTCAACTCTCTCTGCCATTTCCTTTGCCGCCTTGTTCGTGAAGGTAATAGCAAGTATGTTCCAGGGCTTAATCCCTTTTTCTATCATATGTGCAATGCGGTATGTCAGAACTCTCGTCTTACCGCTTCCCGCACCTGCAAGCACAAGTAAAGGTCCGTCTGTTCTCTCTGCAGCTTCTCTCTGCATGTTGTTTAATCCGTCAAGTAAACTCATATTTTTTCACCTGTTATTCCATTAAATCATATCTTTTTTCATTGTATCATAAATACACTTTTCTTACAACAAAAAAAGAGAGAAATTCCGAAGAATTTCTCTCTTTTAAATAACAGCTTATTTCTTTAAGGCAATTGCCTTCTTAACGTTTTCAGCAATATTCTTTGCTGTCAAACCGTACATTTCAAGTAATTCTGCGGGCTTACCGCTTCTGCCGAATACATCCTGTGTACCAACTCTGAGGAGAGGACAGGGGCATGTTTCGCAGAGTACTTCTGCTACTGCACTGCCAAGACCGCCGATTACGTTATGCTCTTCAGCTGTAACGATAGCACCTGTCTTTTCAGCTGCAGCCTTGATAATATCCTTATCAATGGGCTTGATTGTGTGGATGTTGATAACGCCAACATTCAAACCTTCCGCTTCAAGCATTTTAGCCGCTTCAACAGCTTCGGGCACCATAAGACCTGTAGCAATGATTGTAGCGTCAACGCCGTCCTTTAATGTAACACCCTTACCGATTTCAAATTCGTAGCTTTCATCGAACATCATAGGCACTGCAAGACGACCAAATCTTAAGTAAACGGGACCTTCGTACTTAACAGCCGCTTCAACCGCCTTCATAGCTTCCCAGTGGTCAGCAGGGTTAATGATAACCATGTTGGGGATAGTTCTCATGATACCGATATCCTCAAGACACTGATGGCTTGCACCGTCTTCACCAACAGAAATACCTGCGTGTGTAGCACCAATCTTAACATTTAAGTTGGGGTATGCAATACTGTTACGAATCTGTTCAAAAGCTCTGCCTGCCGCAAACATAGCAAAACTGGATGCAAAAACAACTCTGCCTGTGGATGCGATACCTGCAGCTGTAGAGAGCATATTGCCTTCTGCGATACCTGTATTGATAAATCTTTCGGGGAACTTTTTCTTGAATGTGTCCGTCTTTGTGGACTTGGAAAGGTCGGCATCCATAACTAAAATGTCATACTTTTCGCCAAGTTCAGCAAGAGCGAGACCGTAGCTTTCTCTTGTAGCTTTCTTTTCTGCCATTGTACTTCACCTTTCCTTTCTTATGCTTCTAAGCCCTTGATTGTAGCATCAAGCTCTGCGATTGCCTGGTCAAACTGTTCCTGATTGGGAGCAGCACCATGCCATGCGGGGTTACCTTCCATAAAGGAAACGCCCTTACCCTTAACACTCTTAGCGAGAATCATAGTGGGCTTACCCTTTGTAGCCTTAGCTTCTTCAATTGCATCTAAAATAGCATCATAGTTATGAGCGTCAATAACGATTACGTTCCAGCCGAATGCTCTGAACTTATCATCAATAGGCTCACTGTTCATAACGTCTGTAATCTTACCGTCAATCTGAAGACCATTATAGTCAACAAATGCTGTAAGGTTGTCAAGCTTGTAGTGAGCGGCAAACATAGCAGCCTCCCAAACCTGACCTTCTTCAAGCTCACCGTCGCCTAAGATTGTGTAAACACGGTAATGCTTGTCTGAGAGCTTGCCGGAAAGAGCCATGCCGTTAGCAGCAGAAATACCCTGACCGAGAGAACCTGTGGACATATCAACACCGGGGATGCCCTTCATGTCAGGATGACCCTGGATATAGCTGTCAGTTCTTCTGAGTGTATGTACATCTTCAACAGGGAAGAATCCTTTTTCTGCGAGCATTGCATAAAGTGCGGGAGCACAGTGACCCTTACTGAGTACAAATCTGTCTCTGTCCTCCATCTTAGGATTCTCGGGGTCAACATTCATTACCTCGAAGTAAAGTACGGAAAGGATATCGCAAATGGATAAGCTTCCGCCGGGATGACCTGACTGTGCATTAAAAATGCCTGTGAGCGCGTGCTTTCTCGCTTTATAAGCGTGGAGAGCAATTTCGTTCTTGTTCATCGTTTATCCTCCTTGTTTAAATATGCTAAATTTAATATTTCTTCCAGCCTCTCAATTTCACCCTTTAAGTATAAATACCCTAAAAGTGTTTCAAAGCCGGTTGCCCATCTGTAATCTGTTGCATCGGCGTTTTTCGGAACGCGTCCGCTTTTGGCATTTCTGCCCCATTTAAGAATTCTCTCCTCATCCTCGGAAAGATACTCTTCAATATTGTGAATACTTCTCGCCTGTGCCACTGCACTAACGGTTTTTATTGCATCACGGTGAATTTCGTTTATAGGTCTCTCCCCTTTTTCAAGGATTTTACACCTTACAAACAAATCGTAAACAGTATCACCTATATAAGCCAGGCTCACGGGCGAGTAGTCCTTATAATTAAGCTTAACGGATTCAAACATTATATTCTTCTCCACTTAACACCCTGAGGTGTATCCTCAAGCACAATGCCCTTTTCCTTTAAGCAATCACGGATTTCATCAGCACGGGCAAAGTTCTTTGCCTTTCTTGCCTCTTGTCTTTCTTCGATAAGAGCTTCAATCTCGCTGTCTAAATCGTCACTCTTTCTGTTCTGTAAAAGACCTAAAACTCCGCCGATTTCACTGATAAGAGCTTCAGCATAATTAAGGGTGGCCTTATTCATGCCGTCCTTGGAATTAATGTATCTTACCGCTTCAAAAATTGCCGCTATAGCATCAGCAGTGTTCAAATCGTCTTCCATTGCTTCCACAAACTTAGCCTTGAAAGAATCCATAGCTTCTTTGATTTCTGTATCAACCTCGCCCATCTGTGCACTCTTTGCTAAAAATGCAAGGTTGTCAAGGCAGGTGTACATTCTCTCCAAACTGTTCTTTGCCGAATCCATCAGTTCATCGGAGAAGTTAATGGGACTGCGGTAATGAGCTGAAAGCATAAAGAATCTTATAACCTCGTAATCATACTTGGACGCAATATCACGAACAGTAAAGAAGTTATTTAAGCTCTTGCTCATCTTTTCATTATTAACCTTTATAAAGCCGTTATGCATCCAGTAGTTTGCAAAGGTGCAACCATTTGCACATTCACTCTGTGCAATTTCGTTTTCATGATGAGGGAAAACAAGGTCAACACCGCCGGAGTGGATATCTATAGTCTTACCAAGGTACTTGTTTACCATGGCACTGCATTCAATATGCCAACCGGGACGACCTATACCCCAGGGGCTATCCCAGCCGATTTCATTATCCTTTCTCTTCTTCCAGAGAGCAAAGTCAGCCGCATCTTTCTTGCCGTCCTCCAAGTCCTTTCTTACGCCTTCCATTAAGTCGTCCAAAGGCTTATGTGAAAGCTTACCGTAGTTAGGGTCGCTCTTAACCGAGAAGTAAACATCACCCTGAACCTCATATGCATGACCCTTTTCTATTAAAGTTTCAATAATTTCAATAATTGCATCAATATTTTCCGTTGCACGGGGGTGGATTGTAGCCTCACGGATACCTAAGCCCTTTGCATCAACAAAGTATTCTTTAATATACTTGTCGGCAATCTCCTTAACGGTAATACCCTCCTCCTTGCTCTTGTTTATAAGCTTATCATCAACATCAGTAAAGTTCTGTACAAACGTCACCTTATATCCGAGGTATTCAAAAAAGTTACGAAGACAGTCAAACACTATAAAGGGTCTTGCGTTACCCAGGTGAAAATAATTATACACTGTAGGTCCGCAGGAATACATCCTTACCTCACCCTCTGTAACAGGCTTGAATTCTTCTTTTGTTCTTGTCATTGTGTTATATAATTTCATTTTAATCATTCCTTATTCAACCAAAGTATATTGGGAGCACCAGCACGGGACACTCCCTACCCACAGCCAACCCACACTCTCGTTTTGTCACAAGCTAAATTAAAAATGAATGAATGGGAGTGTCGCTGTTCCTTATAAAAAATGTTGCAATTACCTAATCAAAGTAAACTGGTGTACAATCACCGTCTTATTCCTTGCAAATCTTCAAGCTCTGCTCTGAGCTGTTCGATTTCAGACTGCAGTCTTGAAAATTCCTGTCCGATAAGGTCAGGTGTGGATGCCCAGTCAATGTCGCCCACTCTCTGTCCGTTAATCTTCTTAACTCTTGCAGGTGCGCCCACACAGGTACAGTTTTCCGGCACTTCATGCAGCACCACACTGTTTGCCGCAATAACCGAGTTGTCGCCAACCTTAAATGAGCCAAGCACCTTTGCACCTGCGCCTATAAGTACATTATTACCGATAGTTGGGTGTCTCTTCCCCGTTTCCTTACCTGTACCTCCCAAGGTTACACCCTGGTAAATTGTACAGTTGTCGCCGATAATGGCGGTTTCACCTATAACAACACCGCTGCCATGGTCAATAAGCAAACCACGTCCGATATTTGCACCGGGATGTATTTCAATCCCCGTCACAAGTCGTGCAAACTGGCTTATAAATCTTGCAATAAAAAACCGTTTATGCCTGTAAAACCAATGTGAAACACGGTGAAAATGCACCGCATGCAAGCCCGAGTATAAAAGAAATACCGTCACGGGACTTTTTGCCGCAGGGTCGCGCTCCATTATGCTCTTTATATCATACCGAAGGGATTTAAACATTCTGATCCTCCCAATTTACAATACCTTTTATTTATTATATAATATTTGCCTCAAAATTACAATAGTTTTTCAAAAAAATCCCCGCAGAATATACTGCGGGGATTTTTAAATCATTTTTTTAGTTCTGAGGAACTGTAAATGTAAATGTTACGCTACCGTCCTCGTTAATCTTAGAGTCAGAAATATGTTCAATAACAACACTGTGGTTATTGTTAATTCTGACAAATTCATTCCAGTAGCTCATGATTGTTACCTTGTTAGCAAAGGAGGCAACAGGTGTGATTGTAATTTCATATACACCCTCACTCTTCTTTTCGCTTTCAACATCAAAGAAGATATCACCTGTATATGCACCCTTACCTTCACTGCGTGCAATAAATGTACCGTCTTCTTCCATATCAAGACGAACACCAACCATGTTCACATAAGCATTCAGAACGTCGTACAAGCCCTGATCTTCTGTGCTGTATTCTGTATCAGCTCCGTCAACAACATCAGAATCTTCATTCTTAAGAAGACCTGTTGCTACCTGATAAATACTTCTTGTAATAGAATCCTTAGCATAAATCTTAGCTGTAGCGCCACCTTCATACTGAACAGTTACATAAGGTGTAGCTGTAAATCTACGGTTATAGTTGCCTACTACCAGGTCTGTAATAGCCGCTGTGAAGATTGTCTGACTTTCGCCATCCTGCCACTTAACTGCAGGAATATCAATAGTATCGTCACTGCCTTCAGCGCTGATGAGAATACCATAACCTGTTACTTCTTCACCGACAAAGGAACGGTCAACCTGTGCGATAAATCTCAGACCATTACCGGTTGAAACCTTGCCTTCTGCATCCACACCGCCGCCGTAACGTACCTGAGCACCTGTTACCACAGATATATTGATATCAGTTGTTTCGATAACATCGCCATTCTGAACCTCTAACTCACCTGCACCTACAAACTTCACATCGTCACCGTTTGTTACACGATAACCGATTACACCTTCAGGAAGAGCGCCCTCTTCACCCAATGCAAGTGTGCCGTTGGTAATAGTTTCAGCACCATCAAATGTAACTGTGGTAGTTTCAGCATCTTTTATTTCACGAACCACAAAGTCACCGTAGTAAAGATCTGTGCTGCCCCATGCTGCATAGCAAATAAAAATAGTCTTAGCAGCAGCAGGAGTATTTATAACATACTCAACCCTGTTATAACCGGGGGCATACGAACCGTCGCGTCTGGACGAAGCCGTACCTACCCAGGTAGCATCACTGTTGCCATCTGTCCAGCCTGTTACACCGCCATTGTCAACATCCGAATAAAGAACCAGACCTGCAAATGTTCCGAACACAGGATCACCGGAAGCAATTACAGCATTCATGTCAGTCTGTGTGGATGTTGCAGTGTTATAAATAACATTGGAAACATAATATGTCTTTCCGCCCTCAATAGGAACGAAGGTTCTCAGTGTAGAAGCTGCTACACCGCCACCTGTTGTTGAAGGACTTACGTATGTACCTGTAAGAGAAGAATCAAGTGTAGAACCTTCAACCTCTTCCCAACCAAGCGCCGCACCATCGCTGGCTCTTGTCAGTGTATCAATACTGATAAGGTTTTCACCGTATACCTTTTCCTTGTAATAGTAAACTGTGTAATTGTTATCTACGCCTTCGTAGTAGTTATATGCATAAATTGCATCATCCGTCTTTATTGTCGCTTCGGGAACAAAGTTGTATACATCTGCACCTGCGGGAAGTGTTATTGTTTCTGTCTTGATAACTGTACCGTCAACGTCTACGCACTTCTTTGAAATCACAACATCGCCTTCTGCATCAGGCATTTCAACCTCGGGGTTAACATCTGCCAAAGTCTTGATTTCATCGTGGTTAAGCACTCTGTCGAAAACTGCTACGTTGTCTGCCAAGCCTTCAAAGCCACCTATTGTAACATCTTCAAGGATAAGACCTTCATAAGGAGCCTTAATATCAACAAGACCATCACGATATACCGTTACATAGTCACCGTCATAAGTGACTGTAAGGTTAATGTATTCGTCGTAGTTTTCAACGCCGTAGTTACCGCCTGTACCGCGTCCGTATGTTCTCCAGCAGTCAGATGAGCCGTAAACATTACTGGAGAAATAATCATCACCATTAAGTGACAATATAAGTCTTGCTCTGTCGCCTGACTGTGTGGCACCATACTGAGTGAGCCATGTTTCAACTCTTAATTCTGCCACACCCAGATCAAGAAGTGTGCCTTCGTAGTCACCATCAAGATAGATATCTGCAGAAACAGTAAATTCACCATCAAGCTCTGCTTCAACAATATTTGCAATTTCCTTCGTTGAAACGAATGCACCATCTATTGAAGAATAATCATCCTCTGCCACAGCATCATCAATACTTACATCCATTGAAGGAAGAGGTGCTTCAGCATGTACTGCGGTACCGTAAGCTGTAGGACGTGAGCTGCTTACAATCCAGTCGGTATAGTCGCCATACATCCATGTAAGACGGATATTCTTACCTTCACTGTTTCCTATTACGTAAGGACGGACGTTATTCTTTCTTGAATGCTTTGTAATCTGCTCTGTTTCAACAACCTCTGTACCATCATCACTCATTGTGTACTTGATAATTTCGTAAACCTTGCCGAACACACCTTCAACAGGCACGGAGCAGTACATAATATTTGTATTATCGGGGTCAATTGCCATACCGCCCGAATAGCACATTTCAAGTCCTGCTGTCTGGTGGAAATGACCGCCGCCGTTACTAAGGAAGGTCTTTACCCATTCAGTACCGTTCCACTTCACATAGTAGTAATCATGGCTTGTCTTACCGCCCGAAATTCTTACCATAGCGATAACGGGCAAACCATCCTCGCCTGTAGCTGTCTGCCATACCCAGTCACGCATATTTCCGGGTGCTGTGTCAACGATATGTGTCTGGCTTGTGTTAGTCTTATTAACACTTAAGGGACCGTTTGC
>JAFYPR010000074.1 GCA_017547445.1 Clostridia bacterium
AGGCAACCGCATCTGCGGTTGCCTTTTTTATGTTCGCGCGGTTTTGCATGTTGCATAGTGAGAATTGATGTGATATATTGAAAACATGGTATTTGGGGAGGAATTATTATGAAAGAAATAAGATGGGGTATTGCAGGACCCGGAAGCATTGCACATAAATTCTGTGATGTTGTACAACGATTGAGGTGACGGTAAATGATACTGACGGTAACGGCAAATCCTGCAGTTGACAGAGTGTACTTTGTAACGGATTTTGTCATGGGTGAGGTGAGGCGACCTCTTAGCATGAAATACACAGCGGGCGGAAAAGGCTTGAATGTGGCACGTGTTTCAAAAATCATGGGCGCTCAGGTGGGTGCGATGGGATTTGTGGGCGGATATAACGGCGAGTTTATAAAAAATGAAATTGAAAAGCTTGGAATAAAAAACGAGTTTACACAGATTAAAGGCGAAACGCGAAATTGTGTGAATATTTCCGACGAGAGAGGCGTTTCCGGAGAAATACTTGAAAAAGGACCTGAAGTAAGCCAAAACGAGGCGGAAGCGTTTTTAGAAAGCTTTAAGGAAAACCTTGAAAAATATGATATTATTACAGTTTCGGGCAGTTTGCCGCAGGGGCTTGACAGCTCATTTTATTTAAAGCTTATTGAATGTGCGAAAAAAATGGGCAAAAGGATAATCGTTGACACCAGCGGACCGACATTGAAGGATGTAATCAAGGCTAAGCCGTATATGGTTAAACCCAACCGTGATGAGCTTTCAGCTTATCTTGGAAGAAGTGTTGAAAGCCTCTCGGATGTAAGCGATGCACTTAAAATTTTAATGGATGAGGGCATAGAGGTGCCCATGGTATCCCTGGGTAAGGATGGGGCAATGGCTTGCATTGAAGGCAGGATATATAAGTTTGCAACCCCCTGTGTAAATGCGAAAAATACAGTAGGCTCAGGCGACAGTACTATAGCAGGTATTGTGACGGGACTTGATCGGGGGATGAGTGTTATTGATGCAATAAAGCTCGGTATGGCATCAGGTACTGCAAACACTCAGTTTGAGGAAACAGGTCTCGTGTCGTGCGAATTGGTAGAAAAATATTATATTGAGGTAAATGTAACGGAGTGGTGAAGATGTATGAAGCAATCAGGCATTGGAAAATCATGACAGGTGCAGAGTCCTGAGCGGTCAGATGACATTTTAATTGAGATTGTGGCATATAAATCCATTTACTTGATGCAGACAGAATGGTATTATATAAGTATAGTCTACAGAAGGTGGGAATGTATCAATGAAAAAAATACTTTCGATATTCTTAAGCGGGTTGATTGTTTTTTCACAGCTTGGCAGTATGGTGATTGCTGTGGAGACGGAAGGGAGCTCCAAAGAGATGAGTTACAGAATATGGTTTGATGAAAGTGCGCAAATCGACAGCTATGATGAATGGGAGAAGAAGTCGCTCCCTGTTGGTAACGGTAATATCGGCGGTAATGTGTTTGGCGGGTATGCTAAGGAACGAATTACTTTGAACGAAAAAACCCTGTGGAAGGGCGGTCCCGGTGAGTCAAGACCCGACTATAATGGCGGTAATAATATTGATAAGGGCAAGTATGGCGAAACCTTAAAGGAAGTTCAGAGGCTTTTCATGGAAGGTAAGAGCAGCGAAGCATCCAGCTTATGTAATCAGCTTATCGGCGATAAGAACGGCTACGGCGGATATCAGCAGTTTGGTAACCTTTATATGGATTTCGGAAATGTTCAGAATGTAGAAAACTATTCCAGAGGACTGGATATTATAAATGGTATAGCTGACGTTAAATACGACCATAACGGTGCACATTACGAAAGAGAAATATTCTCAAGCTATATCGATAATGTAATGGTTGTCAGGCTGACAAGTGAGGGTAAGGATATGGATTTTGCTCTTTCTTTTCAGCCCCAGGATGGTGGCGATGCACCGAGAACAAGCGAAATTAAAGCAAAGGATAACAGCATACTTTTAGAAGGCAGTCTTAATGATAACGGACTCAGGTATTCAGGCTATCTTGAGGTAGTAACTGACGGTCAGGCAGCGGTAGAGGATACAAGCCTCAGAATCAGTAACACTGATGAAGCTGTAATTATTCTCAGCATGGGCACAGACTACGCTATGGATTATCCCGTCTACAGAACAGGCGAAAGTCAGGCGGAGCTGACAGAAAGAGTTAAGTCTTTTGTTGAAAAGGCTTTGAAGAAGGATTATGAAACATTAAGGAGGGAGCATGTAGAGGATGTTTCTTCTCTTATGAACAGAGTAACACTCGATCTGGGACAGGTTGAGAGCGATAAGACAACAGATGCTCTTCTTGCAGGATATAAGGCAAATACCCTTACAAGGGGTGAAAAGAGCTATCTTGAAGTGCTTTTGTACCAGTACGGCAGATATCTTTTGATTGGTTCTTCAAGAGAAACTGATATTCTTCCTGCCAATTTGCAGGGTATGTGGGTTGGTAAAAACGGCAGTGCGTGGAACAGTGACTATCATATAAACGTAAACTTACAGATGAACTACTGGCATGCCTATAACACAAACCTTAAGGAATGTGCAATACCCATGATTAACTATGTTGAGGGAATGCGCGAGCCCGGAAGATTAACAGCAGATATTTATTTTGGTGTAAAATCAACCCCTGAGAACCCCGAAAACGGATTTACGGCAAACACTCAGTCGACACCTTACGGATGGACTGCGCCCGGCTGGAGCTTTGACTGGGGATGGTCACCGGCGGCTGTACCGTGGATGCTTCAAAATGTATGGGAATACTATGAGTACACACTGGATGAAGAATTCTTAAGAGAAACTATTTATCCTATGATGAAGGAAGAGGCTAAGTTCTATTCACAGATTCTTATAGAGGACGAAAACGGAAAGCTTATTTCAACTCCTGCATATTCTCCCGAGCACGGACCGAGAACAAACGGTAATACATACGAGCAGAGTCTGATATGGCAGCTTTTCACAGATGTAATAAAGGCGGGCGAGGTTGTCGGCGAGAGCGAAGAATTATTGAACGAGTGGAGAGATATTCTTGCAAGACTCCGTCAGCCTATTGAAATCGGTGACAGCGGTCAGATAAAGGAATGGTACGAGGAAACAACTCTCGGAAGCGTGCCTAAATCCGATGCTTACGGGCACAGACATCTTTCACATCTTTTAGGCTTGTACCCCGGTGATCTGATAAGCATTGACACTCCTGAATGGTTTGAAGCGGCAAGAGTATCCCTTGATGCCCGTGTCGATGCATCCACAGGCTGGGCAATGGGTCAGCGAATCAATGCATGGGCGAGACTTGGTGACGGAGAGCACATGTATTATCTTGTTGAAACATTAATGAAGACAGGTATCTTGGATAACCTCTGGGATACACATCCTCCTTTCCAGATTGACGGTAACTTCGGTTATACTGCCGGTGTTACAGAAGCACTTATGCAGAGCAACATGGGTTATATAAACATTCTTCCTGCAATCTGCAGTGCATGGAAGGATGGCGAGGTTGAGGGTCTTATTGCAAGAGGTAATTATGAGGTTGGCATCAAGTGGCAGAATAAGGTTGCAAAGGAAGTCACGGTTAAGGCAAATAATGACGGAGAATGTACTTTGCAGATGACTATTGGTGACGACTTTGAAATCAAAAACTCAAATGGTGAGACTGTAGAATACAACCTTGTACAGAAAAACAGAGTGAGCTTTGATGCGGATAAGGGTGAAGAGTACACAATTACAAACGGTGGTGTAATGACACCTCCTGACAATATAAAGGCTGTAAGAAAGAGCAACAAAAGAGTGATAGTTACATGGAATAAGACAGAGAATGCCAAGACATATAACGTTTACCGCATTGGCGAAGGTCAGGAGCTTATTGGGGAAAATGTGGCAGAATGCACTTTTACAGATTACTCCGCAAATTCTGACGGGGATACGGTGTACTCCTACAGAGTATCGTCCGTAAGTAAAAAGGGTATTGAAAGCGAATTGTCGGAGGCTATCGTGGAAGAAGGCGGTGCTGCCGAGAAAATAGACAGTAACGACAAGAGAGTAGCTTATACAGGGTCATGGAAGCTGTATTCCGAAAGCGATCACTATGAGTCTACAAATAACTGCTCCTGGACAGCCGGCTCAGCAGCGGAACTTAAATTCAGCGGTACGGGCATTGCACTTTATTCTGTAGCAAAGCCTAACTATAACGGCGTATATGTGTATATTGACGGCGAGAAACAGGGAGATTATTATTCTGTAAAATCAAACCCCAAGCAGAAGGATTTTCTTGTATTTTCAAAGAGGGACCTTCCTTACGGAGAGCATACAATTAAGGTGGAGGTAATGGATAAGGTTGTAACGGGAGTAAAGGATGCAAGTATTTCTGTTGACTACTTTAAGGTGTATAATGATTTCCCCGTGGGCGGACAGATTACGATTACCGAAAAGGGAGAAAATTTTGTTAAAGGAATAACAGAATTTGACGAAGCCGGAAGGTATATAATGATTACCGCCGTTTATGAAGGAATGGAGCTGGTTGAAGTGAAGACTCAGGAAGCAGACATTCCTCAGGGCAGGGGCGAGTTTGAAGTGAAAATTAATATAAAAGGCAGAGAGGTTAAAGTGTTCCTGTGGGATAAAAACATGGAGTGCTTTACTCAGATGCAGTAAAAAAGATTGTAGAAAAAGTCCGGATTTATCATAATGTCATTAAGTTAAGAAAAGCCATTCGGGACAGTCCCGAAATGGCTAAAAATACAAAAATGCTAACTTAAAGATATTGGGATATATACGGGCTTTTTCCTTGTTTTTCTATATGCCGTAAAACAAGGAAATTCATTGACAGTATTTCAGAGGAGTGATAGAATATAACTATATATCATTGGAGGGATAAGGGTGAATAGGATAATCTCGGCAATACTTTCAATAGCTATGATTTTATCAGTATTTCCGTCGCTTGTTTTTGCGGCAGGCTTTGATGCGACAGCCTCTGTAAAAGCAGTTACTGACGGGGAGACTTTAAGGTGCGTTGTTGATATTACAAATCAGTCGGAAGTAAGCGGATACGTAACAATTTACAAATCCGTTTTAAGTACAACCTTCAAAAATTACAGGATGGAAAAGGAAAAGGTAAATGTCCCTGCAGGTAAAGGTATGAAGAAAAAGGTTACCTTATATCAGGACTATGATGCCGATGCAGGGGAATATGCAATGATGCATTTCTGGGCAAATGATACCATGAAGCCTGTATGCGACAGTGTTACTTCAAATGAGGCGCAGGAGGGTATTATTAATGCCGAAGAAATTGAGATTACCGAAAGTATGGTTTTTGCATCTGCAGAGGCAGAGGGAAGTCACCGTGTAACTGCCATTGCTGATGATGATTTATCTACATACTGGTCTGCAAAGGGAGTTACAAGAAGTGACCAGAAATCTGTTACGGCATTTCTTGAAGCAGATTATCTGATAAATAAGGTCGGTATAGCTTTCGGTTCAGGAAGCACAAGAGGTTATGTGTTTACTGTGCTTACCAGCACGGACGGCAGAAGCTATACCACGGTTTTGGACGAAACAGAGAGCGAATTGACAGATGCTATACAGTATTTTGACGTTGAAGAAACTATAGGCAGATATGTGAGGGTTAATATTGTTGAGAGAGTGGAGCCTGATGAGAGCAACTGGGTTACCATTTCCGAAATAGAAGCCTTTGGAACCTTTATCGGAGAGAATGAGCCTATAGAAAATGAGATTTTTGAATTTACGGATAAAGCAGGTACACGTCTTCCCGCAGAAAGCGGCTATTCTGTGGCAGACGGGTGGATAATGCAGTCTATGGATGAGAGAAGTTATAAGGACTATACCCCGTCTTTGGGTGAAATGCTTTATGCTGAGGTTGACAATTTCCCCGTAGAGGCGGCTCTCGGCAGCAGCGAAGGTGCACTGCACCTTTATGACAATGTGGGAAGAAGCACCGATGAGGTTAACGGTGCAGGCGGTGTGATTGCCGCAAAGAAGTACGAAACTGCACCTGACAGGGGCAGATATAATATTTCGTTTAAAATGTTTATACCCTCAAGCCTTGAAAGCGGTGAGGAAAACAGCGGATACTGGTCGGGATTTTCGCTGACCGATGAAATGGTATCGGGCGGTAATGACTTGTCGCACTATGCGGCACTTCAGATAAGAATGGACAACACTGAAGACGGTATCGTGTTAAAGAGGCTTGTATCCAACTACTACAATGAAGGCTCGTTGATTTCATTTATGGATACGGTATTTGAAAAAGACAGGTTACTTACATTCTCGATAGATGTTGACCCAAAGGCAAGAAGATGCGACATTACGGTTACGGATGGGTTCAATATTGAAACAAAGCCTGTATACTTCAATTATAACGATATTGAATTTGCACGTATTTCAACATGGAGCGGACTTGAAGCAAAGTGGCTTGTGTTTAATACGGGAGCGGGAAGCAACAGCGAAATGTTTATTGACGATGTGGTAATTTCACATTATGAAGAGGAAATTACATCAGTCAGCGAAGCTTTGCTGGGCAGTATTGATATGACGGATGAAAATAACGGCGAAATGACATATGTTAACACCAGCGATAACCAGACAGTTAACGGAATAGCTTATGAGGGCTCTCTTGGTGATGAGCTTTATGCAGAATTCTGTGATGCACCACAGGAGAGCGGTATTGAAGGAAAGGCGTTGCACCTTTATGACAACGTGGGAAGAGTTACTGATGATGTTAAAGGCGCAGGCGGCGTACAGGCATTTTTAAGTATACCTACACCTGACAATCTTAATGCATACAGAATTGATTTTACACTTTATGCACCCGTTGCGGGTGATTACGGCGGATTCAGCTTAGGTGCGGGAAGAGAGGATATAAACTGCTACGGCGCACAGCTGAGATTTATGCCATCTTCGGTAGATGAGAATAATCTTCAGCTTAACCGATATACGGGTAATAATTTTCATAAGGGAAGCTATGAAACTGTTGTAGGAGGCATTACGCCCCTTAAAAAAGGAAACCCATGGAGGATTTCCATGGTGGTTAACCCCGGTAAATATTCTTACGATTTAACAATTGATGACGGAATAAACACCCAGACGAGAACAAAGGATATTTCAACAAGTATCGAAAGCTGGGCGACGAAGAAGATTGACACCATTTCCTTTAATACAGGTATCGGTGGAACGGGAGATATTTATGTGGGTAGTATCACCGTCACAGACCTTGGAGAAACAAAGAATATCAAGGAGGCAGTACACGGCATTATCAGGCTTCAGGCAAGCCACGGTACGGGGAATATGCTCCACCATCAGGGGAATGAGATAAGCGATTTTAACGAAAGGCAGGACCCCGCATATACACGCTTTGTTGAAAGAAGCGGTCTGATGGACTCCCGGGGCGTGTCCTTTGAGGTGATGAACAGACCCGGATACTTTCTTACCATTGTACCCGGTGAAAATAATCCTGTACAGGTACAGCCGCTTTCAAATACTGCCAGATTCAAGGCAAATGCAACCTTCTATAAACAGGACGGCAATTATGACCCCAACGGATTCGGCAAGGGAACGGTTTCGTATGTGTCCTACCGTGACGGGGCAAGGTATCTTTATAACAATTCAGGAGCTACTGTTGTATGGAAGAGGTTTGAAAGAAACAGAAGCGTGTTCTATTTAAGAAATGAGGCGACGGCATCAAGAGTCAGCGACAATTTCAACGGAACAAAGCTTGATACAGGTAAGTGGCTCAGCAAGTATCCGTGGGGTGACCACCATAATCACTATGGATTGTGCCGTTCAAGCGCAATTGAAGTGAGCGGAGGCAATATTCACCTTAAGGCAAATAAAATCGGTGACGGTGACTGGCCAAAGGATGATGACGGAGAGACGGGTATCAACCTTGACTCCTTCGGCTTCGGTCTTGGAGGCTGGCAGAAATACAAGGCATATGTGGGTGTAATTGCTCCTCATAAGAACAATAACGCATACGACGGAAGTAATAAGTATTACCGACAGAGCTACATGGAAGGCAGCTTCAGACAACCCGACTGCGGTTACGGGTACTGGACGGCATTCTGGCTGTCAGGTGCAAATTCATGGCCGCCAGAAACAGATATTTTTGAATATCTGTCATCCTCGGGAAGCTCGGGCGCACACGGATGGTTTACAAATATGCACTGGTCAGGCAGTGCACAGGGCAGCTGGCATCAGGGGTCAAACCTGAGAACGCAGTATCATACATATGCACTTGACTGGGGTTATAATTACATGGATATGTATTATGACGGCAAGTGCTTCAGGCGTTATACGGGAGATATTGTGAATTATCAGAACTCCCAGGGCGGTATGGTGCTTATTATAAGTAACGGTGTAGGCGGCTGGGAAGCATCTCTTCCCAGTGAATATGGAAAGAGCCTGAGCCTTCAGTGGTTCCGCTCGTTCCAGTATTGATAGGAGATTAATAAAATGAAAAAGATATTTACAGGGGTATTAAGCCTTATAATTGCGTTGTCCATGACTGTAACATCCTTTGCGTCAACGATTGATATGCTTGTTGCAGGCGTTGGCATGGATGAAGGAAGAACAGTTCATGTGACAGTTCTTTACTCTTCGGTTGAGGAGGCGCAGAAGTCAACCCTTCTTGTGCTGAAGGAGAATGAGAGTATTGTAACGGCTCCCGATAGCTCGTTCAGATATATTGCACAGAAAAATGTTATAGGTACAAGCGTGCAATATGAATTTAAAATGGCTAAGGGTGACAGAGTAGGGACCTATGATTTGTATATAGGCGGTACAAAAATTGAAACACCCGAATCTACAAAGATTAATTTTGACATGACAAATGCCACTACAGTTAAGTTTATGGCAAACGGTGAAGAAGTGCTTCCGTCCCTGCTTGTGAATGCAAATATAGGTCAGGCATTTGATATTTCGGGTTTTGGTCCTGAAACAGTAGAGCATGAAGGTGTTTTATATAACCGCAGTTTTTCTACTCCCGAGACATTTACACCAACTGCGCAGACAGATGAAATCGTCATTTACTATACAGTTGATGATATTGAAACAATTGAAGAGGTAGGTGCAACTGTAATAAGCGGAAATACTCCCGTTCTGCCTACAGTTCTTAATGCGGTAACAGCAGACGGTGTTGATACTGCAGTTACAATTTCTTCGTGGGATTTTTCCGATCTTAAGGTTGGAGAAAACACTGTTTACGGTACATGTAACGAAACCGGTAAAAAAGCAGTTGCAAACGTAGAGGTATTGCCTATGGCCTTTGAATTGCCCGAAACTGTATCGAAGGGTAACGGGGATAATAATATAACCTTTACCCAGGCAATGTACGGATTGTTCAGGATTGAATTTGATATGGTTATCAACAAGGTGAGCGATACAGGTGCCAATTTTGGTTATAACGGTACAATATGGGGCAGCGGTGCGTTTAATATTTCGCCCAACGGCGGAAGTTTGAAGCTTATCGGCGGTAATAAGAAGGGTACAAGCGATGGCGGCAGTGTTATTGTGGAAAAAGTGGCTGCAGGTGACGTTTACAGAATTCTTGTTGAAGCTGACCCTGTAACAGATAAAGTAAGCGTTTATGCAACTGCAAGCGACGGCACTAAGTATACTGTCCTTGACAAGACCTTCCGTAAGGAGCAGTCCCCCGATGCGATTAATACAATTAACCTTCGAGGCAACAACGTGGCGGACGGCGGTATTACACTTAAAAATATCAGGGTTTCTGCAGGTGATATGACTGAAGTGAAATTTGTGAATGAACACGGCGAGGCGGTAAAGACAGTATACTGTAATACAAGTGAAAGCACGAAGTATACAATCCCTGCAACAGAGGTTTATTACAAGAGCGGGGATACAGCTGAAATTTATACTATTCCCGAAACTGAAGTAACGGGTAATGCTGAAATAACGGTATATCCTGTAGAAGGAAGGTATCCTGTACTGGAGGATGCATACGTTGAAGGCGGACAGGTAAAGGGTATCAATAAGGCATACCCCACGTATCATATATATGTTGCCTCGGCAGTAGGCGACGACAGAGCACCTCTGGTGGATGCTGACGGAGTATCGGTAACTACTGCAAATCCCTCCACACTGGCAAGTAACAGAGTAGGCTTCTTCCAGTTCCCTGTTGTTGATGCAGGTGAGGGTGACCTTGTTTATGCAAACTTCTATGTTACAGGCTGGCATGCACAGACCTTCAGTAACCAAAACACATCTATCCGTATGGCGGGATATGCAGTAAACGATTCAAGCTGGGTTACAGTCGGTGAAATGGGCAATTATACATCCTCCAAGGCACCTCTTTTAGAAGGCTTTACAGAGCCTATATTTACTCCTTCATATACAAATGCGGCAGGATATATTACTCTTGATGTTACCGAGCCGATGAAAAAGGCGAAGGAATTAAATCTTGAAACACTTACTATAAGACTTAATGCTGCGTGGGGTGCGGCGTATGTTGCAGAATGGGAAAGCTGTGTAGCAGACGGCGAATATGAAGGTAAGGCAAGCTATATAAATGTTGTCGGCGGCGGAAAGAGCGTATTGGTAGACGGCGCGGCAAAGGTTACAAAGAACGGCAGTGTTGTTACAAATGCGGCAGACGGATTTACCGTTGGAGCCGAAGATACTGTAAAGCTGTATTCTGATGAAGAAGGCATTGTGGCGTTTACTGACGGATATAAGGCTTACAGAGTGGCAAACGGCGTTACAGAGGCGCTTAAGCTTCCCGAGGGTGAATATTTCCCTGCAAGTGCAGGCGTTAAGATGGTTGACGGTGCTCAGGTAAGAGTCGGCGGCGGTGTTGACCCCCAGACAGGTAAGGTAGGCGAAGGAAGCGGTTTAAGATTTATTACAACCATTGACTATACAGATTCTCTTGCGAATATAGAAAACGCAGAATATGGTGTCAGCATTGTTGCAGAGGGCAGTAGTGCTGATGCGGTGGATATTCCTGCAACAAAGTGGCAGCAGGAGGGTGAAGTATTTACATCCGCAATTACAAACCTTGCTGTAGGTAACTTTAACCGTAACTACACTGCAACTGCATATATAAAGGTTGACGGTCAGGTATTTGAAGGCAACAGTGCAACAAGAAGTATATATCAGGTTGCAAGAGGTCTTCTTGCAAAGGGCTCTGACAGTGAAGGCGAAGATATCAGTGCAAGCTTACTTGCGGTGCTTAATGCTTACGTTAACCAGACAGGTATCCGTCTTAGCTTCTCGACGGAGGGACTTTCTGAATACACAGGCACAAATGGTGCATATTCAGGCGAGGGTGCATTCTTCGAGGTAAGCGATGCAAAGATGGTCGGTACAATCTATTCTGTGAAGCTTACACCTGTCGGTCAGGCGGTAATTGATACACGTATGGCAAATGAATATGTACGAATCAATAACAATAATTCGGCAGTAAAGACTCTGGTAACTGTTTCTGATAACGGAGACGGCACATATACACTGACATTTGATGCAACAACATTGCTGAATTAATACTAAAATGCCGGTCAGACATTTCTTCGCATCTGACCGGCATTGTCTTAAAAAAGCGGGAAATGGAATGCTTTGGATAAATTAAAAATGGATTTGGCAAAAGCCAAATCCATTTTTGTTTACTTGGATAATAATGCTCTGTCGTTGGCAAATTCCTGACCGGAGGCTGTTGAGAACTTCTCAACAAGCTCTTCTACGGTGAGGTTTTTCTTTTCTTCGCCTGATACATCAAAGATAACGTGACCTTCGTGCATCATAATAAGGCGGTTGCCGTAACGGATGGCATCCTTCATATTATGTGTTACCATTAATGCTGTAAGGTGGTTTTCACGAACAATCTTTTCACTAAGCTCAAGTACCTTTGCAGCTGTTTTGGGGTCAAGAGCTGCTGTGTGCTCGTCTAAAAGAAGGAGCTTAGGCTTCTTAAGTGTTGCCATAAGAAGTGTTACCGCCTGTCTCTGACCGCCCGAGAGAAGACCAACCTTGCTTGTCATACGATTTTCAAGACCTAATTCAAGTGTCTGCAAGGCTGCACGGAACTGAACCTTTTCCTTTTCGGAAATACCCCACTTAAGACCGCGACGGTTACCGCGGCGGAGGGCAAGAGCCATATTTTCCTGAATACTCATATTGGCAGCCGTACCAAGCATAGGGTCCTGGAAAACTCTGCCTAAGAAGCGCGCACGCTTATGCTCGGGCATATGTGTTACATCGACACCGCCGATAATTATATTACCCGAATCGGGACGCCATACACCGCTGATTGCGTTAAGCATTGTGCTTTTACCTGCGCCGTTGCCGCCGATAACTGTTACAAAGTCACCGTCATTAAGAGTGAGGTTTAAGTCGTTAAGAGCCACCTTCTGATTGATAGTACCGGGGTTGAAGGTTTTAAAAATATTTTTGATTTCAAGCATTCTTAGTGCCTCCCTTCTTGGGCTTTGCGAAGTATGTCTTCTTCCAGTAGGGGATTGCAAGGAAAATAGCAACAACCATTGCAGAGAGAAGCTTGAGAAGGTCGGGGTCAATACCTAAGCAGATAACTATCTGGTATACGATATAGTAGATAACGCCGCCTAAACCTACTGCTAAGAGCTTAAATGCAAAGTTCTTGAAAATCTTGCCGAATACAGCATTGCCTATAATGATTGCGGCAAGACCGATAACGATTGCGCCACGACCCATCTGTACATCGGCAAAGCCCTGATACTGTGCAAGAAGAGCACCTGAGAGAGCAACGATGCCGTTGGAAAGCATAAGACCTACAACTGTGTTGAAGCTTGTGTTGATGCCCTGCGCACGGCTCATATTCAAATTAGAGCCTGTTGCACGGAGAGAACAACCGTATTCTGTACCGAAGAACCAGTAGAGAATAGCGATAAGAATGATAACAAAGAGGGAAACCACAAAAATTGCGTTTTTCCAGATGGGAACATTTCTTATATACTGAAGAGAAACAAGCAAATCATAGTTACGTACACTTAATGCCTGATTTGCCTTGCCCATAATTTTCAAGTTAACTGAATAGAGAGAAAGCTGGGTTAAAATACCTGCCAGAATGGCGGGGATACCCATAAAGGTATGGAAAATACCTGTTACAAAGCCTGTAAGCATACCTGCGATAACTGCACAAACCATTGCTAAGGGAAGAGGCATACCTGCGATTGTAAGCATAACGCATACTGCCGCACCTGTACACATACTGCCGTCAACGGTAAGGTCGGAAATGTTCAATACTTTGTATGTAATATAAAGGCCGATTGCCATAATGCCCCAGATAAGACCCTGTGCCACGGCGCCGGGAAGGGCGTTAAAGATACTTGTTATAATAGACATGGTAAAACTCCTTAGTCATATTAATACGGATAAAACCGATGGGCAGTATATGCCCATCGGTTTTACGTTATTTGAAAACTAACCGTAAATCTTATTCGATTACAACGTAACCTTCGGGAACTTCAATGCCGAGCTCTGCACAGATTTCAGCATTGTACTTCTTAACAACGTCCTGATCGTATTCGATAGCCATTGTGTTAACGTCTTCGCCTTCAGCAAGAATTCTGTAAGCCTGTTCGCCTGTAACTCTGCCGAGCTTGTAGTAGTCGATAGAAAGTGTTGCAACACCACAAGTTTTGCAGATACCTTCTTCACCTGCAACAACGGGCTTCTTCATGGGACGGCAGATACCGTCGATAACGCCTGTGGAGGAAGCAACTGTGTTGTCTGTGGGAACGTAGATAACATCTGCATATGCACAAGCAGCTTCTGTTACTGCTGCAAGGTCGTTAGAGTCAGCAAAGGGGAATTCCTTGGATTCGATACCCTTTTCTGTAAGATACTTATTAACCTCTGTTACCTGGAACTTACTGTTTGCTTCAGCGGAGCAGTAGAGAAGAGCAACCTTGCCTGCTTCGGGGAAGAGCTCAACCAAAACTTCAACCTGCTGATCAAGGGGAGCAAGGTCGCTTGTACCGGAAATGTTGCCGGGAACTACGCCGTCAACTACTTCACATTCAAGAGCAACGCCGTATTCTGTGATGGATGTACCAAGGATAGGTGTTGTCATTGTAGCTGCTGCTGCAGACTGAAGAGCGGGTGTTGCGTTTGCAAGGATAAGGTCAACCTCGTCAGATACGAACTTGTTAACAATAGTTGCACATGAAACGCTGTCGCCGGAAGCGTTCTGTTCGTCAAACACAACCTGATCACCGAGCTTTTCGGTGAGAACATCCTTAAAGCCCTGTGTTGCTGCGTCAAGAGCAACGTGCTGAACAAGCTGGCAGATACCAACATTATATGTAGTTGCGCCTTCTGTTGCGTCTGTGGGTAATTCGTTGCTTACGGGTGCACCGCAAGCTGCAAGAGCAAGGCACATAACCATTGCCAATGCAAGTGCTAAAAACTTCTTCATAAAATATCGTCTCCTTTTAAAAGATATTAAACACAGTATAAAACTTTCCAAGCAAAAAGTCAACCTTTGAATGAAAAAATCGACAGTTTTTTAATAAAAAGTGAAAATTTCTGAGCAGATTTACTTCAAAAAAATAAATGCACCGCCAAAAAGCCGGCGGTGCATAGTGATTATTCAACAGGAATATAATCTTCGGGTACAGAAATGCCTAAATTATCGGCAATTGAAGTGTTGTACATCTTTGTGCAGCTCGCATCATATTCAATGGGCATTTGAGTGATATCGGCTTTGTTAACAAGTATTTCGTATGCCATCATGCCTGTCTGTCTGCCCAACTTGTAATAGTCGATAGACAATGTGGCAAGACCGCAACCTGTACAGATGCCCTTTTCACCTGCGATAACGGGGGTCTTTGTAACATGGCAGATGTCGTCTATAATGCCTGTACATTCAGCAATTGTATTGTCTGTGGGAAGGTAGAGGACATCAGCAAAGTCACACGCTGTCTGCACTGCAGAAGCAAGGTCGTTGGAGTCTGTAAATGCAAACTCTTCGCACTTTATGCCCTTTGCAAGAAGATACTGCTGAACTGCATTAATCTGATAAAGGGAATTAACCTCGCTGGAGCAGTAAAGAAGACCTACCTTTTTGGCTTCGGGGAAAAGCTCTGTTATCATTTCAGCCTGGCTATCCAAAGGAGCAAGGTCGCTTGTGCCCGATACATTGATGCCGGTTGACTGACTTACTAAGCTTACGTCAAGCGCACGGGCGTAGTCTGTAACTGCGGCACCGAGCACGGGAGTAGTTGCTGTGGCAGATGCGGCAATCTGCAGGGACTGAGTATTGTCGCAAAGGATAAGGTCAACATTTTTTGTAATGAAATTGTTTGCGATAAGTGTAGCGGAATTTGCATCTCCTGATGCATGCTGACGGTCAAAGCTGACCTCGCTGCCCAGCTTTTCTGTTAAAACATCCATAAAACCCTGTATTGCAAGGGACTGTGCCTCGTGAGAGGAATATTCTAAAATACCTATTGTATATGTAGCGGAAGTTGTTCCGCAGGCAGCTAAAGAAAAAATCAAAGCCGCAGAAAGTATAATTGCCAATAATTTCTTCATTTGTTTGCTCCTTTTTAGAGGTGCGGGGACACACCTGCTCATTCATTTTTAAATATTTTCGTCTATCCATTCTTCCAAAGCTTCGGCACCGAGAGCGCCTACCTGCTTTGCCGCTTCTTCACCGTTTTTAATGATAATGAGTGTGGGAATGCTCATAACAGAGTAATCACGGGCTATGTCGGGAGCTTCGTCAACGTCTAACTTGACGAATTTAACCTTGCCTTCATAGTCTTCTGCAACCGATTCAAGCACGGGAGCGAGCATACGGCAGGGACCGCACCATGTGGCGAAAAAGTCAACCACTACGGGAACAGGAGAATTTAAAACTTCTTCTGCATAGTTTTCGGAATTAACGATTATCATAAAATTACTTCCTTTCATTACTTAATAAGAGTCAGATAGTCGGATTTTTCCATAAGATTGAAATAATTAGTCTGGCGCATTGCTTCGTATACAACTATAGCAACGGAATTTGAAAGATTCAGACTTCGTGCATCGGAAACCATTGGTATGCGGATGCATTTATCAAGGTTTTTTGAAAGCAGGTCCTCGGGAAGACCCTTCGTTTCCTTGCCGAAAAAGAGGAAGTCTTCATCCTTGAATTCTGCCTCGGCATATGTGTGAGGCGCTTTTGTTGTACAGAAATAATAATTGGCGTCGGGATTTTTGGTGAAAAAATCCTCTAAATTTTCATAATAGGTGATAGAGAGCATATGCCAGTAGTCAAGACCGACTCTTTTCAGCTTTTTATCATCAATTTCAAAGCCCATAGGCTTTATTATATGAAGCTTTGCACCCGTTGCGGCGCAGGTACGGGCAATGTTGCCTGTATTCTGCGGGATTTCGGGCTCGTGGAGTACTATATTCATGCTCATCTCTTGTCCCACTCATTCTTAAGTATTTCATCTCTCACCCTGAAAAATACGCCTTCTTTTACGCCATGAGAGCAGACTGTGCATTTTTTACTGCCAAGCATGTCCATAAGCGCTTTCATAGGCATGAGCCCTGCAAGGATGATATCTGCACGGCTCTTTTCCATACCGGGGATATTTCCTCTTAAGCTTAAGGGGGTTGAGTAAACCTTCTGGTAGATGGATGACACCTTATTGCAGGGCACGGCAAGACCGTGAACCTCATCCACACTCTTTAATTCCTTGATTGAGAGTGTGCCAAGTGTTTTTGCGCTGCCGCCTACGCCGTAAAGGTCACAATTGGCTGCTTCATCAATCCAGTCAACAGTGCCGAGCATCATGACAACATATCTGTACATTTCAGCCTGGCTTCTGCCACGGAACTTTTCCGTAAGAAGCACAGCGCCTAAGGGCACGCTTGCTGATTTTACCATATGACCGTTTTTGATTAAGATAAGCTCTGTGGAGCCGCCGCCCGTATCAAAAACAAGACCGTTTTTGACGGCAAGTGACTTGGATACAGCAAGATAACTGTAATAAGCCTCGTCTTCACCTGAAATAACATCAAAATGAATACCGGTTTCACGGTAGACACGGTCAATAAAGATGTCGCGGTTTACTGCATTTCTCACTGCGGCAGTAGCAATTGCAACAATTGTCTGGCAGGAGTCAAGCTTTGCCAGTATGCAGAATTCTTTAAGCGCATCAATCACACGGCACATAGCTTCTTCCTTTAAAACCTTGTCGATGCCCATGCCTTCGGAAAGGCGTACAGTAGAGCGCTTTTTCATAATAACTTCCCATTCGCCGTTATCATGGAGGAGATTTATGGTCATCCTGACGGAGTTGGAGCCTAAATCTATTACTGCGATACGTTTTTCCATATGTAATCCTCCTCGTATAAAACATATTTTCATAACTATATTTTACATGAGAATATTTGTTAAGTCAATCAAATTCGGTTAATAATAAAAATAAAACATAAGAAAGGGGAATTTTTATGGAGATAAGAACTGACCTTGCCCTTGAGGCAACCGCTATGCATAAGGAAACAGAGGGGGTTGAGAGCCGTTTTGAAGAAAAGGACGGGATAAGAATTGACCGTATAAAAATATCAGGCAAAGAAGCCTCGCAGAGGGTGGGGAAGCCTTGCGGAAATTATATAACCATTACCGTGAGAGATTTATCCGACAATGATACGGAGGACTATGAAGCTGTCTGTATGTGTGTGGCGGAGGAATTGAAGAAAATCCTTAATATAGAAGAAAAGGCCTCCGTGCTGGCAATAGGCTTGGGGAATGAACATATAACTGCCGATTCAATCGGGCCTAAATGTGTAAAAAATCTTCTTGTAACAAGGCATATAAAAGAGATGATGCCTGAGGAAATTGATGAAAGCGTAAGAAGTGTAAGTGCCCTTGCCCCTTCGGTAATGGCATTTACGGGCATAGAAACCAGCGAAATTGTGCGCGGAGTAGCAGAAAAGACAAAGCCTGACCTTATTATTGCCGTGGATGCTCTGGCATCAAGGAGTATGTCAAGGCTTGGAAAGACTATACAGATTGCGGATACGGGTATAAACCCCGGAAGCGGTGTGGGGAATAACAGACGGGAATTAAGCGAGGCTACATTGGGAGTAAAGGTTATCGCCATAGGGGTGCCCATGGTTGTAGATGCACTGACTGTTGCCCTTGATGCAATGGATGCTACCGGCGCAACAGAGGATGAAAAAAGAGTATTTTTTGAGACCTACAGGCGTATGGAGCCTACGGGAGGAGATATGGTGGTTACACCAAAGGATGTGGATTCTTTATCTGACCAAAGTGCAAGAATAATAGCAAACGGTATAAACCTTGCACTGCAGAGCGCATTGGGAAGAGAAGATATTGACAGATATAATCAGGTGTGATTATATCTGTCAGGGAATATGAAAAACAAAAAAGCACTTGCTTTTGCAAGTGCTTTATATGGCGGAGAGAAAGAGATTCGAACTCTTGAACGGGGTTAACCGTTACACGATTTCCAGTCGTGCGCCTTAGACCAACTCAGCCATCTCTCCGGGTCACTTCGTTATTATAACTGTGAAGGAGAGAAATGTCAAGAACTTTTTTTAGTTTTTTTTGAAAAAATTTATATTATACTGAAGCGAAGTTATATCACAATAAAAAAAGTGCGAGTCATCGCACTTTTTTTATTATTATCTTAGTGTTCGGGAACTTCGCCTGTGTTCTCGCTCTTCTGTACAAAGAACATGCTGAGAACAAGGGAGATTATGTAAAGAACCAATGTTACATAAAGTACATTCTGGTAACCTGCCTGTGCGCTCTGACCTGCCTTTTCTGTTGCAGAAACTATGAAGGAAGCCATCTGGTTGCCTGTAAGACCTGCAAAGCCCCAGGCAGAAAGTGTAATACCGTGGATTGCACTGATGCTCGACATGCCGTAGTGGTCAGAAAGAAGTGTGGGGATATTGGAAAAACCGCCGCCGTAGCCTGCGTTAACCATCATGATAAGAGCAATTACAAGTGTTGTAAGAATTACATTGCCGCTACCGTTTACGATGCCGCCTGTAAATACAACAAGCGCTGTAAGAACGATGGAGATAACGAAGATGAGCTTGAATACTGTATTTCTGTCCTTCATCTTATCTGCTGCTGCGGAGAAGCCTAATCTGCCGCCTGCATTGAAAATTGCGGAGCAGGTGGAAAGAACGCCTACAAATGCCGCAAGACCGAGGCACTTGAAAATGTACTTTTCCTGACTGATAAGTGCAAGACCGCAAGTGATGTTAAGATAGAACATAAGCCAGATGCCGATGTAATTTGTTGCCTTTCTCATCTTAAGAACTGAGATGATGGAAGGCTTTGCTTCGCCCTTAGCAGGTTCATGCCAGTCAGAGGGCTTCTTAAGAAGAAGGTGGCCTATAAACATCATTACAAAATAAACGATAGCAAGGATGAAGAACATCTTATAGATTGCGCCTTCGCCAAGGTTCTTGAGAAGTACTTCCATGATGGGGCTGGCAATTGCCTTTGCTGCACCGAAGCCTGCTACTGCAAGACCTGTTGCAAGGCCCTTTCTGTCGTGGAACCAGAGCATAAGAGTTTTAACGGGGGAGAGGTAGCCTGTACCTAAGCCTACGCCCATGATAAAACCGTAGCATACATATATACCGATAAGTGCAACAAGGCTGCCGGGGTTGTTGCCGCCGTACCAGATGAATGCACCTGTGCCTGCCATACCGCCTGCAAAGCAGAGTGTTGCGATAAGAGAGGACTTGTGAATATCCTTTTCAACCACGTTTCCTAAGAAAGCAGCAGACATGCCCAAAAAGAAAATTGCAAGTGAGAATGCCCATTCTGTTGCACCCTTGGAAAAACCGATGTGATCACCGATCTGCTGAGAAAAAAGTGACCAACAATAAACTGTACCAATACTACAATGGAGAAGTAACGCGGGAACAGCCGCTCTTATCCATTTGTTAGCACGCCAACCACCCTTTGTGTTAGCCATGTGATACGCCTTCTTTCAAAAAATGTAGGGGGCTTTTTTGAAAACCCAAAATATTCTATCACAAAAAAATGTCATATTCAAGAAAAATGTAGATAAAATTTAGCAAAAAAACAAAGAAATATTTGTTGAGTTTTTAGTCATATAAGGGATTGATGATTGTCTTGTATACGTGGCGGAGGAAAATGATGCTCATAATTAAAGATGCAATTTCCGCAATGGGGAATGAAAACCATACAAGGTTAACATTGCCTGTAAGTGACAGAAGATATGCCGCAGGAAGTAACACCACAAGCTGACGCACAATTGATGTACACATGCTCAGAAAGCCGTTGCCCACAGCCTGAAGTACACTGCCTGTTATAATACAGAAGCCTGCAAAAACAAAGCTTAAGCTTATTGCACGGAAGGCGGGTACACCTAAGACGGTATTTGTATTGAAGAAGCCGAGAAGAATTTCAGGGATAAGAGTGAAGGCAAGAAGACCGATTATCATTATGCTTACTGCATAGATTACGGAAAGTCTGATTGTCTTTTTCATCCTGTCAGGCTTCTTTGCACCGTAGTTATATGCCACAATGGGCACCATGCCGTTATTTAAACCGAATACGGGCATAAAGATGAAGCTCTGGAGCTTGTAATATGCACCGAAAACGGACTGGGCATCGTTTACGATAGACGGGAAGGTTGTAAGAATTTTATTGATACCGAAGGTCATAACACTTGTTATGGATGCCATAACAGTTGAGGGAAGACCTACTGCATAAATTCGCTTGATTATTGCCATATCAGGCTTGAAATTACGGAAGGTAACGTGAATTTCCTTGTTATATCTGCGGTTGAAGAAGATGCCCATAAAGGCGGCAACTATCTGACCTGAAACTGTTGCAAGTGCCGCACCTGCCGCACCCATTTCGGGGAAGGGTCCTATACCGAAAATCAGAAGCGGGTCCATAATAATGTTAATAACAGCACCCGAAAGCTGTGTTGTCATTGAAAGCATACTTTTGCCCGTTGCAAGGAGAAGTCTTTCCATTGTAATCTGCATAAAAATGCCGATTGACGCAATAAGACAGATTGATGCATATTCCACACCGTAGTTTATTACATCAATATCGCTTGACTGTGCCGAGAAAAACGCTCTTGTGGCGAAAATGCCTATAAGAAGGAAGATTACATAATGGACAAGTGCAAGCAAGATGCCATGATTTGCGGCTTTGTTTGCCCTTTCAAAATTTTTTTCGCCAAGGCTTTTTGACAAAAGCGCATTTATACCTACACCTGTACCTGTTGCAAATGCAATCATTAAATTCTGCAAGGGGAAAGCTAAGGACACAGCGGTAAATGCATCAGCGTTATACATTGATACGAAAACGCTGTCAACAATGTTATAAAGAGCCTGCACCAGCATTGAACCTACCATAGGAAGGCTCAAAGATAATAAAAGCCTGTTTATGGGCATAGTGCCCATTTTATTTTCTCTTGTGTTTTCCATTAAATCACCTCTTAACAAATTTGCCAAAGGGTATTATAACAGTAATAAAATTTTTTGTCAACAAAAGGTGTGTGTCCTTTTTATGGTACAGGGGTTCGGGTAGAATGAAGACAAAGGAAAGCTTGAATGCAAAACTAAACCTGCACTTTGACAACTGAAAATGGCTAAAAAAGTCTAATTTACTTTTGCAATGGAATGTAAGGAAATTGTGGTATACTGTAGTTGATTACTGTCTGCTGAAAGGAGCAGATATGAGTTACTACAGAAAACCCGGTCAGATGGATTTATCTGACAGAATCGCAATCGAAACAGGAATTTGCAGTGGCGAATCTTTTAAGAAGATTGCAAAACGTATTGACAGGCATCCTTCCACAATAGCACACGAAGTAAAAGAAAATCGCACATATATTCAGGGGAATTTCTTTTGC
>JAFYPR010000075.1 GCA_017547445.1 Clostridia bacterium
AACCTTCTTTCCCAAACCCTTCGCTATTGTGCAGAAAATTTTAGGTTTTTTAATGAGGAACGAGGAATGAGGAATTAATGTAAAAAGGCAACCCGAGCGGGTTGCCTTTTGATTACTCTATGGTTACTGATTTTGCTGTTGTCAGGGGAAGGATGTTTTTTAAACCGCCCCAGGAGAAAAGCTTTACCGATGTGATTGTACTGCCTGTAAGATTTGCGGTGCCGTTATCAGTGGAGGATACCGCTACAAGCTTGTTTTCACTGTCAAAGCCTGCAACGATATATATGCTGTCAGCGTTTTCCACACAGTCAAAGGATACATTGACCTGATTACCGTCCTTCACTGCTTCGAGATTCAAAGTGAAGGGAACTGTTTTAACCTCAGCTTCACGCACGGAGAAATCATCAAAATACCAGTAGGGACCGTTACCCACGTTGCCGCCTTCACCTAACCAGCGGAAGTGGAAGAGGATGCAGTCTGTAGCTTCTGTTGCGGTAAATACCCTTTCAACTGTTGTCCACTCGGTGCCTATAAAGCCTGCAGAGGTTACTGTTGATTCATTTTCGCCATCGCCTTCGTTTGCAACGAGACTTGTTCTTACATAGCCGCCATCGGCACCTGTTTTATGCTTTGCTTTATATGTAACGATATATGTTTTTCCGGCTTCAACGGGAACATAACGTTTAAGGGAGCATAAGCCGTCGGTTGCATCGTGCCAGTTGGTGGCAAATGCCCAGTTGCCGTCGGGGATTGTTTCTGTTGCATTTGTAGAGACACCGTTGAAAATACGTTCAGAAGCACTTACGGCATAACAGTGATTTGTTGTATAGGGGGAGCCGAACTGTGCATTTGTGGAGGCGGAGAGCCAGCCTTCAAGCGAGAAGTTGCCGTTTGCATCTTCAAAGGAGGGATTGGACATAATGTTTTCGCCCGTTGCGGTATATGTTTTAAAGTTGCCGAAGCGCTCAATGAAATTGATGGGGAGCTCGGCATAATGACCTTTACCTACCATATAATTAACGTCAAAGAATGTTCTTTCGTCATCAGAAAGGGTTGCCGCATAAGGGGAGAAGGTGGAAACACGAATCATGCCTTCCTTTTCATCAAATTCGGCAAATTTCATAAGTGCATTACCGCCGTTATATGCAAACTGATAGTCGGCAAGTATACTGTAGACCTTGTTGCCGTAGTTATTTGTAAGCTCAAGTGTGCCGTAGCCGTGACTATGACCGCCAACCATCAAAAATACATTGTCGTATTTTTTTGCAATGTTCCACAGAAGCGAGCCGTTGGATGAAAGCTTTGTTTCATTGGGGCGGGTATCGGAGCAATTCTGGATATCGTGCATTACAAGAATGAAGGGGCAATTGGAATATGCAGAAAGTGTCTGCTCAATCCAGGCAACCTCTGCGGCATCTTCAAGATGGAACATATCCGCATAAAGAAGCTTATAGGGGAAGCTGCCTGCAGAAATGTCAACCACACCGCCTGTGCCTGAAGGGGAGAAGCCAAGGTGATAGCTGTCTGTTAACCTTGCAAAAGGTGTGTTGGGACCAAAGTATTTATCCTTATAATACCAGAAGTTCTGTCCGTTGCCTGAGTCGTGGTTACCTGTGGGAACTATTGTCCTGATACCGCTTTCGGCAATGGAGGTGTAGGTTTTTGTAATCTGCTCCCACTGAGGTGTTTCCCAATAGTCTTCTACATTATCACCAAGGGATACAACTGCTTCGATATTTGCAAAATCACGGTTTTCGATTAACCAGTTAACGGCTGTGTCGAGAACATTGCCGCAGAATTTTGTTGTGTTCTGTGTGTCGGGAACGAAAACCATGTTGTAACGGTCCTCGGGAGTTTCGGCAAATGGGGTGTTATCGCCGTATTCGCCGATGTATTGCTCGGGATTGGGGATAAGCCAGTCCTCCCTGGGAAGAGCACGGTCAGAAATACGGATTTGCTGAATATAACCGCGTGTGTACTTTGAAGGAGTGCTGCCTGTGCCGTTTGATGCAATGCGGAATCTGCCGTCCTGTGGGTCTGCAAACAAGCCCTGCATATAATTTACATTTGCATTACGGAAGGATTCGCAACCGTTTATGTAAGAACGCACACCGTTTGAGTCGCCCGTGATAACGATATGATACCAGCTTTCAGCCTTATCCATGGCAATGCTCCAGGCGTCGGAAATGGATTCGGCATCCTTGTCACGCACCTGTATCTGTATTTCTTTACAGTTGGAAATGTTAAATGCGGTGGAAACCTTCTGCCCTTCAATGGCAGGTGAACTGTCAGAGGGGGCAAGACGTGCGAGAATGTTTTGCCATCTGTCCTGCTGAGACCAGTCATCGGGCATTTTGTAAATTATTTCAATTGTATAGCCTGATGCAAAATTGTTTTTATTGATGGGAGCGGAATTGACTGTTACAAAGTCTATGCCACCCTGAATAGCGTTGCCGTGAAAATACATACTTCCGCTTTTGCCGTCTATGGAAAGGTCTGTAAATTCGGCTGTTTTCTTGTAGTTAAGCCCAAATGTGCGCATTATAAGGTCGTTGCCGTTGCCTGATTTGTCTTCCATAACCATGGAGCCTGAGTCAACGGAGCCTTCCTTAATGCCTGCTTCATTGAACTGCCAGTCAGCAACCGTAGCGGCAGATACTGAAAGGGGGAGTGTCGCAAAAATAATTACCGCAGCTGCTGTCAGGAGATTTTTGATAGTTAACATATGAAATCCTCCTACCTATATTTATATGTAGTAATTATACAACGTTCAGGACATTTTTTCAACTGTTAAAAAATATTTAAAAATTTTGAAAATTTTACTGTACAAGCGGTCAAAATCGTGCTATAATTATCATATAATTGTGCTCGTTATAGATATACTGGGCATTAAGGAGGAATTTTATATGAAAAAACGTAGGATCATAGCACTGCTTACAGCTGTTGTGATGATCATGAGCGTCGTTCCTGCAATGGCGAGTGTTCGCTCTGTAGGCGGCTACTTTGTGGATGCCGACGGTGACGTTTATGAGAAATCCGGAGCAAACCTTATTTCAAACCCCGGTTTTGAAGAAGGTCTTACAGGTCTTACAGATAACGCAGAATATTACGAAGTGTCTTCCGAAGAAGTTCACAGCGGAAGCTCCAGCCTTAAGGCAATAAAGAGTACTAAGGGCGACGGCGCTATCACAAAGTATGTGGCTGTTGAAGATGCAAATGCAAGCTACTATCTTTCTTTCTGGTATAAGAATACTGATGAAAGCGCAGCAAGAAGACCCCGTGTTACTTTTGCATTTACAGACTCTTCCAAGACTATTCCTACAGTTGAGGATGATTTTACAGACGAAACAAATGCATGGATTCAGGCAGGTACTCAGTCCAATGACCAGGATATGGAATACTCCAAGGGTGAATGGGTTCAGTACACTACAGTTCTTAAGGGTAACGGCAATGCTGATGCCTGTGCAAATGTTGTGCTTAATATCTACGGTCTTACAAAGAACGTAGCTTATGTTGACGATTTTGAACTCTATGAACTTGTTCCCTCTGAGGAATATGATGAAGATTTCAGAAATGCTGTAGAAAACTGGGAAAAGAATGTTTCTCTCCCCAAGGGTAACCTTGAAGGCTTCGGAACACTTGAACTCAGCACTGATACAGGCGTTGACGGTGTAAGCGTAAGATGGGAATCCACACATGTTGATATCGTTGATCCTGCTACAGGTGCATATTCCGCACCCGCTGAGGAAACTCTTGTTATCCTTTCTGCGGTGGTTTATATCGAAAATACAGATATCAGCTATACTTTTGAATATCCTTACATCGTAAAGAGCATGTTCACTCCTTATGTCGAATGGATGAACAATGTTGTTTTCAAGGAACTCGGAAGTTCAATTAAAGGCAACGTTCATCTTGTAAAGAGCCATTCTATCAAGGGTTATTATCCTGCTACAATTACATGGGAATGCTCTGACGAAAATGTTCTTGACGGTGACGGTAATTTCACAGCGCCCGAAACAACAAAGAATATCGATCTTGTTGCTACTATTGAATGTAACGGCGAGACAACAACTGTTACAAAGCGCATGAAGGCTATCGGCGGTAACATTGTAAACGATGGTCTTATCATGTACTATGACTTTGAAAAGACAGCGAAGAATACTGTTTATGATAATTCTCAGAAGAGTATTGTATATGATGCTACTTCCTCCGGTGTTACATATGTTGACGGCTTTGCACAGTTTGCAGGCGGTGACTCCGTTATCAAGCTTCCTTTGAACTATGCTCAGGAGCTTACAGGCAGCTACTCCGTTTCTATGTGGGTAAAGCCTGACGAGTCCATTGCTACAAATGCGGCTTTGTTCCGTTTCTTTGACTTTGGTGGCGGTACAACAAATTCACAGTTCTTAGCATATGTTCCTTCCTCCGGTCAGCTTTCCTTCATGGACCGTGGTACATCGGGAAGTATTTCTAAGTGGGCTCTGCTTACAAATGTTGATGGTCTTATTGATACATGGACTCTTCTTTCATTAGTGTATGACTTCACAAACAAACCCGCTACTGCTAAGCTTTACGTTAACGGTGAGCTTGTAGCTACTTCTGATAATGATACACTTACAAAGAGTGTATTCGAACAGGTTGGTGCTTCCAGTGACCAGGGTTATATCGGCCGTACACAGTGGATGAACGCTGACAACCCCGACTTCGTAGGTTTTATGGATGACGTAAGAATCTATAACAGAGCTATTACAGCAAGCGAGGCTTTAACTCTTTATAATGAAACACGTCCTACAGTTACAGCACCTGTTACAATTAAATTCCAGGATATTGAAGGTAACACACTCAAGGATGACGTAACAGTTTCTGTTGACGTTGGAATTAACTATGATGTTCCTTCAAATTATAAGACTCTTCCTTCTTTCACTGAAGACCAGTATCGTTATGCTTATAAGTATATTGCCAGCAAGAGCCTTGATTCTATCACGGTTTCCGCTGACGGTGAAAATGTATGTATCCTTGTATTCCAGATGGAAAAGCTTTCTCTCAGCAGTAATATAATCGAAAACGGCAGCTTTGAAAACGGCGTAACAGGATGGACAACATCTAACTACGGCAAACAGATTGCTATCGGCAGTGACGGTTTCAACCTTGTATCTACTGCAACAGACGGTGACAAGGCTCTTCAGTTGACTGCTGCAAACGGCAGTGGTAGCGCAGGTGCTCTTTCCACAAGATGGCCGGTTCAGCCTGACACTGTTTATACATTCAGCTTTGATATTATGCATGACCCCGCTGACAAGGTTACAACAGGCTTCCTTGAAATGATGGATGCTACAGGTGCAAACCTCGGTCATATCGCAGGTGATAACCCCGGTCATTTATGGTCCGGCAGTGGTGAATATGTTCCTACAAAGGCCGGTGAATGGGTAAGAGTTGAATATGTATTCACTACAACTTCTGCAACAACTCAGCTTGGTTTCAAGCTTGCATGGATTGGTGCAGATAAGCCCGCAACCGTTGACAACTTCTCTCTTACTGCTTATACAGACAATCCATCAGAGGATGAAACAGATAAGATTGAAATTACAATCAAGTATGTCGATACTGAAGGTAACACAATCAGAGAAGACGAAAAGGATTATGTTACATCCGGTACACAGTCCTATACAGTTCCCGACAGATTGAAGACTGTAGATGATTTGACTCAGGGCAATCTTATTTACAAGTACACATATAACGCAAAGGCAACAGATGGTGGTGACGTTGTTCCCGTATCTATCCTCCGTGAAAACGTTGCGGTATTGGTATTTGATTCAATCAAGGCCGACAAGAACTCCAACCTTGTTGTAGATGGCGGCTTTAAGGATGAAGAAGGTAATTTCAGCTGGGGTACATGGCAGTCTCCCCAGACAAGCGAATACTTTGAAAATACTTGTCAGGACTGGTTCTATCAGGTAAACCGTGACACGAATGCAAGTGCACTTTACCTTACAGGCCTTACGGCAAATGATTATGCTTTAGGTACACGTTGGAATGATGGTACAGCAGGTCTTTGCTCTATGGCAAACTTTATCCCCGTAAAGAAGGGTAAGACATATCTCGTATCTTACGATTACAAGCATCAGACTGCAGGTACAGACGGAAGCTTTATCTCTACAAGCTTTGTAACAAGTAAGAATACCAATGCGGGAAGTCCTTCCGGTAGCAATATTCCCAAGAATGTTTCTACAAGCTGGCAGACAAATACATTTACAATTACTGCTCCTTCCGACGGTTACATTTACTTCCACTTCTCATGGCTTGGTTCCGGCGGTGCTAACGGCGGTAATGCAGGTAGCGGTCCTTACTGGTACTTTGACAACTTTGAAGTTCTTGAAGTAATCGCATTTGAAAACAAGATTACTTACGCAAACGGTTATGCTGAAATCGTTGCTGAAGACGGTACAGAAGGTTACCTCGTTCAGGCTACATATGATAATGAAGGTGCGCTTACAAGCTTTACTAAGTCCGAAAAGCTCACTTTAAGTCAGGAAAAGGTAACTAAGGTTCCCGTTCAGGCAGGTGCAAAGCTCATGCTCGTTAAGAATTTTGAAAGTCTTGAACCTATTGCTCCCGCAATTATTGCAGAATAAGTTTTTAAAATTACAAAAGCCCCGATTTTCGGGGCTTTTGTTTTGACTTTTTATATAAGGGATGTTATAATGATTTCGTCGAAGATGAAATCATTAACTAAGTTTGCCCTTGAGGGCAAGTGAAGTTCACTTGCTTTAAAAACGGTTTATACAAAGTGAGGTGCAGGAAAATGATAGTATTGATTGCCGGGGCATCCCATTGTGGGAAGACAGCACTGGCACAGAAATTACTTGAAAAATATAAGTATCCGTATCTATCCATAGACCACTTGAAGATGGGGTTGATTCGGAGTGGGAATACTTCCCTTACACCTTTGAGTGATGACGACCTTCTTACGGAATATCTATGGCCCGTTGTGAAGGAAATGATTAAAACTGCTATTGAAAATAACCAGAATTTAATTGTTGAGGGATGTTATATTCCTTTTGATTGGAAAAATGATTTTGGCATGGAATATCTTGAAGATATAAGGTGTTATTGTCTTATCATGAGTGAAGAATACATAAAGAGTCATTTTGATGATATCAAAAGGTATTCGTGCATAATTGAAAGGCGGAAAGAGGATGATTTTCCCTTAGAGGATGCCCTGGAAGAAAATGCGCGAAATCTTCAGCTTTGTAAAAAGCATGGGGTAGATTATATACTTATTGATGATGAATACAATGTTGACATTGAATTATAATAAAAGGGAGATAATGTTATGAATAGGAAAACAAAAGGTATAATTAAAAGAGGTCTTGTGGCACTTTTGATTTTAGCAATTGCAGCGGTAGTTGTATTTACAAGAGGAACAAAAGACAACACTGATTATAAAGCGCCTGTAGCGGCTGAAAGTGTTATAACGGGCGCCGAAGGTTATATTTATTATAATGATACTGATAATAATATCTGCCGCAGAGACATAGGATCGAATAAATCATATCTGATAGGGGAAAACCTTACTGTTTTATCCGCCTTTATGGAAGATGTGCTGGTATCAACAGGAGATGCTGTTTATGTTGTAAAGTGCGATGGTAAGGCAACAGAAGAGGGATATTCTGTGAACACCGATAGGGCTGAAATTACCGCAGATTACATTTATTACAAAGACATTGAGACAGGTTATGTAATGAGAATTGACCGTAAAACAGGGGTTCATGAAGCCTTTATTAAAATCAGTGCAGATAAGTTTATTGTTTACGGTAACAAGCTTATTTTTACTACACCTGACCGTAAGATGATTTACATTTATGATATGGTTACACAGATGCCCATGGGTTATTTCGGTGACAAGGATATTGTTGACTTTGATGTTGATGAGGACTATCTTGTGTATGCAGATGCGGCAAACGGGTATAAGGTATCAAGGATGAGTCTTGTGAGCTTTGCCGAAGATGAAATCAAGGGTGTAAAGACAAAGAAGATGGAATACAGAAACGGCAAGCTCTTTTATGTGGAAAATCACAAGAAGAAATCCGAAAGCTATAAGCTTAAGATAAAAGATGTTGATGTACACTGACGGATGGTGAAATATGAAAAAATTAATCCTTACAGTACCATGTCCTTTGGGGACGGAATCTATAACTGCACATCAGGTGCGCTCACTTGGCTATGAAACCACACAGGTGGTAGACGGAAGCGTAAGCTTTGAAGGTGATGAGGAGGCTATTGCTCTTGCAAACATAAATCTTCGCAGCGGTGAAAGAGTGCTTATAAAGCTTGGTGAGTTCAAGGCTTTAAGCTTTACCGAGCTTTTTGACAATGTTAAGAAAATCCCATGGGAGGAATATATAGGAAAAGACTGTACATTTCCGGTAAAGGGGTATTCATTGAAATCAAAGCTTTTTTCGGTGCCTGACTGCCAGAGCATTATAAAAAAGGCTGTTGTACAGAGACTTGGTGAAAAGTATAACATATCCTGGTTTGAAGAAACAGGCGCTATGTACAGAATACAGTTTTCTATAATGAAGGATATCTGTACGATTTACCTTGATACAACAGGTGCACCTTTATACAAGAGAGGCTATCGTGCGGAAGGCGTACTTGCGCCGCTTCGTGAAACCCTTGCTTTTTCCATGATAGATATAAGCAGATGGAGAGGGGACAGAGAATTTATTGATCCCTTCTGCGGAAGCGGTACTATTCCCATTGAAGCTGCCATGTATGCACTTAATGTTGCGCCCGGTGTGAAGAGAAGATTTGAATGCGAAAAGTGGGAGATGTTTAAAGGAAATTACTTTAAGGATGCACGTGAAGAAGCGATAGATAACGAGCAGAGAGATAATAAGGTGGAAATATTCGGCTCGGATATTGACCCGGATGCGGTATCGCTTGCTATTGCAAATGCAAAAAAGGCAGGAGTTGCTGACAAGATAAGGTTTTTCCGTGCAGACGTCAAGGACGTAAGAGCTTTTCATAATAAGGGTATTGTTATGTGCAATCCGCCCTATGGTGAGAGGCTGATGGATAGAAAAAGTGTTGAAAGGCTTTACTCTACCATGGGAAGAAAGTTTGCGGAATTTGAAAATGCGTCGAAGCTTATACTGACATCTTTTGAAGGGTTTGAAAAGTTTTACGGCAAGACGGCAGACAAGAAACGCAAGCTTTATAATGGCATGTTAAAGTGTAATTTGTATATGTATTTCCCTGAAAGATAATTTACATTTTGTTCATTCATTTCGAAGGTGCTTTCGTTGACAAGCGTGTTAAATGAAGGTATAATAGTCGGGGAGGTTGATTATATGAAGAAAAAACTGTTAATAGGTTTAGGCATATTTTATACCTTGATAATAGTTGCAGTAATAGCAGTATTAATGTATTTCAGCTCATACATAAGTGCATTTGATTGGGGTATTGTAAACCCTTCAAATATAAAAGCCTTGTATCAGGGACTTACTGAGTCTCCTGAGGTGACGGCAGAAAAGAAAAAACAGCTTGACAGTCAGCGTGCAAACGAAATTAAGAATTATGTGGATATTGATATCCGTGAGTATACTGAAGAAGAAAAGAAGCAGATTGAAAGCGGTGAAAAGTCAGAAACACAGATTTTGGCACAGATAATTACCGAAACTGTTGAGAAAAACAATGAAACGGCTACAGAAAATACGGTGAATAAGCCTGAAGTGAATAAGCCTGAAGTGAATGAGCCGCCCATTGACAATAAGCCGGTTGACAACAACCCTGTTGACAATAAGGTGAACGAGGTTTCAAAGAATGAAAAGGTCGAAACTGCTGAGCAGATTATTGCAAGGCACGTTTCAGAGCTTTATGAAATACAAAGTCAGTTTGAAGGAAGAGTTACGGCTTTAGCAGAAAGCGCAAGCAACTGGGTACAGGTATATAAAAAAATGCATCCCGAACAAACATGGCGTGATGCAAAAATTGCAGGTGTACAGTACTTTTCGGGTACTGCGACAGCTATAGAAAATGAGTGCTATGCGCTTGTTGACACTCAGATGAATAAGCTTAAAGCTGAGCTTGAAGCTGTTGGTGCAGATTCGTCTATTGTGGCTACAGTTAAGTCTACTGCATATGAGGAAATGGACGCACGTAAGGCACAGATTGTACAGGAAGGCTCGGCAAAATTAAATAAAAAGGATTAATCAAAAATGCGATGGACATAACCATCGCATTTTTTAATATGGTATTAAGCTGTCATTCCAGAATAAAAGCTCGAAGCGTTCAGTTTCTGATATTTCAAGGGAAATATGCTTTCCGTAGCTTGACAGAGTACCTGAATAGGTTTTGGCTTCTGTCATATAGCCGTCCTTGTATACGGCTGCAAAAAGCTGCGCATCGCCATCATTGGTGGGGGAAAGGTTATCCCATGCATAAATTTTTACAAGTGTTGAGTCTTCTAAGGTGAAGCTTATTGTATTGGAGGAAATCTGTATTCCCTGTGTGGTATATGTTGTAAGCGAGGTGAGTGTATTGTCCCGATAGTGGGCAAGCCGCACCTGACGGTTGTATAAGGGAGCGTCCTTTGACATGGGGATTTTAATTTCATCACGATAAGCTCCGTTCTGAACAGCAACTGTCCATACACCTTCGGGCCAGAGGCGGGAATACTCCTCCGTAGGGATTACATAACCTTCTCTGAGCTCTTTTGCAGAAATATTTATAATAAATTTTGCATATCCCTTATAGCCCTGATCCTCGGGATAGTAAAAGCCTAACGTTGCGGTAGGAAGGCTGGTATCGCCGTAGATGACGAGATCTTCGCCCAGGTGATGGGAAGAGTATAAAAAGGGCGAAAGTGTGATGTAATCTTCTTTTGCGGATATACTGACGGGGAAAATCAATGTAAATATTAGTATAAGAAATATAAGTTTTTTCATAGCTAAATACCTAAAACAGATGTTGCAACCTTAAAATATACAATAAGGGAGAGAACATCGACTATTGAAGTGATAAAGGGGCTTGCCATAACGGCAGGGTCGAGCTTAACAGCCTGTGCAAGCATGGGGAGGATTGCACCTACAATTTTTGCCGAAAGAACAGTTATAAAAAGTGATATACAGATAACCATATCAACCATTATTGTTATCTCGGGATTATTAAGAAGCATTCTGTCAACCAGCCAGATTTTTATAAAGCAGGCTAAGGCAAGACATCCGCCGCAAAGGATGGCTGTGCGGATTTCCTTCCATACAACACGGAAAATATCGCCAAGACCCAATTCGTCAAGACTTAAAGCACGGATAACGGTAACGGAGGACTGACTTCCCGAATTACCGCCTGTACCCATCAGCATGGGAATAAAAGCTATTAAAACCGCCTGTGAGGCAAGAGAGGCTTCAAAGCCTGTTATTATCATGCCTGTGAAGGTGGCGGAAATCATCAGAAGAAGGAGCCAGGGAATACGTGAGAGGAAAAGCCCCCATGCACTCATTTTAAGATAGGGCTTTTCGGTAGGAGTGATAGCCGCCATCTTTTCGATATCCTCTGTTGCTTCTTCCTGCAAAACGTCGATAGCATCGTCGATGGTGACGATGCCTACAAGACGGTTTTCGTCATCCACAACGGGAAGCGCCACGAAGTCATATTTCTGTAATGCAGTAACAACGCTTTCACGGTCATCAGTTGTTTTGGCAACGATGACGCTTGTTTCCATTATTTCTTCAATGACTTTATCAGGCGATGAGGTAAGGAGCATTCTTGCAGTTACGATACCCATAACCTTGCGGTTGTTGTCTGTTACATAGCAGGTATAGATAGTCTCCTTATCAACACCGCTTCTTCGGATAACCGCAATTGCATCAGCTACGGTTAGGGAGGAATTGAGACGCACATATTCTGTTGTCATAATGCTGCCTGCGCTGTCCTCAGGGTATTGTAAGAGCTCGTTTATAATATGCCTTGTTTCACGGTCGGTGTTTTTCAAAATCCTCTTTACAACACCTGCGGGAAGCTCTTCTAAAATATCAACCGTGTCGTCGAGATATAGCTCTGTAAAAACCTCCCTGAGTTCCACATCGGAGAAGGTATGAATCAATTCCTCCTGCATATCAGTATCAATTTCAACAAAGGTTTCAGCCGCTAAATCCTTAGGCAGAATACGGAAGAAAATTGCAATTTTTTCTTTTGGCAGTTCCTCCATGATAAGAGCTATGTCAAAGGGGTTCATATCTGAAATAATCGACTTAAGTTGGGAAAAATTACGCTCTTTAAGTAAGGTGGTGATTTCTTCTTTGATATCTGTTTCTTCGATGATATCAGTATCAATATGCATGATTTCATATTCATTCTGCATGGCTGTCCCACCTTTCTTCGTATGATACACTATTTTATCACATATGTTCTGTATTGTCAAAGCAAATAAGTTGTTGAAAAGCTGAGTTTTTAGTGGTATTATATAATAAGGTATTTGTGCAAAGGAGAGAATGTTATGGAAAACAAAAAGAAGCTTTCAAAATTTTCAAAGGCTGTTATTGTTGAGATAATGGTTCTTTGTGTGCTTACCGTTGTTTTAAGGATTTGGGTGTTGCCTTATCTTGCACACGGCGGTATGTTGCATGTTGCATTATCCACGCACGTTTTTATGATTGGTCTGACAGCTACAGCATTTACTTTATTTGCAGTTTTCTTTAAAAGAGGCTGGAGAGGGCATAAGAAATATATCCTTATTCCCGGGATTTTTACGGTGTTTGGATACATATTGCTTGCTTTGGCAAATGAAATGAATTTTTAAGTTGGAGAATTACTATGATATATCTTGATAACAGTGCAACAACACGTGTTGCGCCTGAGGTAATTGAAGAAATGGCCCTCTGTATGGAAAATATATGGGGTAACCCTTCAAGCACCCATGCAATTGGACGTGATGCGGGGAAGGCTATTTCAAAGGCAAGAAAAACCGTGGCGGAATACCTTGGCGTAGAGACAGGTGAAATTTATTTCACCTCGGGAGGCACGGAAAGTGACAATATTGCCATACTGGGCGGTGCAAATATAAAAAAGGGCAAAAGAATTGTAACGACTATGATTGAGCATGATGCGGTATTAAAGACAATGGCGCATCTTGAGGATAATGGATTTGAGGTTATAAGGATTGCCCCCGAAAGTGACGGCAGTATTGACCCTGATAAGGTGATTGAAGCTGTTGACGATAAAACCTGCCTTGTATCCTGTATGCACGTGAATAACGAGACAGGGGCAATAATTGACATTGAAAGGATTGCAAAGGGTGTCAGGGCGAAAAATCAGAGAGTTTTAGTGCATACCGATGCGGTGCAGTCCTTCGGGCATATTGAAACAAAGCCTTACAAAATGGGTGTTGATATGATGAGTATCAGCAGTCACAAGATACACGGACCAAAGGGAGTTGGCGTGCTTTTTATAAGAAAGGGCATCAACGACTTAAAAAAGAGTGTTTTCGGCGGAGGACAGGAGAAGGATATACGCCCCGGTACGGAAAACACCTTTGGTATATCGGGCTTTGCCAAGGCTGTTGAACTGATTGATTTAAAAGAAAATGAACGCATTGCCACTTTAAGAAAAAAGCTGAAGGATGAGCTTTTAGCCTTGGGAAGGGTGCATTACAACGGGTGCGAAAATGCATCGGATTATATATTGAATCTTTCCTTTGAGGGTGTGAGAAGCGAGGTAATGTTAAATGCATTGGACAGTAAGGGGATTTGCGTATCAAGTGCATCGGCATGTGCAGGCGGCAAGCACAAAAGCTATGTTTTAGCGGCAATGAAGGCAAAGCTTGCTGATAACGCAATCCGCTTCAGCTTTTCAAGATATACGACAAAAGAGGATATTGATAAGACAATTGAGGCTGTTAAAGAAATAATCAAACTATTCAGAAGATAGGCAAAACTTACTAAAGACCACATCGTGGGACATGCCTGACCCAAAATCAGACCATGATGGAAGCACTTGTTTGATTTTAGCGGAGCAGGCGTGTCCCCGTACCATATAAAAATGTTGCAATTACTTAATAAAAGTGAAGAGAGGAACAACACTATGAGAGAAATATTATTGGTAAAATACGGCGAAATTATACTTAAGGGGTTAAACCGTAACAAGTTTGAGGATATGTTAATCGGCAATATCCGTCGTGCCGCAGGAGATGAATGGATTGCTTCTGTCAAGAAGAGTCAGGCAATCATTTATATTACCCCCTGTGAGGGAAGAGATATTGATGCATTGGCAACAAGAATTTCAAAGGTTTTCGGTATTGCATCCATAACAAGAGCAGGTGTTTTTGAAAAGGATATGGAAACCATTTTGGAAAAGGGCAGCGAATATGTGGTGTCCTTTATGGATAGCGTGAAGACCTTTAAGGTTGAAGCCAAGAGAAGCGATAAGAAGTTCCCTTACAATTCTCCTGAAATTTCACGCCTTATGGGCGGTGCGATACTTTCAAAGTGTCACAGGTTAAAGGTTAATGTAACTGAGCCCGATGCGATTGTAAGGGTTGAAATAAGAGACAATGAAGCTTATGTTTTTTCTGACAGTGCAGTTATAAAGGGACACGGCGGTATGCCTGTACGTTCTAACGGCAGAGCTACACTTTTAATCTCGGGCGGTATCGACTCTCCCGTTGCGGGCTATATGATGGCAAAAAGAGGTGTTGAATTAGAGGCCGTGCATTTTACATCGCCTCCGTATACAAGCGAGCTGGCAAAGGAAAAGGTTGTATCCTTGGCAAAGATTATCGCTCAGTATACAGGCGGATTTACAATGTATGTTGTGCCCTTTACAGAACAGCAGCTTGCAATCCGTGATAACTGTCCCGAAGAGCACCTTACAATTATCATGCGCAGAATGATGATGAAGGTGACAGAAAGAATTGCAAAGAAGAATAAGAGCATGGCACTTATAACAGGCGAGAGTTTAGGTCAGGTTGCAAGCCAGACAATTGAGGCACTTTCTGTTACAAATGCATCTACAGAGATGAACGTTTTAAGACCCCTTATCGGTATGGATAAGGAAGAAATTATACAGATTGCAAGAAAGATAGGCACATTTGAAACAAGCATTCTGCCTTATGAGGATTGCTGTACGGTGTTTGTGCCTAAGCATCCTACCACAAGACCCAAACTGGAGAATATATTGAAAAGCGAAGAAAAGCTTGATATGGATTACTGGGTAGAAAAGGCGCTTAATGATACGGAATGGATAAGAATAGAAGCAGAGTAAAAAATTTGATTAGGTGAGTGCGTTGTTGCGATACTCCCTCAGTCAAACCAAAGGTTTGACAGCTCCCTCGAGGAGGGAGCCAATAAGGAGATGGTTTTTATGCTTACGGCGGAAATTATATGCGTTGGGACAGAGCTTCTTATGGGGCAGGTTGTTAATACGAATGCGACCTATATCGCCCAAAAGCTTTGCGAGATAGGAGTTGCGGTGAATTATTCCTCCGTTGTGGGGGATAACCCCGAAAGGCTTTCTGAATGCGTTAAGGAAGCGCTTACAAGGTGTGATGTGTTAATCACAACAGGAGGCCTGGGACCTACAGATGACGATTTAACAAAGGAAATCGTCTCCCGCGTTATGGGTAAGGAGCTTTTTTATCATAAAGAGAGCATGGATAAGATGCTCTCTTATCTTAAAGAAGCGGGCAAGAATATGACTAAGAATAATGAGAAGCAGGCTTATCTGCCAATTGGCAGTATTATTCTTGAAAACGACAACGGGACTGCTCCCGGATGCATTATTGAAGATGGCGGGAAATGTGCTATCCTTCTGCCGGGACCACCTAAGGAAATGAAGCCTATGCTTGAAAAGGCACTTGGCTATCTCAGAGAAAAATCGGGAATGGTTATGAAATCAAGGGTGCTCCGTCTTTTTGGCATTGGTGAAAGTCGGGCATCGGCACTTTTAGATGATATAATCAAAAACCAGACTAACCCTACCATTGCACCATATGCAAAGGAAGGGGAGGTTACATTCCGTATAACAGCATCTGCAGAATGTGAGGAAAAGGCTTCTTTAATGGTTGATGAAATGGCGGAAAAGGTTTATGCCATAGTGGGCGAATATATCTACGGCGAGGGCGATGACAACAGTATGGAAAAGGTTGTTGTTGACTCTCTTAATAAAAGACATATGACCCTTGCCACCTGTGAAAGCTGTACGGGCGGACTTATAGGACAGCTGCTTACAAAGGTATCGGGTGCAAGTGAGGTTTACGGCTTTGGCTTTGTTACCTATGCAAATGAGGCTAAAATGCAGCTTGTGGGCGTTAAAAAAGAAACCCTTGACGCATATGGTGCGGTGAGCGAAGAAACCGCAAGAGAAATGGCAGAGGGCGCAAGAAGGGTCAGCGGAAGTGACATTGCAGTTTCTGTTACAGGTATTGCAGGACCTACAGGCGGAACAGAGGATAAACCCGTTGGATTGGTATATATCGGCATCAGCGATAAGAATGGTACAGAGGCATTCAGATTTGTGCAATCCGGCGACAGGGAAAGAGTGAGAAAGAAAAGTGCACTCTGTGCACTTGATCTGGTGAGGAGAAGAATTTTGGGCTGAGATTTTTTTGTTCCTGACTTGACACGTGCGTTGCAAGGCAACGCATCGATATGAATTCTGACGAATTCTCGATATGTGCCTCGCACTCGATATGCCTGACGGCTCGATATGTTGCCTTGCGGCAACGAGAATTCATATCATATCGAGTTTTGAGCATAGCGAAAAACATATCGATTTTGTGATAACAAAAATATCGAGCAAACGAGGTTTGCATATCGACTAACTTTTTAATCCTGTCTTGACACGAGTCGAATTGTGTCGAATGGAGTAGAAATGTAGAACGATTTATTTATAAAAGGATACTTTATGGTGTAAATCGTTATAGATAAAAACTGTTTTGAACTCTGTAGAGTGTATTATAAATTGTATTAGTAACTAAGGAGAGTACAAGAAAATGAAAATGTTATCGTTGTTTTCTGGGTGTGGGGGTATGGACATTGGTTTTGAGGGAGATTTTATTTGCCTTAAAAAATCCATTAACAGCAATATACATCCTGATTGGATAAAAGAAGATTTAGGTGATTGGATTCGTGTAGCACCTACTATCTTTGATACTGTTTTTGCTAATGATATTCGTCCGGATGCAAAAGCGGCATGGGTATCCTACTTTGAACAGCGCAAAAACAACGCCAATGATATTTATCATCTTGAGAGTATAGTTGATTTAGTTAAACGAGCTAACGACGGTGAGAAGATTTTTCCCAATAACATAGACATTGTAACTGGCGGTTTTCCTTGCCAAGACTTTTCCATTGCGGGAAAACGCCGTGGATTCAATTCAAGAAAAAATCACCTTGGGAAGGCTTTAGAGGATGACAAACCTTCAGTAGAGAACCGCGGGCAACTTTATATGTGGATGCGCGAAGTAATTTCGTTGACTAGTCCTAAATTGTTTGTTGCAGAAAATGTTAAGGGATTGACTAATCTTGATGACGTCAAAGAGATCATTGAGCATGACTTTGCTGAAGCGGGTAAAGGTGGATATATTGTCGTGCCGGCAAAAGTATTGCGTGCATCTGATTATGGCGTTCCTCAATCTCGTGAGCGTGTGATTTTCTTTGGATTTAAGAAAAGTGCATTGACTGATGAAGCATATAAAGCATTAACTCAAACGGTAATTTCCGAACAGTATGATCCTTATCCGATTAAAACTCATGGAGTGGACTTATATCCGATAGTTACATGTGCTGATGCTTTTGTTGGATTGTCTGAACCAAATGAAAGCCTTGACATTTCACAAAAAAAATATTCACAGGCAAAGTACATGGGTTCACATTGTCAGGGACAAACAGAAGTGAAACTTGATTCTGTTGCTCCAACAATTAGGTCTGAACATCATGGAAATATTGAATTTAGACGATTAAGTGTTGAGCATGGTGGCAAGCATATCAAAGAATTGGAGGCGGGTTTTCAAGAACGCCGATTGACTATTCGAGAGTGTGCACGCATTCAAACATTTCCTGATGATTATCAGTTTATCTTGAAGAAAACAGAACTTAATAAAAGCGTGTCTTCAAGTGACGCTTATAAGATAATTGGAAATGCTGTTCCTTGTGTATTGGCATATCATATTGCAAAAACAATCGAAGAAAAATGGTTGGACTACTTTAAGGAGGACGAATTATGATAGTATCTATAAATCCAAAGCCAGAAATGTCAGAATTTGTTTCTTTAATGAATCGTACTGATTCGTTGCTCAATCGGGATGCACTTCAAAGACCTAAATATTATGCAAATCGTGGAGGTCATCCGTTGGAAGATGATGTGAAAGCCGCATTGGATGAATGTGCCAAAGGGACCGTATTTGAAAATACAATAGAAAAAGTTTCTGGTCAGAAATTTCCTGATATTGTTGCAGCAAGATTCTATGGTGTCGAAGTTAAAAGCACAAAAGATAACCATTGGACATCCACGGGTAGCAGCATTTTGGAGTCATCTAGAATTGTGGATGTAGAGCGTATATTTATGACGTTTGGAAAATTGGGCGGTAATCCTATTGAGTTTTTGTCTCGACCTTATGAAGAATGCCTTTCTGGTATTGCCGTAACTCATATGCCGCGATATTTGATTGATATGAGATTACGCAAAGGAGAAACAATCTTTGATAAAATGGGAGTTCCATATGATGAATTACGTTTAATGGAAAATCCAGTTGCCCCTGTCTCAAAGTATTATCGCAGTCAGTTAAAAGAAGGCGAAAGTTTATGGTGGACAGGAGATGCTGCGGACGAAGCTGTTTCTGCTAAAATTAGAATTTGGGGTAAAGTTCCTCCCGAAGAAAAAAAGCGGTATACCACCTATGGTTGCGTATATTATCCAGAGGTTTTTAGAGGAGATTATGACAGATATGCCTTATGGCTAACTTCGCAAGGTATTGTAGATCATCACATTAGAGATCAATTTTCGTCTGGTGGGCAAGAATTAATGCGACTTTCATCTGGTGAGCAAGTAAAGTTTCCGGGAATGTACCGTCGCATTAAGGAGCAAACGGATTATATTTTGCATTTGTTGTCTATCAAAGATATGGCTATTTCGGTTGAATCTCAAGGTGCGCAAGGGGCAGAGCTGTTGCAAAGATTAAAGGAATGGTGTGACATTGTTTCAAAAGAAGCAGCAAGAAATTCGAGAACACCTGTTGTATATGATGTTTCTTATGATGCATTGATGACAATGTTCGGTTACAAAGAACAAGTTTTTGGAAAAGATTATCAAGGCGAAAAAATAGTAAAGTGTCAGCATTGCAAAATGGTATATCGACAGAAAACAGAGCCACAAATGATAGGACATCGTTTCCGTGAAGAGGATGTCTGTCCCTATTGCAATTGTTCCAATGGTTCAAGCATGGAATATGAATACAGGAACAGAAAATAAATGTCATTAGTATAGTTATATTCTCTTTGATTTGTAACACAATAGCGATAAGTGGATGGCTTTTTCTTTGCACCAATTTCAAAATTTAATAAATTAGTTTGCCGATTTTAAATATTTACATATCGGAGCAGGAAAATCTAATGTTCCTGCGGGTTCTAAAGAACTTTGTTCAGAAAAAAGCAGTTGAAAAAATCAGAAAAAATTAGTAGGTCCTATTATTCACTGTTCACCTGTCTTGACACGAGTCGAATTGTGTCGAATGATGTTGAAAAGGCAACGAAAAAGAAGGTGATGATATGATGCATATACCTATTGTAGGTATGAAGATGTTTCGTGAAATCTTTGAGGAAAAAATTAAGAAATACAATCCATCTTCAGTTCTGATTAATGAATTCGAAAGGGCATATATAATTGATGACTCGCTTGTACTGTTAGTATCATTTGAAAGAGATGATATGCCTGTATGTGTTAATGTAGAAGATATGTTCCCTGAAAGGATAAACAATCCTTATTTTGACTTGCCTGACGGAAGTGAACAATACTATGATTTTGTAATTGAAGAAATAACTCATAATGATATAGGCTTTAGATTTAAAACACAAGAGTTTATTCGTGAATTAGAGGAGAGGTTTTTTCTTAAAAATTTAAATCTAGATGTTAAATACAAAAAGTTTAGAGGTTTTCAGAGAATTTATTGGTGTCCTGATGTTGAAACAAGTGCAGAGCGTATTGACAGGTTGTGTCCTGAATTGCATATTCGTGATAGATACGATAATTGGACAGGGAACTTATATAATTACATAATATATAAATTTGAAGGATTTGACGGACAAAGTGAGATTGCTGTTTCCTACATACAAGGTTTA
>JAFYPR010000076.1 GCA_017547445.1 Clostridia bacterium
CACAGGTGGGATATGACGGCATGACGTGTACCCTGATGTTTAAGTAGCCGAAAAACAGCGGGCACAAAATGTGCCTAAATCCCGACACAATACTACAAGATATATACAGAAAAGCGGTTTGGTATACATTTAAATATATAGCCATCCCAATTTAAATAGTATATTGACAATCGGCAAAATATGTGTTATAATTGTTGTAATTCTAATAATGGATATTTATCGCAGTGTGCACCTTTTTATTACTTGTGATGTGAACGCCCCAACGGGTGATTACATATATATAATTTCGAATGTGTTTCTGATACAAAACACCTTTAAAAATTATTTTAGGAGGACAAAATGAAAGCAAAGAAACTTTTAAGCATCTTACTCTTTTCCCTTTTGATTTGCACAATGCTGGCTGTTTATGCTTCCGCTGTAGAAGGAGTGGATTCATATCTCTTCACCGGCGACTATCTCAAATACCGTGCAATCGACAACACATCCGACAATAAAAACCTCTTGTCGGCTGCAAACGGCATTTTAAAAATCAGCAGCAAAGCTGACGGCACTAACGGTTATACTTATTTCCGTTTGAACCCCACCGCAAACGCTGCTACAGAAATATCTACAGCAGAATACCCCTACATGACCACCCAGTTCAGAACCAATCACTATAACGATTTGCAGCTTTGGCCCTTCGGAGATTACTCTACCAAAATGAACACTGCCGATGGTACAAAATTGATGACCACTGATGGTTGGTATGGTGTTAATAAGACCGGCTTCAAAACCAGCGATGGAAACTGGTGGACTGCAAAGCTCAATTTCAACATGAACGATATGACAGCCAACAACCAGGGCTCCCTTACACCTTATAAGACATCAACTCCCGATGCGAAAGAGAACTCCGTCGGAAATTGGCCTGCAAAATCTGACAAGACCATTCCCGAGTACTATACTGTAGCTACAATTAATATGTCCGGTGCAAATGCAACTGTAGATGGCAAGACACGCTATGCCGATATCAAGTACATCGCTATGCACAATAACCCAGACGCTCTGTACGGCAGCGACGGCATGGATGCTATGTTTGAACTTATAGCCTTCATTGACAGAGGTGTTTTAGTCCATCCCCATTCCGGTGTCACCGACGCTGCTACACTCGAAGCCGACCTTATAGCTGACTTCATAGACATTGTCGAGACTAAATTCCAGGGTTCTAAAGTAACCGTTGGACAAGAGTTCACCGACTTTACCCCTACTGCAACCGCCATCAGACACTTCTATTATCAGATAACCGTTGAATACAAAGGCGTTAAGGCATATGACGCTGCTTTCATTCAGTTAGCTCCCGAATTCACCATCAACAACCTCGGTGCAACCATCAAAGCCGGCGACGATGCTTCCGCTGCTCTGAGATTCGGTTTCGAGTTTGATATGACTAAACTTTCTTTTGACCCCGCAGCATACTCAATAAGAATAGGTGCTTTTGTTTGCCCCGAAGGTGTTGAATTAAACACAACAGGAACAGGATTGAAACCTGGCGAAGTCCGTGTTACCCCGGGCACAAAATACAAGGTAGATGGAACCAAATACAGCTTCAACATTGTTGTAACCGACATCCCCGGTGATGAAAACGATACATATGAAAGCGAGTACGACACTAAAGTATCTGTATATCCTTTCGTTCGTTACACTCACAGTGGATTCGGTGAAGACAACTATATTGTTGGCGAGCCTATTACCTGTAGCGTAAACGACATTCGCGCACGCATAGCAACACAGATCGGTTAATTGTAATATCTGAAACTTTCATACGCACAGTTTAAAAACAGCACTCCGCATTTGCGGAGTGCTTATTTGTGAAGTTGCCCTACGGGCAGTTAAGTTATCCTACGGATAGTGAAGTTGCTGTCGCAGTGAAGTTTTCGCTTGCACGAAAGTTAATAGCAACATACATAAAATGGTAAATATGCAATATTTACAAAGAAATTTTGGTTAAACTATTGCATTTTGTTTGTTTTTTTGTTATACTAATAAAAATAGCTTTGCTATTAAAAAACAGGAGGAAACAAAATGACTAACCAAAAGCTCAAACCCACAGATTATGTCCTTGCAGTTCAGCATTTGTTCGCCATGTTCGGCGCAACTATCCTCGTTCCGCTTATCACAGGTCTTAATCCCTCCACCGCACTTTTAGGCGCAGGACTCGGAACTCTTATTTTCCACCTTTGTACAAAGGGTAAAGTTCCCGTTTTCCTGGGCTCTTCTTTTGCCTTTTTGGGCGCTTGCAGTGTCTACACTGCCGAGGGTATTGTTGACCCGACGCTTGTTCCCAAGGTACAGGGCGGTATAATTGTTGCCGGTCTTGTATATCTTATATTCTCACTCATCGCTTACTTTGTGGGCGCTGACAATATCAAAAAGATATTCCCGCCTATTGTTACGGGTCCTGTTATCGTAGTTATCGGTATCCAGCTTTCTTCCACCGCTATTACCGACTGCGGTTTCTCCGCTAATTTCACAGCCGAGGTCGGACTCAATGTACTTATCGCATTATTCACACTTGCAGTTGTTATCGTATGCTCGATTTTCGCAAAGGGCTTCTTCAAGCTTGTGCCCATTCTTATCGGTCTTGCCAGCGGTTACGTATTGTGCATTATACTTTGCGCCTGCGGAGTGCTTGACTGGTCGGTAATGAACTTCAAGGCTATCGCAGATGCTCACTGGATAAATGTTCCCTTCATGACTACCGACGCCAACGGCGTTCAGTTTATAACCCTGCCCGAA
>JAFYPR010000005.1 GCA_017547445.1 Clostridia bacterium
GCACAACAAGCTATGCATTCTTAGGTATGCCTTCTTCTGCAACAAATGTACGTGCTGCAATGAAGATTAACGGAGGCAGTGAAGTTAACGTTACTGCAAACAATGCAATCGAAAAGAATAAGTGGAGCCATGTGGCTTATGTACAGGAAGGCAATACCGGTAAGATTTATGTTAACGGTGTACTTTCCGCAACAGGCACTAATTTCACTTCTTCTATGGCAAATATCGGCAACACAACACAGAACTATATAGGCAGAAGCCAGTTTTCGGGCGATAAGTATCTCAATGCTTATCTTGACGAAGCATTTTTTGCAAAGAGAGCACTTTCCCCTGACGAAATTGCAGAGCTTGGTACTTTTCCCACAGAGGTGCTTGATGCCGAAAAGGTTCTTGGCGCTATTGATATCCCCGTGAAGGACTCTGTTAAGGAAAACATCACTCTTCAGACAGAGGCTATGGGTTATCCCGTTACATGGACATCTTCAGATGAAGATATTGTTTATCCTTATGACATTCCCAATGGTGATTACATAATTCCTGCAGGTAAGGTAACAAGAGGGGCTGAAGATACTATAGTTACACTTACAGCTCACGTTGACTTCGGCGGTGAAGAACTGACAAAGGATATTGATGTTAATGTTGTTGCAAAGCCTGAAGAGGTGGGCGAGACAGAAGCGTACCTTTACGTTTACTTCCGCGGTAATGTAAAGGGCAGTAATGAGCATCTTTCCATCCACCTTGCAGGAAGTGAGGATGGTTATGAATGGTTTGACATTAACGGTAACTGGCCTATTCTTGAATCCACTATGGGTACAGCCTGTCTTCGTGACCCTTACCTCTTAAGAAGTAAGGACGGCGACAGATTTTATCTTATCGCAACTGACCTTAATACACAGGACGGTCAGGGCTGGGGTCCCTGGAGCTTAGAGGGCAGTAAGTACCTCATGGTATGGGAATCCGATGACCTTGTTAACTGGTCTGAACAGAGAATGGTTAAGTTTGCTAACGACGATATGGGCTGTGCGTGGGCACCTGAGGCTATATGGGACCCTGATACAGAGGAATATCTTGTTTATGCATCCGCAAAGGATCTGACACTGGGCTCAAGTGCAATTGATACTGTTTATGTTGTAAGAACGAGAGATTTCCGCACATTCAGTGAGCCTGAATATTTTGTACGTCCCTTTGAAGATAACGGTGTTACAACCTACGGTGAAGGTACAAAGAGAATTGCGGCTATCGACTCTAATATTATTCAGGCAAAGGACGGCAAGTTCTATCACTTCTACAAGAAGTGGAACAGTAAGGTTGCCATGCTTGTAAGTGACCATGCATCAGGCCCTTACGAAGAAGTGCCCGGCTTCAGCTACATTGGCGGTGAAGGCCCCGGCAGCTTCCTTGTTAAGGGAACAGATGATACATACGCACTTCTGATTGACAACTATTCTGTTTATGTGCCTTATATCACAACAGATATTGCATCAGGTAAGTTTACACAGGGCAGCGGTACTATAGTAATGCCCACAGGCAGTAAGCACGGCGGTTTCCTTCCCATTAATAAAGAGGAATATGCAAGAGTAATGGAAGTATACGGAAGTCCCGAGGCTGACGAAGAAGGTGCAGAGGCAAGATATACATTTGACTTTGAAAGTGATGTTACAGAAAACCTTAAGGGTAATGCAAAGGTAGAGTATAATGAAGAAAGAGAAAGCAATGTGCTTACACTTGACGGCATTTCATCTTACTTTGAATTCCCTGAAGATATTTTCACAAGACGTGACAGTATGACTCTTTCCTTTGATGTTTTAAACGACAACTCTGCAGAGTCCACAATGGCATTCAGCCTTGGCTCAGGTGACAAGTATTACTTCTTCTATAAGATTAATAATGACACCATGAGAAGTGCAATCAATGTTACAAGCCCCGTGACAGCAAATGCTTATACATATGAAGAAAAGGCGATTTCTTCAACACTCGGCACCCTTACAGATAAGTGGATACATGTTGACGTTGTTGTGGATAATTACACAATGAAGCTTTATATGGATGGTATTTTAGTTGCTGAAAACAATGAGTTAAAGACAACGATTTCTCACCTTGGTTTAGAGGGCTTGTCGGCATACCTTGGTAAGAGTATGTACTCTGCTGACCCTTATTTCAAGGGCTCATTTGATAACGTTAAGGTTTACTACCGTGCTTTGACACCTGCCGAAATTGCAGAGAGTGCCGGTAATACAGACGAAGATATGGTAGCTCTTGACGCTGAGGCAGTAAACTTTGGCTATGACGTTAATTACGTTACAGGCAATATCACGCTTCCTGAGGTTGGTGTTTACGGAAGCCGTATTACATGGTTTGAAACAAGTGATGAAAGCACAATTGCACTTGACGGTACTGTAAATGTACCCAAGGCGGGTGTAAAAACTGTTACGCTTAAAGCTAAGTTTGAATACAAGGATACAGAATATATCAAGGAGTATACACTCCTTGTAAAGCCTGTGACAAGCTATCTTACATCCACTCTTGAATCAAAGTGGAAGACGTATCCTATCGAGGTTGCAACAGAAAAGGTAACATATAAGTATAACGTAACTCCTGCGCAGTCAGGTATTGACGCAGGTGTATCCTTTGGTGACAAGGATGTTACACCTACAGGCTACGGTCATATGCCTATTTACGTGAGAGCAACAAAAGACGGTTATTTTGACGCATATAACGGCTCAAGCTATCAGAAGACTGAGATTGTTAACTATGAAGCGGGCAAGACATATGCTTTTACGATTGAAGCAGATATTACAACTAAGAAGTATTCTGTTTATGTTGAGTATGACGGAATAAGAAGAACTGTTGCAGAAAACTATTCCTTCCGTGCAAGTGCAACCTGTAATGATTTAGGTAAAATTATGGTTTACGCAGGAAGCGGTGTTACAACAGAGGGACTTTTGACTGTTACAGACCTTGAAGTGATTTTGCCTGCAGATGTGACATTTGAAAATGTTACACTCTCTGACGGTAAGGTAACAGGTAATGTTATATGCAAGGAAGAGCTTGGTGAAAACATTGTTATTGTTGCAAGCTATAATAGCGACGACGCACTTGTGAGTGCAAAGGCTGTTAAGCCTGAGAACACCTTGTTTGAGGCAGATGTAACAACAAAAAATATTAAGGTGATGCTCTGGAACTCAGTTACAGGAATGGCACCTTTCATTGAAGCAGTTACAATAGAAGAATAAAAACATAAAAACAGGGAGGTAAAAAACCATTGGTTTTTACCTCCCTGTTTTTATTTTGCAAATTTTGAAAAGAGCTTTAAGTAGTAAGGCGAGAAGTATATAACAACGCTTTGTACTCCAAGCTTTAAGAGGGAGAAGGGTAAGCGCTTTACAATCTCCACATTAAAGATAAAATTATACATAACCGTAAGGAAATATGTGTTGATAACAAGGCTTATAAAGAACTGAAGAAGCACGCAGATGACAAGTCTTGCAATAAAGCCCTTTGAAAAATTATATCTCTTATAAAAGCAGAGACCGAAAACAACCCCTGATAAAAAGGCAGTTGCCGATAAAAGGGGAGATACGGAGCCATAAAGGAGAAAAGCGCTGATGGCGTCGGAGATAACGTAGGTTATACCGCCTGATAATGGTCCGTAGAGCGATGCTATTACAAATATGGGCACGTAGGAAAATGAAATCTGCAGAGTCTGCGAAATGGGCATAGTTGAGAGCATATCGAAAACTACTGCCAGCGCAATGAAGATTGCAAGAGTGCAGATTTGCCTTGTTGTGAGCTTGCGAAAGCCTAAGAAATCAAGAAATCTTTGCATAAAAAAACACCTCTTTCATAGTATATTGCTACAAAAAAGATGCGCGCTAAAAAGATTTTTGCAGCAACGGAATGCGAACACATAACCGCAGGCAATGCCTTTCGTGGATAAGACAACTTCCCGTTCTTATCCCACTTAACGCTATATGTTCTACTTTGCTAAGACGAATATAGCACTTAAAGGAGCAATTGTCAATAGGCAGGTTGACCTTTTTGAGGAATGGTTATATAATTAATCAGCAATGAGTAATCAAAGAAACAGGGTAAAAAGTGCGGGATTTCGCACTTTTTTATTGCAATGGCAAAAAATAGGTGGTATAATAAATTAGTAATATTATATTCAAAAAAGACGGAAGGGATGGGGTTTTATGCAGAATATTTTACCAAAGATACTGACGTACCTTTTTGTTATTGTGGTTTATGCATTTATATATACCATTATCCGTATGATTTTTCTTGATATAAGAACCATGAGCCGAAAGAAAAATATTACCAAGGCTGACGGGTATCTTAAGCTGATGAATCTTAAAACTGACCTTGATTTTGATGTTAAGGAAAGCTACGAGCTTGAACGTGATAACCTTATCGGCAGGTCAAATAAGTGTGGTATACGTATAGCGGACAGGGCGTTAAGCAGTGTACATTGCCGTATTTTCAAGGCGGAGGATACATTCTTTATTGAAGACTCGGGCAGTGCAAACGGTACATTATTAAACGGTGAGAGTGTTGCTGACGAGGTTGTTGAGCTTATTGACGGTGATAAGATATCTATTGGCTCCATGATGTTTTTGTTTGTAAAATCCGAATAGCTTTCATTGTCTTTGGATTTTATTACTTATGTGAAGGTATGCGAAAGGATACTTTATTATGAAAAACGATAATTACATAGTAAGACCGCTTATTTGCATACTTGCAGTGGCGCTTTTAGGCGGTGTGCTTATCAGTATAAATACAGGTGCGGTTAACCCCGACACAACAATGCTTTTGGGTGGTATGTGCCTGACGCTTGCTGTGGTATATGCCCTTTTAAGGTTTTTTCCTTTAGGGGACCATTATATTTTTATGATTACCTCAATGCTTGGGGTTATAGGGGTTATAATGCTGTTGAGATTACAGACAGGTCACGGGCAAAAGCAGGTTATATGGTTCAGCGTAGGTGCAGGCTTGTTTCTTGTCACAAGCCTTGTGTACCGTTTTGTAAAGCATTGGAATAAGCTTAACAAGCTTTATGTTGCAGGCGGTATTATGCTCTTTATGGCTACGGCACTTTTCGGGTATTCCTCAGGCGGCGCGAAGAGCTGGTTAAGACTTGGCGGGTTTTCCTTTCAGCCAAGTGAATTGGTAAAAATTCTTTTCATACTTACTCTGGCGGGGGTTTTTACAAACGAGTATAAAAAGCCCATGGAAAATGACCATAAGATAAAGACCTTTTACAATACAAAATTGGGCAGAAACTGCGCGGCTACCTTTGTTGCGTATTTATTTCTTTTGTTTTTGCTTCTTCAGCGTGACTGGGGAACGGCAGTTTTATTCTTTGCTGTATATATTGCATTTATGGCAGTTTACGGTGAGGACAAGAGGTTTTTGATCCTGAATGGTGTGGCGGCGGTTTTTGTCAGCATTATAGGTATTAAATTTATGAGCCACATTCAGGTGAGAATTGCAACATGGCTTAGACCCTTTGACGATATTGCAGGGAAGGGATATCAGATAACGCAGTCCCTCTTTGCCATAGGTGAGGGCGGTTTTACAGGCAGAGGTATAGGTGCGGGAAGCCCTTATTACATCCCTGAGGTGCACAGCGATTTTATATTTTCGGCAATATGCGAGGAGATGGGTATCTTAGGCGGGTTGGCAGTTATAATGCTATATTTCGTGCTTGTATACAGGGCGTTTAAAATATCACTTTCCACCAACAATGATTTTAATAAGGCTGTTGCCATGGGCATAGGTGTTATGCTCGGCGTGCAGACCTTTATTATAATAGGTGGTGTTATCAAGTTTATACCGCTTACGGGCATTACGCTTCCCTTTATATCCTACGGAGGGTCGAGTATGGTTACAACATTTCTTGCTCTTGGGATATTGCAGGGCATTTCTGCCAGAAGGAGGGAGATAGAGGATGAAATATAACGGAAAAATTATAACCGTTATGGTTGTTATCTGTGCCATGTTCTTATCTCTGGCGGTGTATCTTACGTATTTCACTATTGTTGACTCAGGTGAACTTATTGAAAATAAGTTCAATAAGCGCATAAGGGAGAGAGAGGAAAGCATCCTGCGAGGTACAATTTTTGATTCGAAGGGTGAAATCCTTGCTTACAGTGCAATGGACGGTAACAGACAAAAAAGGTACTACCCCTTTAAGGAAAGGTATGCACACGTTATAGGATATAATTCGGTGACATATGATAAGTCGGGACTGGAGAATACCTTTAACGATATTTTAGTGAAGGCTGACCCCTTTGAAGATATTTCGGGCTTCTTTTCCATGAATAAGGAAATGCCAAAGGGTGCGGACTTGTATCTGACAATTGACAATTCCTTAACGGCAATTGCCGAAAAGCGGATGAGGGGAAAAAACGGTGCAGTTGTTGCATTGAGACCGAAGACAGGTGAGGTTTTGTGTATGTACTCAAACCCCTCCTTTGACCCCAACGAAGAAGCTCTTTCAAAAAACTTTGCACTCCTTACAAAAAGCGAGAATGCACCCTTTTTGGGAAGGGCGGCACAGGGACTCTACCCGCCGGGGTCTACCTTTAAGATAATAACTGCAGCGGCGGCAATCGAAGAAGGCGTTGCGGAGAATATAATTGATGAAGGCTCTGTTGTGATTGACGGGTATCCCGTGGAAAATTACAACGGAAAAAAGCTTGGCGAGATTGATATCACAAAGGGTTTTGCCGCATCGAGCAACGTGATGTTTGCATCCTACGGAGTTAAAATCGGGGAAAAACGGCTTCGTGCTGTGGCTGAAAGATTCGGCATAGGTGAAAGGCTTGATTTTGATATAAGGACAAGCAAGTCGCTTTTCAATTATGAAAACAGGATGGGGCAGACAGATTTAGCTGCCGTAGGCATTGGTCAGGGCAAGCTTCTGGTAACGCCACTCAATATGGCTCTTGTGGCATCGGCAATTGCAAATGACGGCGTTATTATGAAGCCGTATATTGTTGATAAAGCATTATATTCAGGTGGCAGACAGGCATATGTGTCAAAGCCCGATGTATGGAAAACTGCAGTAAGCGAAGCTGTTGCAGCAATGATTGAAAATATGATGGTTGAATGTGTCAATACGGGCACAGGCACGGGAGCGCAGATAAACGGCGTGACGGTTGCGGGTAAGACCGGTACTGCGGAAAACGAAGAGTCTGATAAAACTCATGCATGGTTTGTATGCTATGCTCCCGCAGAAGACCCCGAAATTGCCATTTGTGTTATGCAGGAATATGCAGGGGTAACAGGCAGTAATTGTGCACCAATTGCGCGAGAATTGATTAAGTATTATTTGGGAAAGTAGCGTAATTACTACACTCCCTCAGTCGCCTTTGGCGACAGCTCCCTCGGTGAGGGAGCCTGATATGAAAGGATGATATTAATGAAAAAAGTGTTGAGTTTAGTGCTTGTGTGCATTATGATGCTCGCATTTGTACCCGGCGTAGGTGCAACACCACCCGTTAAGGATTTAAAGCTTGACGGTGAGTGGAATTTTAAGTTTTACCAAAACGCAAGTGATGTTCCCGGGGATGTAACAAAAATTGTGTTCGAGGACAAAATACAAGTCCCCGGAGCAATGGAATTACAGGGCTACGGCTATCCTTCATACTTCTATGAAGAAATGACAGGCTGGGGTATGCCCCAGGATGACGGTGTGAGAAGTGCAGGTGTTTATAAGACAGAGTTTGAAGTAACGGGTGAAAATTACCTTGTGTTTGAAAATGCAGAAGACAAGCTTACTGTATATATTAACGGAGAAAAGCTTGTTGAAAGCAGTTTAGGCGAAATGGGTACTGCCGTTAAGTTTAACGGTAAGGGAAAAAATGAAATTATCTGTGTTGTTGAACGTGATAATTCGCAAATAAACAAGAAGGACGATTTTTCACTTTCCGGTTTTATGGGCAGTGTTTATGTTGCAAAATCCATAACTGTTGAAAAGAACGGCAAAAAGGTTGAAGTGAAGGACAATAAGCTTTTTATTGACGGTAAAGAGGTTGTATTAAAAGGTGTTAAATATACTCCTACACATCCCGAGGCGGGCAACGCAATAACAGATGAACAGATTGACAAGGATCTGGAGCTTATCAGGGAATACGGCTTTAACTCAATTTGGACAAGCTGTGCACCGGATTATTTTTACAAAAAGGCAAACGAGCTTGACTTGTATGTAATTGACGAAGCGAATGTTAACCTTTCCTACGTTGACCGTGACGTGGAAACTGCGAAGAAGAGAGTTCAGGAAATGGTTGAAAGACGCTTCGGTTATGAGTCAATCATCATGTGGTCAGTTGGTTTTGGTGAAGGCGATGCAAGTACTCTTATAAAAGAAGTGAAAGAGCTTGACAGTCGCCCTGTTGCACAGGAAGTTAATTTTGCACCCGATTTTGAAGTGTTCGGCAACACCGGCGGTATGGCAGAATGGGTAAAGAGCATAGGTGATGGTAACGTTGGCGGCTTTGTTGACGAATTTGCAGATAAAGAGCTTTATTACACACAGCAGGCTTATGTGTTTGAAGCTACAGACAGTATAAACGGCGAAAAGGTTACAATTGACGGCGAGGTTGAAAACTACAACGGAATGCAGTATCTGGGTAATGCGGAATTTGTGCGTAACCTTGACAAGATGGATAAGTACACAATTGTGACAGAGGTTGGTACTGTTGACGGTGACAGAGTTATTTTTGAGCTTGGCGATGTTAAGCTTGAAATCCGCGGCGGAAGAGCAAGGTTCAATGCGGGCGAAAAGAGAGTGAGAGCAGATTTTACGGGCGGTAAGGTTGCGGCAGTTTATATGGATGGCGAAATTCAGCTTTTCTTAAACGGTGCATTTGCGGCTAATGAGCTTGCTGAAGCTGAAATCGAAGGTGAATATAAGGTAGGCGGTGGCGATACCGCAATCGGCTATATTGAAATTTATAACGATGCACTTTCCTTTGAAGAGCTTACGGAGGGTGCGGATAAAGAAAAGCTTGTAAGCCGTGTTGATTTTGAAAATATCAATATCAAGGAAGACAAGAGCTATAAGTTCTTAGCTTACGGCGGAGATTTTGGCGACAATCCCAACAGCTACTACAAGTGCCTGACAGGTATATTCTCTTCTACACGTGAGCCGCATCCCGAAGCGGAAGCTTTTAAGCAGCTTCTGGCAGACAAGGCTGCTTTGGGAATGGCAACAGTTTCGGCAATACCCGTGGGAGAATTGAAGAAGGTTACACCTGTAGTTGGTGGTGACGGTGCTGTATGGCAGAACGAAAACTTTAAAGTGTCCGTTAATTTTGACGGTAAAATAACAGGCTATACATTTGACGGCAAGGAGCTTCTGACAGATGCAATGTATCCCACGGTGCTTCGTGACAACACCCTTTCCGAATATGAAATGGGAGCTTATACACAAGAAGGCTGGAGATCGGGCAGTCACAGAGTTGAAAATGATGTTTTCTTTACAGATATAACAAGCACTGTTACAGATGCAACTCTGAGCCTGGCATACTTTGTGACAGAAGACGGTGCTATGCACATATCCATGCAGTCAAAGTTTGCGAATGATTCACAAAAACCCACTTTTGTAGGCTTCAGAGGTGCAGGTGAGTATGATACTGCATCATGGGTAGGTAAGGAGCTTTCATCTTATCCTGACAGAGAAAGCAAGGGTGCAACAAGCCTTTACAGCGCAAGCGTAAAGGAAATGGACGACAATTACACGGTAGCGCAGGAAAACGGAAACAAGAGTGCTCTCAAGGCGACACTCAAGAGCAATGACGGAAAGGTGCTTTCCTTTGGTGCAAGTCTTAAAAATGTGAATTTCCAGGTGCACGATTATTCGCCGTGGGCAATGGAAAACACTGAAAAAGCAGAAGATATTAAAAGAGAGGATAAGGCATATTTCAGAGTCGGCGGATATATTTCCGGTCTTAGCGAGGATAGTAAATATAAGCTTAACAATAATATTTACGGTTATGATTTTTCCATAATTCCCTTTGAATGCGATTATGTGTACACCTACTCTGATGTGATAGACTTAGGTATCGCAGACTTTACAGAGTTTACAAGCATGGTTAAAGCTTATGTTTATCAGACAAACGAAAAGATTGAAATCAAAGATTCCATGCAGGATGATAAGAAGGCAGTAATCGGTGACTATACAGTTTACTTTGCTCCTGCAACAGAATATTTGTCCGATATGACAGCAAAGGAAAAAGCGGCAGAGCTTTCAAACGACAGCGACCTTGACGGCGAAGGATTTGCAATGCAGGGAAATGACTACTGGGCAGAGCCTGTGCGGTATGACAAGGGCATTGCAGTAAGAGGCGGCAGCGTGACATATGATGTTTCCAATATGACCGACCACATCTTTAATGCAGTTATCGGCAAGAACTTCTTTGACTGGAGAAGAATGGGCGGTAATTTTGACAGAAGTATGATGCAGGCAAGCTGCAATGTTACAATTGCACTTGACGGAGTGGTTGTTGAAGAGGTTAAAAATATTAGCATAAGAGGTGCCGCAAAAGCGGTTAGTGTTGACGTTTCCGATGCTTCAGAAATGACAATTACAGTTACTGGTAGCGGCAGAGCACCGCGGCATGAAGGTGCCGTGCTTGCAAATGCGGCATTTGTACCGAGAGGTCCTGTTGTTCTTAACTTTGAAAAGAAGGACGGCAAGGCGGAAATAACTGTTCTTAACACAGATAAAAAGCAGGTTGATGTGGTATTGACTGCTACAGAAAACGGCATTGTGACAACAGAGGCTGTAAGCATCAAGAAGGGTTTGTATGATACGCTGGAGGTTAAAGCAGGTGATGGTGCGATTGTTAAGGCGTATATTACAGGTGCAGGAGAATTGATTTTAGAATAAACATTTGAAGGGAGTGCTGAATTGCAGCACTCCCTCCGTCAACCGAAGGTTGACACCTCCCTCGTGGAGGGAGGCTGTAAGGAGATGGTTAAAATGAA
>JAFYPR010000077.1 GCA_017547445.1 Clostridia bacterium
GCCACGTTGCACCTATTGTAAATTACCCCATCAAAGCGGTTATGTGGTATCAGGGTGAGTCAGACTCGGGAAGACATGTGTCCTATGCGGAAATCTTCCAAAGAATGATTGCCGACTGGAGAGAGCTTTGGGGCAAGGAAGATTTACCCTTCTTCTATGTCCAGCTTGCAAGATATTCAAGAGATAATTACGCACCTATAAGAAATGCGCAGCTTCAGACCTTGAAGCTGCCCAACACAGGCATGGTTGTAACACTTGATACAGATGAGGGCACATATAAGAATATACATCCTTTGGGAAAGGATGTAATCGGTGAAAGAATGGCACTTCTGGCAGATAAGATTATTTACGGTAAAGATATCGTTGCATCGGGACCGATCTTTAAAAATGCCGAAGTAAAGGGTAATAAAATAATCGTTCACTTTGAAGAAGATACCATTGGTGACGGATTGTGCATTTCAAATACATACGGCGCAACAGATACTAAGCTTTGTGAATTTGAAATTGCTGATGTTACGGGAAGCTATGTAAAGGCAAATGCCGTTATAAACAGCGACAACACAATTACTGTTTCCGCTGATAGTATTACAAATCCAAAATATGTAAGGTATGCGTATTCCGCAGTCCCCGCAAACCCAAATCTCTTTAACAAAAACGGATTGCCCGCATCTCCTTTTACAAATGATAACCGTATTGTAAGCGCAAATTCATTTTCATCAAGAGCCTACGAAACTGTGGGCGGCGATAAACAGAAAATAAGCTTTGACCTTACACCGATTAAAGATAATATTGACGGTGTTATAGGTATTACTGCGGCTGAAAACAGCATTTCGGCATGGAACAGTGCGGGCATAACAATTCGTTTCCAGTATGACGGTTATATGGGCTATGTAAATGATACTGTTTTTGAAAATACTACATTGGCATATAAAGCCGGAGAAACTTATGCAGTTGAAATTATAGCCGATTTTTCAAGTGATACATATTCCCTTTATGTGGACGGAAAATTGTTGTGTGACGGCGCAAAATTCAGATGGGATTCGCTGGATATGAGCAATCTTGGCAGAATTATGCTTCGAGGCGGCAGTGGTTGGGCTGCAGGCGATTTTTATGCTGAAAATGTGAATATCAGCCGTGTGGCAAATATAAGTCAGGATGAGCCAAAATCCTTTATGGATTGCTTTGACCCAATGCCCATTGTCGGGAATTTATCTTCTGACTGCTGGGGTAGCGACCTTGTGGGCCCGCGAGACCAGTCTAACGGCTTGGAAGACAGAACAATGGAATCCTATAACTACTGGGATGGCGGCATTATAAAGGACGAGAAAACAAATAAATACCATATGTTTACAAGCAGATGGGACCAGTCCACAGGCTTCAACGGATGGAAAAAGTCTGTAGCTGTACACTCTGTAAGTGATAGTCTTTACGGACCGTATGTTGAACAGGAGGGACTTTTGTGGCCCGATAATAAAAGCGGTGCAGGGCACAATGTGTTTCCCTTCAAACTCCGTGACGGAGACCCTAACGGTAAATATGCAATTATAAACAGCGACAACGGTCGCCCCGGTGACATTTTTGTGGCAGACAGCTTAGACGGACCATGGAAGTACTGCACATCTATCACATCAAACATGAAGGGCTCGGGCTTTAACGCTATTAATGTGGCGGTGTTCCTCCGCCCTGACGGAAAGTATCAGGCATTGGCACGTCACGGCGATGTTGCCATAGCAGACAACCTCAAGGGCCCCTGGACGGTTGTTATTGACTGCTTGTGGGATCAGGTGCCAGGGCTTCCTTACACAGATTCCGACGGCGGTCATCGCTTAGAGGACCCCACAATGTGGTATTCTAACGGAAAGTATCATATTATTGTTAATCACTGGAATATGCGTAAGGCATATTATATGACAAGTGATGACGGCATTACAAACTGGAAGCTCCATTCGGGCAGTGCATATGAGCCTGATGCGGATTTCTTAAGATATACCGATGGTACAATAAACCATTGGAACAAAATTGAGCGTCCCTATGCATATGTGGAAAATGGCGAGCTTAAGGCGTTTACCTTTGCAGTTGTCGACACTGCAAAAGAAAAGGATTATGCTAACGATTTGCACGGCAGCAAGGTTATTGTTGTGCCATTCAATTCGAAAAAACTGGATAAAATCATTGCTGAAGATACAATATATCACAAAAGAGATGGCATTGCTCCTGTTGCTGACGGAAATGTGCAGAGCTGGGAAAGTGAGGCTGAGTATAATTACGGCGGCAACCCTTATATGAATCTGCAGGTTAATAATTCCGATGCGTCCTACGGTATTATGGGTGAAAACAGTGTGGGCGGAACAAGTGATGACTGCAAAATCAGCTATGTAAAATATGACATATCCGATTATGATTTAAATAAGGTGTTTAAGGCTACGCTTTCCGTTGTGTATAAGGAAAGGCTTGTGGGTGCTTCGGATGAAGATTCCATACAGGTTACACTTGCCGGAAACGATTGGGAGGAAGGCGACGGCAGCGATATCTTAGGCAAAGCTGCAGAGAGCGGAGAGCTTACATGGAGTGCAAAGCCCGAAATTATATACGATGCTGAAGATGTTGAAGCTACAGTTGCATATTCAGACGTATTTGATACCACGGAGAATTATCAGATTATAGATATTGATGTTACAAGTCTGATTAAAAATGTGGATAAAAATTCTGACACGGTAGCCTTTGCGCTTTGTAACACGGTTAACGGAAACAGACTTGCTGTCTACACAAAGGAATTGGGTACTGCCTACAGTGTTCAGCTTAACCTTTTTGAAGAGGATAGCTACGAGGGTGATAATACCGATTATGACCGTTTACACCTCATACTTGATACTGAAGGCAGAGAAGAGAGCGGAAAGCTTAAAGACAAAACAAATAATGATAAATCCGCTTGGTATAACTGGGTAACTGACAGTGATAATGTAACTGTTGACAATGGGTTGAATTTTGATGGTAATGTTACAGCAACAGTAACAAGAAATGACTGCAGGGCAAATAAGCTTGTCATTGAATTTACGCCTGACGGAACACCGGCATATCCCGACCATGGCATTCTGGACGGAGAGGGAAAGGTTTTGTTTGCACATCGCTATGCTACAGATGACAACAGAATACATATTGGCAGAGGCGAAATCAATTCCAATGTAAGAGGCGATGATTATATAAAGGATAAGTCAGAGCAGAGCAGACTTACAAACTTTGTTGCAGAAAAATTAGGTGCTTTTTCTGCCCGCGTAGACCGCGGAACAGTAAGGTATTACCAAGGTGACAGGGTAAGAATTGTTGCAGAAAATACATATTGGGATGACTCGCTGAAAAAGCTTTTTACGGACAGCGAGAACTATACTGAAAGCTTTGCCGATATGCAGGAGGGTGAAGAGGTATATACCGTAACCTACTATATCCTGCAGGACGGATACACATTCAAGGTATCGGACAGCTTGTATAAGGGTAATTTCAATGGATTTGGCGGATTTTTGGTTTCAGGTGGCAAAAGCGGAGCTATTGTGTCCTACAAAGAGATTAAAATCTATACGGACAATGCCGAGCCCAAGGTGTTTTGCGAAAATTTTAAAATAAAATCCGAAGGTGTGGAAGGGAGTAATGTAGCTGTATTCGTTGCAAAGGAGGGGGATATTCTCAAAGAAGTTTATACCGAAGAGACAACCGATGACTTTGAAATAGCTATTCCCGAAGGCTATGAATATGCTACATTTATGCTTTTAAACGATATTGACAAATTGTCACCGGTGATAAAAAGCTTTGGTATAGACGCCAATAGTGTTTTTGTATCGGCGGTAGGTCAGAACGTAAAAGCATTTTTACCTGTTGAAAACAGAACAGAGTCTGCAGTTTACACCTTTCAGTTCAAGGACAACGGCAGTAATGACAGCGGTATAATCATAGGCAGTGATGAGGCGGGACTTAACAGTCAGTCATCTAACTACTTTGCATCAGGAAGCATTGTTATACTTTTTTCAAACGGCGAGCTTTATACCCGTGATGCAGATAGTAAAGCTCTGCGCGGAGCATATACCGTAGGCGAAGAGGTAGATGTGCAGATTGAAGCAGACATAGCGGCAAATACCTACAATTTATATATAAACGGTGAGCTTGTTGCCGAAAATGTCGGTTTCCGAAAAAGCGCAACCGTGCTTGACACACTCTGCCTTGTTGAAAACAAGGGCGGAGAAGCATTCGAGGTTTATAATTTCAGAGTAAGGTAAAGCATTCAATTACCGGCAGCACCTTAAGCCTGATTACCCCAAAGAAAACAGTATACCTTTCGGTAAATTTCATAAACAAACTGCTATTCACAAACCCTTTTTCTTTGTTAGTATGCATTTAGCAAAAAGAATGAAATAAAGGCAAAAAACAAGTTGCTATATGACATAAGGTCATTTTATAATGTTGTGTAAGAACAAAGTGTCTCCGACACTCTCCTGCGATAGTTGCAACTAAGGTTTACAGAGGAGATAACACTTTGTAACGCCTTTGCAGCGTTTTCCGAGTTTGCGGGGAAATTACCGCACGGCAATAATATAAATTTTAAAGAGAGATGCATAAGCATCTCTCTTTAAAATTTCAGCGAAAAGCTATACTGTTTGTTTTAACGGGTTTACCGGGAATGGTTAATCCTTCAGGTTAATTGGATTTTTGACGGCAATTAAGAGGTATCAGAGCTTATTCTTTATACCACGTGCATCGCTATAGCCTACGGCTACGGCGGCATCGTGCAGGCTCGCGCCTTCCCGTACAAGTTTTCGTGCTATATTAAGTCTTGCCTCGGCTTTTAATTCGGAAAAGCTTTTGGAGTAATTCTGCGCAAGAAAACGCTGGGTCTGGCGATTGCTTAAATTAAGCCGCTGACTTAATTCATCGAGAGTCAATGTATCATAATCGTTAAAAAAGCTGCCTTCCACTATATTGAGCCTTTTGAAGTCAGGTGAGCTTTTTTCAAAAACGGCTTGCTCAACATCACCTGAATAGTTGCGGACAAGGGCAGTGAGAATGAGGGATACCAAGCTCATTGTGGTCTGTATGTAGCCGATACGCTTACGCATACATTCCTCGCTTATTAATTCGAAATAAGAGCGGATGTTATGCATATCCTTGCCTATCCAGAAGAGTGTTTCGGTAAGAAGGCTTGCTGCGGGATGAGCCTCGGATTTTTTTGATGGAATAATTTCCATCTGTATGCAGTATTCTTCGGTTGGATTGGCGGTATCGGTAAGCTGCTCATGATACACAAGAGGACCTGTCATAAAAATAATATCTTTTTCAAGAGGGTATTCTCCATCGTCAGTGACGAGTGTGCCGCCACCGCCTGCGATATAATGAAGCTCGTAAAAGTTTTTGCCGTGGCGATGCCTTTGAAAGGGTTTGTGGAAAATTCCGTGACTTATTTTCAAAATTTTTATTGTAAGATTTTCAAATTGCAATAGCATATTGGCTTCTTCTATAATTACCATAGATAAAACCGCCTCCTTTATTTGATTATATCACAGTAAGAAAAAATGTCAAAGCGAAAATATGACGTTTTTTAAAACGATGTGTCATATGGGTGTATTTACGGTTAAAAGAGGAGATGATATAATGAGCTCAGAATAGGAGTGATATACGTGAAAAAGGTTTTAGCAATGATTATAGTTACAACAATGTTGTTAACGTGGTTAATTCCACTTGCGGTAACGGCTCAGAATGGCAGCATCCAGGTAGAGTGGACAGTGTATAAATACAGCGGAGTAAATGTCTCTTCCGTAGATGCAGGGGATACCTACAACGGACAGAAACGTTATTTTGTGGCGTATGCCTCGGGAGGGTTAAATACTCTCATTCAGGGTGAAACAGCGAGCTTTTCTTCAACCGAGGGATATGCTTCGCCGAGAATTGCCCATGTTACGTTTACAACACCGGACATAACCGAGGGACAGAGAGTGTTTCTGAATATTACCGGTTATACAAGAACCACATTCAAAAGCAGTCAGGGCTGGATAAAGCTGACTGTTACAGACGCAGTTTCGTCAAATTACGACAAGGCGAGAATTAAATATGATGAAAGCGTAAAATATTATGCAGGCGAAAAGGGCGAGGGTAATGCTAATCCCGCAAAGAGGATTTCAAGCATTGACGTGACAGACTTTCTGACAGAAGGCAAGACAAAGGTTTATGTTTCGTCACCTACCTGCGGTATTTATATTGAGGATTTAAACATTACTGTAGAAGATGATAAAGAGATGAAAAAGTTTTACGAAAAAGGCTCTCATGCCGACAGCTACAATGCAATAATTAAAAGAGGAGCAGATTCCTCCAGCCGCGCATGGCGTGACGGCTTTGTATCGGGTAATGGTGTTTTAGGCTACGTTACAAGCGGTGAACCCTACAGTGATACATTTGTTTTCCAGCATAATTTTTATAACTTCCCCACGAGCGAGCCGAGAGAGGTTTCGCCTGAGCTGACAAGTCAGCTTGAGGAGGCAAGACAGAGTGTAATAAATAAGGATGCAGGTTGGATTATAAAGGATGCAAACGGAAATAAGCGAAACAGAACACGTCTTTATGCTTTTCACCCGGGGCATCAGTTAAGGTTAGAGAGCAGTTATAAAGCAGGGGTTTACGATTACAGACGATGGGTAAACTACGAAACTGCTGAAACAGGCGTATATTACAATGATAAATACGGTGAATGGGAAAGAGTTTCCTTTACCTCAAGAGAAGATGACGTTTCGATAACAAAAATGTCAAGGTCAAGTGAGGGTGAGCTGCTTAATCTTACGGTTTCTATTGATGATATTAACGATACCTGTAAGGCTACGGGTAATGCAACTTATCAGAAGTACAAAAAAATTACTGCCGAGGATGGCTCTTATGTGGCAATGGTTGCAAAGTATCCGTCATACACCGGGAGTGAACAGATTGACGGCGGCTACGGCGGTGTTACATATATTATCGCAGAAGGCGAGGGTGCAACGAAGACAAAGGTTGACTTATCGTCCTCTGACAGTATGCTCGTCGGTACATCCTCAGGCGTTAAGATTGAAAATGCAGAAAATGTATACCTTATAACAACAAATGACAGAACCTTTAATATGACCGGCGCTGAAAGCAATCATATGAGTGCATTTGAAAAAATGAGTGAATATGATTTGCTTGATGATATGCTCTCTGTTGCAGAGGCTGTTCGTGACAAATACACAACAGACGGAAAATTCAGCTATGAGGACGCACTTGAGCCGTCAAAAGCTATACAGAGCGAAGAATTTAACAGCGTTGAATTGAATATCGGTGATACAGGCTATGATACTGACAATGATACGCTTATTGCAATACAAAAGCAGTCAAAGGATAGTCTTGATCCTATGTTTGTGAAAAAGGCATACGAGGCGGCACGCTATGGTATGATTTGTACAAGCGGTGTGACAGCACCCAAGCTCTACGGTATGTGGACAGGTGAATGGAACCCGCCGTGGAATGCAATTTACACAACCAACGCAAATGTAAACGTACAGGTCAGCGGTATGAATACAAGTAACCTTACCCTTATGCAACAGGGTTATATAACATTCTTCCTTCGTAACACTCCTGATTATATGGAGAATGCCCGTGTGGCATACGGAATGCATGATGCTATCATGATGCCCCATAATGTGGATGCGGACAGAGCACCCTTGGTACAGTATGATAATGCGTATCCGCTGCAGTACTGGAACGCAGGCGCAAGCTGGGCGTTGCTTCCGATTTATGAATACTGGCAGTGCTACGGAAACAGACAGATTGCCATTAACGACTATATGCGCATTGACGATTTGAAAACTGTTTTAAGCGTTAATGACGGCGGACTTACGGATGAAGAATTTGAAGAAATCAAAGAGAGAGGCTACCTTGATCTGGAAAAGGATATTCTTCTTCCTCTTCTTACAAAGCAGGCAAATTTCTGGGAGCAGATTGTAACGGCGGAATATTATATGGATGCAAATGGTCGCGCAAAATATAAGGCAGGAAAAACAGAGCTTGAAGAAGGCGAAAAATATATTATAATTCCCACATATTCACCGGAAAACAAGCCTTCGGGCTACGGCAGTGCAATTACAATGAACGCAACAATGGATATCGCTGCGGCACGTGACGGGCTGGATATGATTTGTGCAATAGAAAAGGCTATCGGAAGAGAAGGCAGCGAAGAGACCATTGCAAAGTGGACAAAGCTCAAAAATGACATTACAGGGTATATGTTTGATTCTGACGGTGCGCTTAAGGAATGGTCAAGTGACTATTATCAGGAAAACAACAACCACAGACATTTAAGCCACTTGTACCCTGCATGGCCCGGATACGAAACGCAGAATGATAAGACTCTTGCAAATGCGGCTTCCATTGCGGTAGACAACCGCAGTAAGTTCAATACGGGTGATGCAACGGGCGGTTTTGGCTGGATACATAAGGCTCTTGTTGGTGCAAGACTTAAGGATGCAGAAACCGTAAGCTATGCGCTTGGTAAAATGATGAGTTCAAACGCATATTATTCGTCACTTCTGACAGACCATGATACAAACAGAGGTAACGGTGCTTTTTGTACAGATACGGCGTTCGGCTCAGTTGGTGCAGTAAACGAAGCGTTCCTGTACTCTAACACGGGCGAGGTTCAGATATTGCCTGCAGTACCCTTCAACTGGGATAAGGGCGAGATTAAGGGTCTTATGGCAAGAAGCCGTGTTGAAGCAGAAAGCATAACCTGGAACAGAGACGAGAAAAAGGCCACAGTAACCCTTTTAAGCCTTGAGGACGAAAACACAGTCCGTCTTTCCTGTGGTGAAGCATGGGACAAGGCAAGCATCAATGGTGTTGAACAGGAAGTGACAGCAGACGAAAACGGAAATTATATTACGCTTACTCTCAATGAGGGTGAAAGTGAAACGGTTACATTCAGCCTTATTGATATAAGGGATGCAACCTTCGTTGCAGTTGACGGAATGGTCGGAAAGGAATTTTCGTTAAAACAGGGCACATATAAGCTCTCTGTTGTAAGCAGTGCAGGAAATGTTACCGGAAGTGAGTGGAGAACTGACAGTATAGCGCATGGCGTGGTGTTACAGGACGGCACTCTTAATGTATATAAGCCAGGTATATTTACGGTTACCTGTACAACAAGCAAGGGATTTGATGCAGAAGCAACAATTACTGTTGAGGAAAATGCAATAAGTGAATATATTAATAACCCAATTACAGGCTTTAAGGCATGTGATACGGGCTATAGCTCTTCATGGAGTCCGGAATTTGTACTTGACGGTAAAATGGGAACGACCTATTCTTCAAAGGATAATACAAATGCCAAGTATTTCAGCTTTGAGCTTGAAGAGGCAAGGGCGGTGAACTCGCTCTTTATCGTGGGCAGATATACGTCAAACGAACCCGAGGGGCATTTTGCAAAATTCATAAACGGTGCAAAGGTGTATGCTTCAAATGAAGAAATGAATTCGGTTACGGACTTAGGCACAGCCGACTATCCGTTGGTTGGCGAGGTTTCAGGCATTACCGCTACCGGTGAATATATCCCCGGTGAGGTGAAAATCGACACGAAAGGTGAGAAGTACAAGTATTATATTTTGTATTTTGATACCATGAACAATTACAACAATACTGCCATAAGCTTTGGGTTTAATGAAATAAACTTCTATACCATTGAAGATAAGGTCAGTATGACTGCCGAAAAGCTTGGCGGTGATGTTAAGGTTTCCGTAGTGAGCAAGATTGAAGGAAAATATAAGATGATTTTAGGAAGCTTCACAGGTGACATATTAGATGTTGCGGCGGTGAAGGAGGTTGAAATTAAAAAGGGAGAAAACCTTCCTCAGCTTTTTGAAAACGTTTCGGGGAATGAGCTTAGTGTATTTTTATGGGATTACAAGCTGAGACCTATATGCGAAAATGTGGATGTTGAATAATTCTCGCCCTTTTCAGGGCTTCCTCCAAATTGCCTTTATGCCCTCCGACAGGGAGGGCATGAGGGTGTCTTTGGAAAGTTTGAATTAAATGGCGTATGCCAAAAAATAAATATATAAAATGGAGGAAAAAACATGAAAACAAAAAGAATTTTAGCGTTTGCGGTGGCTCTTGCTATGGTACTTAGTATTGTACCTGCAATGAGTCTTACAGCAAGTGCGGCAGAGGTAACGTTGGTTGCAAGCGACGACTCGTTCGTACAGGTGTACGATTACGGCGGAACAGGCCCTGCAAGTAATTTTAACGGAAACTCTAACGGTATTTATATCTCAAAGAGCAGTTGGGGCAACCACAGAAAAGGTTATGCGCAGTTTGACCTTACAGGCATAGACCCCACAACTGTTATCAGTGCAACACTTGCCGTTGTTCCCAGAACCGGCGACACAGGTACGACAAGTGTCTTTGTGCTTGCAGAAACTTTTGATGAAACAACGCTTACTTATAACAATTCCCCCACTCGTACTGATGTATTACTTGGTACAGTTAAGGGGTCGGGTTCCGGTGTTGAAAAGACTCTTGATGTGACAAGTGCTATCCAGAATGCGACAAGCAATACCTTTGGTGTTGTTTTTGGTGAAAACAGTGGTACACTTTATCTGCATTCAAAGGAAACAGATGAAAGCAAGGCTCCCAGACTGATTATCGTAACAGGCGCTACAGCAACTGTTACATGGACTGTAGACGGGGAAGAAGTTGCTTCTCAGATACTTGAACTGGACGATGACGGCGTAGCAGTAGCTCCTGCCAAGGCATATTCTGCAAACGGCAGTAACGTTATGTACGCTTCATCCGAACAGATTGTTACAGGAAACGCAACTATTGCGCTTGAGGCAGTTGCAAACACAGGTTTATACGCTATTGGCGAGATTATCGCAAAGGACGGCGTTCAGTATGAGGTAAAGAGCGCTAACCTTATCCCCAATGCTGATTTCAGCTATGGCCTGGCAGGCTGGTACGCAGCTGACGGCAATCCTGCCCTTGAAGCTAACTTTATAACAAATGCAGAAACAGGCAGTGTTACTCTTGTAAATAATGGCGGCAGCTCATCTGCATATACATTGCAGAGAGGCTGGGCCGTTGAAGAAGGCAAGACATATGCTTTCATTTATAACCACACTTGTACAAGTGACAATGACAGAAGATGGCAGAGATTTTCTCTGAATAACGAATTCAAGACCAATAACGATGCAATCCTTTCAGGTGCAGGCGCAGGCGATCAGGAAACAGGTCAAAGCGTTGTTAACGGTACAAACATTGTAGTGTTTACAAACACAGAAGGCTATATGTATGCAAACTTTGTTACTGCATGGATGGGCACAATAACATTCTCCGACTTCGGTCTTTATGAAGTTCAGGAGGCTGAAGTTACAGTTACAGAAGAGGTTGCATCTGTTGCAGAAATTGCTCCTGTTAAGGTTGTAGGCGATGTTGAAGTATATCTTCCCACAACTGTTGCAGTTACAGGCAATCTTGACAGCCATGTAAATGCTCCCATCGTTTGGGATGCTCCCGCTTCCTATACAGTTGGTACAACAGTGGTAGAAGGTATGGCTATGGTTCAGTTCGGTGAACAGGAGGTTATTGAACAGCCTGTTTCCATTGAAGTTACAGTTCTGGAAGAAACATTCACTTTGGCAGATACAATTTCTACAAACGGTCAGCCCGGTAATGTAGTATACTTCCCCGTTGAAATCAGTGATGAATTTACAATTCAGTTCAACATGACTGTAAATTCTCTTAAGGACTCTTCTGCACAGCTTGGTTACAATGGTACTCTCTTCAGCAATGGTGCTTTAGGTATCAGCCCTAATGGTGGTACACTTAAGGCAACAGGCGGTAATGCTGCAGGTACAAGTGCAGGCATTACGCTTAAGACAGGTGTAGAGGTAGGGGATGTCTACAGAATTATGGTAACAATGGACCCCTCCAATAACACATACACAGCAACTGCTGTAACAAGTGACGGTGAAGTTCTTACAACAGGCGAAAAGACAGTAAGACGCGCTCACGAAAAGATTAACACAATTACATTCCTTACAAACGGTGGCGGTGCAGACGGCGATATCTCAATAACAGATATCAAGGTTAACGCTAACGTAACAAAGAGTGAATTTACATTCGTAACAACAATTGATGGCGAAACAACTACAACAACAGGTATGTTCTGGTCTGAAGCAGAGGCTATTGCTTCCGTAGCTGACAAGGAAGGCTATGAAAAGACAGTTGCAGTTGAAGGCACAACAATTACAGTTGTATATGCTAACACAGTAGTTCTTAAGGCTACATTCATCGACAGTGATGAAAATGTTATCAAGGCAGTTGAAGAAGTAGTAATAAAGGGCGAAACAGTTACAGTTAACAGTGAAGAAATATTCTTCATTGATACAAATGACGCAGGTCACTTCTATGCTATCCCCGAAACAGTAGTATCCGAAGACAACAACAACCTTGTTGTTATGGTTTCTGAAGTAACTAATAAGTATGCAGTAATTTACGACGCATTTACTTCCAGCAATGATGAGCTTTGGGGCGGATTTGATCCCGATAGCTCCAACAGTATCTTTGTTGCTTCCGCAGGCGGTGCAAGTGCTCCCGCGAAGGATGCTAACGGCGAAAACAACTTCGGCGGCGGACATACGCCTTCCACACTCGGCACATCCAGAAAGGGTTACTTCAAGTTCCCCGTAGTTACTCTTGCAGACGGTCAGAAGGCAACTGCAGTATTCGGTGTTCGTTCATGGCATGGTAACGGCTACTCCAACGGTAACCAGATGCTCAGACTCTCTCTTCAGGCTATCGTAGATGACAGCTGGACAGAGCTTGAAAACGGAAGTGTTTACAGCTACGATGATGCGCCTGTACTTGAAGGCTGGTCCACACTTGTATTCTCTGAAGAAGCATACAGTGCTGACACAACTCTTACATTTGATGTAACAGAAATCATGGCAGCTGCTGATGCGGCAGGTCTTACAACAATTACATTCCGTCTTAATGCGCCTTACGGTGCGGCATACATTGCTGACCGTGAAGAAGCAGTTGCAGGCGGTCAGTATGAAGGCTTCGCTTCCTACCTTGAAGTTGAAGACGCTAACCTTGTAAAGGTAGAAGAAACAGGTTATGCAACACTTACAAAGAACGGCAGCGAAATGAACGGTTTTGCATATGTAGCAGCTGATGATGATGTTCGTCTTGTTGCTTCCGATGCAGTAGTTATCGGAACAGATGCAGGCTACTACGAAGCTAATAAGACAATGTCTATCGCAGAGGCTACAACATTTGCTAACACAGTTCCCGCAGGTCTTGGTCTTCAGATGGTAGGCGGTGCACAGGTAAGAATCGGTAACACAGAGCTTGCAGAGGGCGAAAAGCTTGACGCTATGGCAGACAGTGGTCTTCGTTTCCTTGCAACAGCTGACTATTCTGATACAGTAGTTGCTGATGACAGTGTTGAATTCGGTATCAGAGTTGGTGCAGAAGCTTCCGATAACGTA
>JAFYPR010000006.1 GCA_017547445.1 Clostridia bacterium
CATAGCTTCTTACTTCTTCTGCAAGAGGAAGCACAACAGTGTGCATATACTCAGCACCTTCAAGAGTATTCATAGCCTCAGCCTTTTCAATTTCAACCTCAAACTTTGCCGTCTGAGCATAAAGTCTTTCAAAATAGGGTTTAATGCGATAAATCATATCTGTTTCAACAACAGATTCAATACCCAGCTGGCTCATATCCTTTACTGCATTTGCAAGATAATTAAGATACTTGCTCACTGCAGGTAAAATCTCCTTCTTTACCATATCAAGCATGGTCAGGCACTCATAATTATTAATCTTAAAGTACTTTTCCATTCTGATTTCGTAACGGCTTTCAAGCTCCGCACGTGTGTAAACTCCCAAAGTTTCAAAAAGCTTTACACTTTCTTCCTTTGTGAACTCACCAAAGGCTTCAATGGAATGCTTGAATGCGGGCAATCCGCGTTTTTTTGCTTCCTCTGCCCACTCCTCGCTATAGCCGTTGCCGTTAAAGACAATTCTGGGATAATGCTTTCTTATAAGCTCACGTACAACCTTAAAAGCCTCCGACCTGGGATCAGGAGAGCCTTCAATCGCATCAGCAATTCTTCTTAAGCTATCCGCCACAATGGAATTTATAACAGTATTAGGTCCTGCGATAGACGCAGAGGAACCAACTGTTCTGAATTCAAACTTATTACCTGTAAAAGCAAAAGGACTTGTTCTGTTTCTGTCTGTGTCATCCTTTTTAAATGCAGGAATTATAGAAGTACCCAGATCGAGTGTTCCGCAATCGAGGTTAACAGACTCGTCGCCTCTTATAATGCTTTCACAAACCTTATCAAGAGCATCACCTAAAAACATGGAAATAACCGAAGGCGGAGCCTCGTTACCTCCGAGACGGTGGTCGTTACCGGGGTTAGCCGCACTTGCCCTGAGGAGTCCGCCGTGTAAGCTTACCGCCTCCATTGTAGCCGCTAAGAACACCAGAAATTCCACATTATGTACAGGATCCTTGCCGGGTTTAAGTAAATTCTTGCCTGTATCAGTCGAAACTGCCCAGTTATTGTGCTTACCGGAGCCGTTTAATCCCTTAAAGGGCTTTTCATGAAGCAAGCATACCAGTCCGTAATGGTCAGCGCACTTTTTAAGAGTTTCCATAACCATGTAGTTTGCATCAACTGCAGTATTGGCAGAAGAATAAACACACGCCAGCTCGTGCTGACAGGGCGCAACCTCGTTATGCTTTGTCTTTGCAAAAATGCCTAACTTGTAAAGCTCTGTGTCAACCTCTTTCATGAAAAGGGCAACGTTTTCCCTCAGCGAGCCGTAATAAGCATCATCCATTTCCTGACCCTTAGGCGCAGGCGCACCAAAGAGCGTTCTTCCCGTTATCTTAATATCTTTTCTCTTTTCAACATGCTCCTTGGATACCAAGAAATATTCCTGCTCGGGACCAACCGTTGCAATAATTTCCTTAGTCTCATTGTCACCTAAAGCTCTTAAAACTCTTAACGCTTCCTTCTCCAAGGCTTCGCAGGAGCGCAAAAGAGGTGTCTTTTTATCAAGAGCCTCACCTGTATAAGAGCAGAATGCCGTAGGAATACAAAGTGTAACGCCTGCCGCATCCTCCTTCAAAAAAGCGGGAGACGTGGTATCCCATGTAGTATAGCCTCTTGCTTCAAAAGTGGCACGGATACCGCCGGAAGGGAAAGAAGATGCATCGCTTTCGCCCTTGATAAGCTGTTCACCGGTAAATTCCATAATAGCCTTGCCTGTTTTTACGTCAGGATTTATAAAAGCATCGTGCTTTTCCGCAGTAAGACCTGTCAGGGGCAAAAACAGGTGTGTATAATGTGTGGCACCCTTGCCCATTGCCCATGTCTTCATAGCCTCGGCAATTTCATTTGCCGCACTTTTTGACAAAGGTCCTCCGTTTTTAAATTCTTTATAAGTTTTTTCAGTAAGCATTTCACGCATTACGTCATCGCCAAATACGTTACATCCGAAATATTCACTTAAAGGTTTTTCATTTATCATCCTAAGTCCTCCCATCGGAAACTTTTACATAATAACCTATATTATATTTAATCACATTTTATAAGTAAAATCAAGTTATTTGCATAAAAAAAGCCAACGAGTTTACCCCGTTGGCTTTTTTTGTTGCCTTTATTATTCAATCACCCAGTTTACATAACCCAGTCCTGAATCACTCTGACAGAAGCCTTCAGGCGTATATGTCAGATAAAGTCCACTGTGACGAAGCTGAAGCTTATATGTTCCGTCACCGTTGTTTATAAGCTTGAAGTGCTGATTAGTGCCGCCTGTAACAGAGTAAAGGATTGCACTTGCACCGTTTGCAATACTATTGCCTGAAATATCAAATACCTTACCCGTCTCCTTGTCTCTGATAAGATACCAGTCCTTATCCACGGGCACAAGCTCCCACACATTTCCTTCTTCACTCATTGCAAGACCTTCGCCCTCAACAAATGTGAGCTTTTCACCTGTCACCTGAAGAGTAAGCTTCTTATCGCCCGAGTAAGGAATAGGTGCAACTTCATCTAAATTCCATACCGCACCATCCTCCATAACAACCTCAAGCTTTTCTCCTACAACAAAGCCCGTGGAGCCATCCACCAGATTATACTTGTTGCCGTCAACACTCTTTAAGCCTATAGCCGCACCGCCGCCTAAAGTAAGCTTACCGTCAGAGAGTGTGATATATCTGCCTGTTGCCTTATTTCTTAATCTGCTGTTTCCTGCATGAAGAGTATAAATTTCCCATGTCTGCCATGCTGAGATTACCTCTCTTTCCTCTGTCAGAGCAAGCTCTCCGTTGAGGTCTGTAAGGTAGCCTCCTTCAAAGCTGAGCTTTACCTGTACGCTCTTATTATAATCGCCTACGGCATAAAGCGTCTCCTCATATTCATCCTTGTAATCTGCATAGAACTCTTTATCCACAGCATACAAAAGTCCCTTAAGTGACTTTGTTCTGGCAGGGTATGTATTTTCAATTGCCGCAATTCTGTCCTTATCGCCTCTCGCCAAAAGGTACATACGGCAGAATTCAGCCAGATCCTCCCAGCGGTTTGTGTTTCCGTAGCCTGTAACAGGCACCATGTCCTGGCTAATGGCACGATACCATACGTTATTATCCTGTCTGCCGTTATCCATAACGTGACCCAGCTCATGAGCAAACATCTGCACCATGTTGTTAACATCACCGCGGTAGCCTGTATTATTCCAGATAGTGTTGTCTCCGCCGTTCCATGAAGATTTATTCATGCTTGTATAAATAAATCTGTACAAGGTTTTTGCAACAGGCATTTCAAAGCATGCAACCGCCTCGCCTACCACCTTTGCATATTCTTCATCATTGTCAACGGGTGAATAATACTTAAACGTGTGGCTGTCACCGTTTTCCTTATCCGTGATTGTAACATCATAACGGCGTGCCGCCTCCTCGGGGATACCGTGCCAGCCTTGCCATACATTTTCTTCAATTCCTATAAATTTAACCTCGATGTCACGCTTGAGCTTTGTTGCCATAGAGCCGTACATCAGATTTGTAGGCTCAACAGCAAAGCATTCCTCAACAAAAGCCTTCTGCTCGTCTAAAGAAAGGTTGAAATAATCTCTCTCGGCAATCATCTTTTCAACCTTATCATATGTCAAAAGGTTAAATTCACCGCCTGACATAAGGAAGTCATAAAGCCTCTTATAACGGTACTCAGACAAACTCTTTGCCGCATCGCTCTCAAGCATTTTTTCAACCATAGGCTCATATTCGCCCACAACATTTATCTTCCAGAGCTGATTTTTCTCCTCGCCTTTAGCCTCCTGAGTAATAACCCCCTCAGCTTCAGTTACATAAAGGTCAGAAAAAACAGACTTTATGTAATATCCGCCGTCAGCCTCCTCAAGCCTCCACCTCTGGTTGTTGGCACCTGTGGATGTCCACTGAATAATCGTTACGCCTTCCTTTACCGATGCACCGTTTACATCAGCTGAAAGAGAGCCCTCGCATATGAATGAGAAGCTTTCACCCAAAAACTTTTTAAATCTCCATTCAAACTTATCTGCGCCGACAGTTAATGCCTTTCCTCTTTCCTCTCCCGACGGGGCAAGATATCCGTTTTCATTTTCAATCGTGCAGATTTTGTTTGCAAAATCCACTTCCTCTTCTGCCATAGCAGGTATAGCAAATCCTGCCGACAAAAGCATTAGTGTCACCATAATCAGGGACAAAAACCTTTTCATATTTCCACAACCTTTCTATGTATTATATACATTTTATAGTCACGGAAAATATTTGTCAACCCAATTCTTCAACCTCTTGAAAATCCAACAGCAAATGGAACGGCAATAGCCTTCTTATCAGCTTCTCCGCCTTGGTGTCATACTGGTATTGCTTCGCTCTTATCCTTATGGTAGCTGCCTCTTCATCATACTCCATGGTAAAAAAGCTGTCTCTTATAATCCCCGACACGTAACCATACAGCACATCAAATGTAGTGAGCGTATGCTTTTTATGCATTATATTCATAACCTTCATCGTGTTCATATTCTTAAGAGACGGCACAAAATTTTCCCAGTATGAGGTACTGTCACTGAAATTATCCATTGTCTTTTCTTCCAGCATTGCGCTTCCGCTTGTGTTTACGGAGCGCATTACAACCTTCTGCCAGGCAGCAAGGCGGTCAATCTCCTCAAAATCCATCATATAATCAGGATATTTAATTACACTCTCAGGAACCATTGATTTTCACTTCCCCTACAATCTGATTTTCTCCCAGAATAAATCTGCACACATCATTGTTTATTGAAACAACCTTTACATCCCATACCCCTTCATATGTAAAAAGATGCTCTTCAATAATTTTGTTCCATATCACAATATTATCCGAGGTGCTCCAGTTTTTATTAAGCTCCTTTATTATCTTTTTAAGTGCAGGACGGGCATAGCGCATATGTAAATCCGGGTTTCCGCTCTGATTTATGTCAACCACCACATCAATATCCACGCTTTCTGCGCTTTCCACACTCACATGATGCCCTATGGGAACAACTCCGTAGCCCAATCCGCTGTACTCTGCCGGGTCAAGATATTCCTTCACGTAGTTTACAAGCTCTTCGCTCGCCGCCTTATGTTCACTGTCGGTAATAATAACCTTAACCTGTCCGGGTGTATTCTTATCTGCTTCAGTCTTAATTCCCCCTACGCCGTCAAGCGCCCCGATTACCTCCTTGTAGTAGCTCATATTCCCCATGCATACAGGTGTCATAACTCTTTCAATATATCTTCTCTGTAAGCTTTCGTCATCCTCAATATCGCACCCGGGAGCAATAATCGAAACAATCTGTAAATTTACTGCATCACTTCTCTCATCGGGCAACACCTCGCCTATGTAGCTGTTTCCTGCCTCCCCTTCTTTTTGGCAGGCTGCAACATAATATCCGTCAGCCACCTGTGTTATTTCATAAGAAAGCTCTCCCGCCGTAACAGTATCCCCCACAGAAAGGCCCTTGTCGCCTTCGATTTTAACCAGAGCCTTCATAGCTCCCCGTCTCGTCATGCCGATAACCTCTACAGCCTTGTCGAGCCACGTACCTGTGGCAGTACCGCCAAAAGCATTTTCCTCAATCAGCTTAAGCTCCTGATACACCTGTGCCATACCCATGGCAGTAGCGCTCATCACCATATGAAGAAGGGTACCTTCTCTTGTGTCCATATCCTTGGACAAATAGTTTTTGTAATCCTCCATGAAATCCTCATAGGTTTTTACCGTAAGCATCATATCACCTCCGTTATATAATCAAATTCTCCGTAAATCGACAAAATCCTGAAGCTTACCAGCATAGTCTTTCCCTTTTTTTCAAATGTAAAATTATCAATGGCTTTAATTCTCTCGTCATACTTCAAGCTGTCTGATATGGCATTTTTCACCTTACCCATAGCCTTTTCATAGCCCTCTTCAAGCAAATTCACATACTCCGTCCCATAGGAGTGCGAAAAAACGGGGTACTTGTATCTTTGCGTCATAAGTGCCAGCTTCACAGCCTGAAGGAGAGCTTCCTTACCGTCAATAATTTCTCCGATACGCTTTGTTTCAAAATCAATTTTATAGGCCTTGTATGACTTTTCTTCTCCGACAATGTCATTGCCGCTTCTTTCAGGTAACATTTCTCACTCTCCCATCAGATTTTTCCAATTGCAAAATAACCTTCTCCGCCGCTCTTTCTTAAAAGGATAAGCTGATCGCCTTCTTTTATGCCATCGTGTATAACAACAGTCCTTTCATATGTCCCAAGCCTTATTTCCTGTTCTTTATATAAAAGATGCTCCGCCACATGAAGTATCTCAGAAGGAATTCTCATCTCACCCACCATAACAACCAAAGGCTCTGCTTCTTCAACCTCTCCTGTAACCACATCGCAGGGGATGGACGCACCGTAAGCCTCCATGGAGCATTTTTTCACAGCCTCAGCAAAATTCATTCTACCTCACTCCCGTCCACATAAATATCTGTCCTGTAGCAGTTATTTTCAAATCTGTGCAAAGCTTTCCTTATCCGTACATATCCGTCAAAGGCTAAATCCCCCATGGTCATATCAAGATAAAAGCGCCATCCGGGCGAAAGACGAAAATCCCCGTCCACACCCTTTATCACAATTTCTCTTTGTACTCTGTTGTATTCCTTTAAAAGCATTCTTGCCTCATCATAGCTTCGTTCAGGGTCCGTGACCTTTTTTGACAGTATAAGTGTGCCCCACTTGTCCATATTTTCTTTATCGCTCACCGTGGTAAGGCTTCTTAAATTCAGCCTCTTGGTATCGCTGTAAAGCTGCACCGTATTGTAAACCCCGTTATCAATACTGTCCTTGTATACATAATTTTCCGCCAGGGACGAATCTATTAAAATATCACTTATAAGACCCTCTTCTGCCTTAAGATACAGCTTTCCGTAATCGTCGTAAAATATGTACTTCTTCCCCGATAAGCTTTCAGTATCCTTACATGCCTTTCTTATCACATCAAGCAAGCTTACATTGTCTGCCGCAACAGAGGGCAGCATCACATTACACCTGTCAATCTCTCCCACTCTCAATGCACAGTCAGAGGCTATTTTTCTTATAACCTCCTCTGTGCTCATCCGTCCTCTTGTATAACTGCGCCTGTTTTTAAGGTATCTTAACTGGTCATAGCAGGTGACAGTTATAACGTTTTCCTTATCCCTCACTTTTGTAAACACATAACCGAAAAAAATACCCTCGCCGTCAAATTTCACGCTTACCGCATCGCCCTCGTTAAAGCTCATAACGTCATCCTTTAAAACAGAAAAGGTGAATTTTGATGCACAGAACTCTTCTTTTTCTATAACCGCCTCGTTTACAAGAGGCACATCATGCACCGTCAGATTGCTTTTTATATATACCTTAAGCCTGCTCTCTTTCGTGTCCACATCAAAAATATCACGGTATCCCCCTTTATCGTAAGACCCTCTTTCCTTAATAACCGTAGCCATAAAATTACTCCCTCAGCTTTAGCTTTTGCCCCGCGTATATCGTATAGGGCTTCTTTATCCCGTTAATTTCGGCAAGATAGGTGTATTTTGCCCCGTCCCCGTAAACTGACCTGCTTATCATCCACAAGCTGTCACCGCTTTTCACCGTATAAGTTTCAGGCACTACATAAGTATCTTCTCTTTCCTTATACGAATTACTCTTAGCCGTTGCAACCTTCGTCTGTACACTTCTGTATTCTCTCAATACAACGCTTACGGTAATATCAGGCGAGGAGAGCGCATCCTCCACCTTAACCACCTTCTCAACAAGCACCTTCATGCTTGTAAGGTATGTCACATCGCTTCCGGGGATGCTTCTGTACAAATCAAAGCTGACAGGCACATTTTCTGCTATCATCCTCTCAAGCTTTTCCATATAATACTCCCCGTCATAAAACATTACATCATAATAAGCGAAGGGGTATTTTTTCATAGGCAGTAAAAGGTCAAAGGAAATCTTTTTCAATTGACATCCTCCCCTTTTTACAACCCTGCTTCCGTCAATCAAGGCATATATCCTGTTGTCCGTCTCACTCTCTGTCACAATCTTCCCCGGCGCCACAGGAAAAAGCACATCATCAAGATATAACATATACATTTTTATCTCTCCTGTCTTTCTGTATAAATATCCACAGCCGCAATAATAAACGCCAGCTCGTTTTTACTCATCTTAGAAAACTCCGACGGCCTCATTCCTAAATTGTGAAGGCACCAGTAGGCATACACCGCCCAACCGTCACCTTCACAAATCAGTTTTTTGCTTCATCTACCTTTTCCTTCAGTCCCACATCAAATCCGTTGATTTTCTGTATAAATTTCAAAAACTCCTGATATTCCCCGGGGTTATCAATCAATTCACACAATAAATCCTCCGCAGAATGTACACCGTAGGAATCCTGAAGCGACGCATTATATAAAGGGGGAAAAACAACACTTGCCACCGCAAGCTTCTTAAGGTATAAATTGTAGTCAACCCTTACACCCTTTTTGCCTTCTCTTATACAATCCTCACGGATTTTTTCATCCTCATTTGTATTGATGTGGCGTATCTCCCACTTAAGAGCTTCTCCGTTATCATCCTTAAGTGAATTTGAAGCACCGTAGTATACATTTTCCTTCTTAACTTTGTTTTCTTTCAGAAAAAGCTTCAAGTTATCCATAAAAACCCTCTCTTTTCCGTATTTTCATCTCTCTGCGCCAACGGGGACTGTCCCAACCAAACTCCGCAGAGCTTCTTTGGCGCGTCGCCTCCCGACGAGCCAAAGGGGGACTGTCCCCGTTGGCGCACTACCCACAACTTCTTATCATTTCAAGCCAAAGGGGGACTGTCCCCATTGGCATACCGCCCCGGCTTCCTATCACTTCATGCCGCTGAGTGTTTCAAACTTCTTAGGCATCTTGAAATCTTCAAACGTACCCGAAATCTCCTCAGAAAGATAATCTCCCTCAGCATCAAAGGTTGCAAGGATACCACCGTCAATGTTACAGCCGGTAAAAATCATAGTCTGCTTACCTGCCTCGCTTGCAGGGTCGTAATTTGTCACAAGAATGTCAAAATAAACATCCTCTCCTGTCTCCTTATACTCCATAAGCAGGCTTCTGAAAACAGACTGATTGTAATGGGCCTTGCCTCGGAATACACCCTTCCATCCGTTTGCCTTGTTGCCTCTGCCTGTCTGACCTAAAATAGGTACGGTTGTCTTGTTCTTTGTGATAGATGCTTCAAAGTTTATCATCTGCATAAAGTTGTATCGGTTTTCGCCGATTGTCACATAGCACTCCGCAAGTGATGCGCTTATTGCATCAGAGCCCTTCATTGTTATTGCCGCCATACTGCCCCTCCTATTCTAATGTAGTTGTAATGTAAAGCTGTGTCATGGAATTTACAGGGCAGATTGCGCCTGTAATCACAACGCTTGTCTTGCTGTTGCCTTTTTCCACCGTAACAAGTTCATCCTTGAAATTTTCAATTGCACGCATCTTCTGCAAGGTCTTTCTGTGCTCAACAATGTCATTCCACAAGGAAAGTCTGCCCGCCTCATCGTTAGGCACTACACCGAGATACTTACTCTTGAAAAGCTTTGCATCGTCATATGCAATCTGGTCCACGATTCTTACAGTCTGGTTTTCCTTGAAAACTTCACCCGTTTCACTTGTGGTGGTAACAAGTGAGTTTATATCACTAAGCACTCTGTATTCATCGTCCACCTTGTGCAAAATAAACTTACCTGCCTTAATTCCTTCCTCAAGCTGACTTTCGCTATAGGTTGACTTCACCTTAAAATTGCCATTATAAATACGGTTTGTAAGGCTTTTGTTAATGGGACAGCCCGCCGCTGCACCTGCAACAAACCATACAAGATTTGCCTCTTCCTTGCCAACACCTGCCGAAGCGGTATCAACGTTTATAACGCCCATATCGTCAAAGGGACAATTGTAAAGCACACTCTGGAACTTAATTCCTTTTTCCTCTCTCATTCTCTTTGTATATGCCGCAACAAGAGAATTAACATTCTCATCGTTTGTTGCAACAGCCAGAGTGTTAAATCTTACACTCTCAGCCGCATCGAGGAACTTCTGATAATCCTCCCCTGTCACGACAGCGTTACTTCCGCCTGTCATTTCTGCAACCGCTGCCGCGAGCGCCTTGTCCTTCTTCCATACAACAAAATCGTTATCCTTAAGCTCCTGGGCACTTAAAACCTTCTGCACATCACGCTTTGAGCCATTTACATAAGTGGTAACATCAAAATATTCTTCATCGTCAATATTTTTTGCAATCTTTATTTTAATAGTGTTGCCCCGTGCTCCGGCATACTTTGCCATAGCGTAATCGTTTGCCGCCTTCACTCCGTTACCTAATCTGTATACATATACCAAGGATGCATTCATAAATACATCCTTTAAAGGATTAAGCGCATCATCTGTATATGCATGACCAAAAATCTTCATACTGCCGGTCATGAATTCATTGGCTGCAACAGGAAAAATTTCATCCTCTATGCCCCAGTCAAGCTCCATCGCCACGGCGCAAATACCTCTGTCGCCCACCTGAGAAGATACTCCCGCACTGGACACAAAATTAATATATGTACCGGGCATTACCTTGTTATAATTGGTAAAACTGCCTCCGCCTAATGCCATATCATACCCTACCTTTCATAAATCTCTTTATAATTTTTTCAGCTTCTTCAATACTGTAGTAAACTCCATCCTTTAAAAGAGCCTCTATTATATCCTGTCTTTCCTTAAAACGCTTGGATGCTTTAATCTCATCCTTTGTATATCCCATCTCTTCCATCATGGAACCCCCTTGTTTCAATAGTAAGCATCTTCTCTGCTTCTTCCTCTTCCTTTTTTGCAACCATGTCATATACACATCTTACAACAAAGCTTCCCGATTCCCATTTTCCGTGTATTTTCCGCCCGTTAAAAAAACAGTCATCAACCCTTATGCAGCCTAAAAGGTCAAAGAGCTTAGCAGACAGACTCTGAGCATCATTTTTTCTTTCCTCGCTGTCGTTTTCGCAGGTAATCTTTACATTAACCCTCATCAGGAATCTTCTGTTGAGCATATCAACCCTCTCAACCTTTTCGCATTCTACAAAAAAGCAGGGCTTTTCCAAAGCCTGGTATACACTCTCCGTATATACCCTCCACTCATTTTCAAATTCATTTCTGATGCTCTGTGCCAGAGCCGTAATAAGTTTTTCTATCACAAACTCACCCACTTATGCATAGTTTTTCATCACTTCAACCATAACCTCGTTATGTGACTTATAAAAGCTCATTTCACCGCTTTTTGCAAATATCTTTTTTCTTCCCCGGCTTGTAACCTCAACAATGCTTCCGGGTAAAATCTCATATTCCGCAGGCAGAAAAATTTTGGTTTTCTTTGATACATTCAAAAGATTTTCCTTAGCATTTGCCGCATTTTCGCCAAAAAGATAAGCCTTCGAGGAAATTCTGCACGGTATATTTTTATATCTGCATACCTTTTCAAACCCGGTGCGCCCGTCGATATCAACGGGGCGGGTTTCATAAACAGTACACACATCCGTATATAAAGGCTCCATGGCACTTTTCATTTTTTCTACCATTTCAGCCTCCTGAAGGATGCCATCTCTTCACTTCCTCTTGAAAAAAGCTCATCTATAACGTCACCCATGTTATCCTTAAACGTAAAGGACACATCCCCCTCGGATATACTCTTAAGGTTATCCTTTATATTGTCGGCAAACCGTGCGGAGGCGAGATATTCTCCCGCCGCCATATCAAGTGCCACAAAGTATAATTCCTCGGGTACGCTTTCACAGTTGCAGTAATTCATAATGGTCTGCTCCGCTCTTTTTATCGCCTCATTGAGCGCATCAGCTTCATTTTCTTCTGTTTCAAAGCCTAAATCACAAAGCCTCTCACGTAAAGCTTCAATTTCTGTCATTTCAATCATCCCTTACGCCGAAGCAAGATTTGTAATAGAGCCGTGCAAGAAAGCAGGACCGTGAGCAAGACCAATCTGTGAATAAATCTGAATCATGTCACTTGCGCCTGTCTTTGCCAGCTGCTCCTCAAAAATTACACCCTTTTCGGGCACCGCCTGGAATACAGGTGCAATGTGGCTTACATCAGCAATCAGAATTGTATCACGGGGAACAAATCTGTCCCATACAATACCCATTCTGAAGAAATCAGTTTCAATCTGCGTAAGACTTACACCGCCGATAGTATCTCTTGTGCCCATTGTCGCATTGAACTGATTAGCGTAAATTTCCGTAAGTGCCTGCTTCTGATATGCAGGTAAAAGCATTACCATGTTGTCAAAGTATGCACCTGCCTCCGCCATTGAACGGTAAAGGGAATCAAGCATACTCTTTGAAAGAAGACCGCCATCAGCGTCAAATGTTGTGCCGTTTTTGGTAAGCTCAATAAGACCTCTTGTCTTATTTGCATCATCTGCGCTCTTTGCCTTATTGAACACACCGTTAATAAAGCTGTGTTCAACATCACGCGCCATCTTTACAAGCTTGTGATGAATCTGAAAAGCCTTTTCATCCTCAACACTGTTTGACAAGTTTGAATTAAGACCCGTCATATTAGAGCTGTTTGACATCTTCATGTATGTAAGATTTACAACCTCCTGATGAATCTGTACCACGTTTGTCTCCTGTTCACGTGCAATAAGACTCGACTGGGGTGCAGTAACAGATGCAGACTCTGAGATTTCAGGCTGCGAAGCCTGGGGGTAATCAAACAAAACCGCTGTAGGGAATTCGCTTGATGTACTCTGTCTGCCGCCTGTAAGACCGCCAATCATAGAGAGAAGCGGCGTCTGACTTGTGTCCGCCGAAAATAATTCACCCGCATAATTGGGTAAATTCCAACTTGTACCTACTCCTGTAACATTTGCCATAAAAAATTCCTCCTAAAAAATTAAATTAATTTATATATAAAACTCCTTTACAGAGCTTTTTACACCATTTACCATCCCGCTGTAGCGCAAGCGCCCCAATCAAAACTTGGCAAACGGAGTTTTTTCCTTAATTCCTGATTCACAAAAGCATTATCCCTTCACTTGCCGCCAGCTGCTTAATCCTTATAGCCTCAACGGTGTTTCCGTCACGTCTTGCCGCCTTCAGTCTTTCTTCAAAGCCCGTCTTTTTTGTATCGGGCAATTTTTCAGGGCTTCTCTTAGGCTCATAGCTTTTTCTCCCTTCAAACAAAAAGCTTGTTTCTTTGTCTCTCTTAAGCTTTTCAATCTGCTCTGTAATATCCTCACCGGGTTTAATCAAAGCCTTTATAATATCCGTGTTTCTTGCACCGCTTTCACGGATTAAGCTTTCAGCCTCCCATTCACGGCGTACGCTCTCGCATCTTGCCTCATACTCATCCTTCATTTTCTGCATATTCCCGGCAATAACCTCCGCCACATCCTCGTCTACGCCTAAAGTCAAAAGCTCTTCCTTATCCATATAATCATCCCTTTCTCTTAATCTCTTCTCCCACGTCATTTACCCACGGATGCTGCAGCATAACAGTCTTTTCACTTAAAATTTCTCTGCTCTTTATACAGTTATCAATAGCCTCACTTTCGTTTATAAGACAGTCCCGGTTAAAGATAATTTCAACCCTTTCATCCTCAAAATACCCGTAGCCGTAAAGCTTAAAATATTCATTTATAAGCCCTGTAAGGCAATTAAAGCCGTATCTTAACTCTACCTCTGCCTCACTCATATCCAGATCAAGGTCCATAAACATACTCTTCATCACCAGCTGGTTGGGGTTATTTCCAAGCCTGTCACTTTTTGAATCATACCCCATAGCATTTTCAACCAACGCACTTTTCAGCACATTTATTATGTGCGAATAATTTTCTCCGTCAAAATCCGTCTTCAGGGTCTTTATATCACCGGGCGCACCATCAACGGTTTTCACCTTAACTGCACCGTATGTTGCAAGATTTTGTCTGAATTCACCCAAATCCGTACCGTCATAATTCTGCAGTACGATTATGGTGTTTCTCGCATCCTCCTGCATATTGTTTTCAAAATCCGACAAGGTCTTATTCAATGCATCCTGTAAGCTCTTGACTCTCTTTATAAGAGGTATTTCCTTCTCGTTGTATTTAAATGCAACAAGGGGTATTCCCTCCTCTTTAAAATAAAACTGCTCATCAACCTTTTTTAATATTCCGTCCTCGCACTCGAAAATTTCAACCTTCTCATGTGAGTATATCTCCACCATTTCACGGGTATACTCTTCCTTTCCTCTGTATCCTTCAACAGAATAAACCCTCAGTGCGCAATCAAGGACGGTATGCGCATCATCCGCCCAGTATGCAATCATTTCATAGGCAGGTATTCTTTTGAATTTCACCCGTCCCTCACGGTCTGTATACATATAAAGCCATGCTATCCCCATATTGATTGCATCTCTTAAGATACACTTCATCTCTCTGCTCCAGTTTCTTCCCAGAGCCTTTCTGAGAAGCTTTATATACTCCTCATCATCACCTTCAAGTATTGCATCTCTTCCCAGAAGATAGTTAACCTTCTGGTTTACCATTCTCTGATACTGATTGTCCACAATGCGGTTATTAGGCAGATTTTCCACCTTTTTAAGTTTACCGTCAGAGCCTATAGCCATTCTTTCAGCAGTTAAGATATCATGCTCACCGCGGAAGTAACGCTCACCGTCAATCATAAGCTTTCTTCTCTCATCAGTTTTCCAATTGGCAATCTCTCTTTCAAAAAAATTCTTCTCGCTCATAACCGCCCCCTCATTTAACCCTTCAATCACTTTGTCTGTAAGGTTTTCCCACACACTCAACCATTCCTTCCTATAAGTAGAATCCGTCTGCACTTTTTGCCATCAGATCGCAAAGCCTCTCAGTTAACATATCAAGAGTCATGTCCATGTCAGGCTCAGTATATCTCTCCATGCTTTTCACAGGCTCAATTATTATCTCTTTTTTTGAAATCCGCTCTTTCCCGCCGCTGACATTTTCAATAATTTTTCTCACCTTTTCGCTGCTTACGGATATACTGTCTCTTTTCATATACTCTTCTCCGTCCCCGTTTTTTCCAAAAACTGCGGTTTCTCTCCCGTATACTGACTCAAAATCCGCGTTGTAAAAAGCTTCTCCCACACCTGTATTTTCCGCACCTTCATGCGCATCATCAGGCATATGCTCTTTATGATAACCTTCACTGAGCACTCTTAGCGCCTCAAAGCTCTTTTCTGAATTCTCAGATATATCGTCTGCCCTCTTTCCTGTTACATCGGGAGGATTTTGTTCAAATGCCGTCCGCCTTTCTTTTTCTGACTGTATCATTTTTCCGAAAGCTTCAAAGCATCCCCAACCCTCCTGCACCCGGGCAATTTCTCTCTCGTACACAAGCATTTGTGCAAACGGGTTTGTACCTCTCACACCGGAGCTTTCCTCAATCAGTTCAGAATTCTTTTTTACCCATGCTTTTTTCAAAGGACGGAAAATCCGTTCCTCGCCCACAGGGGAGTTCAATACATATTCATCCTCCATGGGGAAATCCCAGCTTACAAAAAAGTACATATCCTGAAAGAATGTATCGAGCATTCTGCTCCAGTCAATTACATATCCCAAAATCTCACCTCCTATTTAAAGGAAAACCCCTCTTCTTCACCTTCATTTTCCATAGCATAGCGCATGGCATCCATCAGATGGTTAAATTCATCCTTTGCTCTGTTAATCCTCTTACCTGAATTATCCGTCTCCCATGCATAGTTGGAAATCTCAGTAATGAAATTCACACATAAGGGATGCACAATAATTTCATACTCCTGTATAAGCGCAATCCCGTAGCGTATGCTGTCAGCTCCTTTTTTTGCACGCCTTATCCTTGTAAGACCAAGGCTTCTTAGTCTGTCAATGCTCTTTATCTCAGCCGAATCCGCCCTGATTCTCTCCTTTGCATACCCCATAGAAGCTATGCGCTCATATATCTCTTCATTTGACAGGTTTTTTTCATACATCTCGTCAAATACGTATATCTTCTTTTCCTTGTTATCCACAAGGGCGCAAAACAAAGCCGTGGGGTCATTCACATACCCAAAATCCAGACCGAAAACACTTTTCAGATTGCCGTTTTCAGAAAGAAGCGCCTTAACAGAAAAGTTTTCTTCTCTCCATTTTGTGTATATTACCCCCTCGCTTCTGCCCCACTCTCCAAGTCCCGCTACACGGTATCTCTCGGGGTTTTTTAACCTCATAGCCTCAAAAAGTGCTCTGTCCGCCTCATCAAGGAACTCATTACACATATAATTTGTGGTAATGGCAAGGGTATTTTCATCCTTTTTGTCAAAAAATCTTTTCTTCAGCCAATGCTTCTCATTCCATGGGTTAAAGGTTATTGTCACCTGCTTAAAAAGTCCGTCTCCCGTTTCTCCTCGTATGGATTCATCAAGCATATCAAAGCTTTTTTCATCACTTATCTCGTAAGCCTCTTCAATCCACAACCAGCATAGAGACCCCGCACTCACAGTAATACTTGTTACCTTCATAGGGTCATCAAGACCACGGAAATAAATTTTCTGCCCCGTAGGAATGTAAACCATCTCCATGGGCGATTGTCTTAAAAGCCAGTAAGACTTAACCCCAAGGGTCTCAATTGCCCACTTCAATTCCTCAAAGCATGAATTTTTAAGTGTCCTGTAGGTCTTTCTTACAACAAGCAGATTGCTTTTTTCGTATTTCATCATGTTATATATAAACCACAACGCCGCAGTTTTACTTTTCTTACTTGCTCTTGACCCCTTCACTACTCTGTATCTGCCCTTAAAATGCCAGAACTCACCATACCCTTTTCCAATAATTTCAGGTAAATATATTCTCTTCACGTTCCATCCCTGATTCCTGACTCCTGACTCCTAATTAATCTCCCCTTCTCCCTCAATCACAACACCTTCGCTTTTCTCTTTGCTGATTCCCATATATTTCAGGAGCATATCTATTGCCTTCATTCTGTCCAATGTCTCAACAGCAATTCCTGAAGGTGTATTTTTTATCACCGCAACGGCTTTTTTTACATCCTCAGGCAAGTCCTCAAAATCCTGCCATAAAAGTCTTTGTTTTCCGTCTTCGGTAATAATCTTTGCAAAATCTGCAGGCGAAGTAAATGCAATTGCCGCCAGAAGCTCCAAAACCTTTTCAGCCTCAACATTTGCCCGTCTGCTTGCCTCCTCAAGTTTTTTATTTATATATTTCTCAATTTCGGGTTTTTTTCTTAAAAGTGACCCCTTACATGCAGCATGATTTTTGTCCTTTATTCCGTAAGCTTGCATATAAGCTTTTGTGGCATTAAGGCTCTTGACATACTCATCTGCAAACACTCTCTGCTTATCTGTAATTCTATCTCCCCCCATAAACCAATACATTTCGTTCCTCGGGTTTTAATATAACATATAGGCAGGTGTCATTTCGTCCCGAAAAACCTCTTCAAAAATTCCGCATCCATACCAATGGGAACCGTCCCAACAAAATTCCGCAAAATTTCTTTGGCTCAAATAAAACACCTCTTCAAAATTTCTCATTTTTTTCAAAAAAATACTTGCAATCTTTTTTTCTCTATGCTATAATAAGCGTTGTCTGTAATGGATTATAATTATTTATATACACAAATCTTTGAAAGAGGTGAACGTAGTGAGAGAAGGTATCCATCCCAACTATGGCCCTGCAACTATCAAGTGTGCATGTGGCGCAATCTTTGAAACAGGTTCTGTTAAAGAATCTATCAACGTTGAAATCTGCTCCAAGTGCCATCCTTTCTACACAGGTAAGCAGAAGCTTGTTGACACAGGCGGACGTGTAGAAAAGTTCAAGAAGA